>JBBSME010000034.1:0-25278 GCA_038233335.1 Acidimicrobiales bacterium | reverse complement strand
TTGCCGATGTGGGGGTAGGTGAAGGTGATGACCTGGCCCGCATAGGACGGGTCGGAGATGACCTCCTGGTAGCCGGAGAGGACGGTGTTGAACACGACCTCGCCGGTGGCGATGCCGCTGTCGGGCTCGGCGCCGAGGGCCTCGCCCTCGAACACCTCGCCGTCGGCCAGCACCAGCAGGGCGGGACGGACCTCACGCCGGCTCACGACGTCACCCCGGGCACGAAGGCGCCCCCCACCGGGCGGCAGAGGGCAGCGCGCGTCTCGCTCAACTCGGTCTCCTGCCGTACGGGCCTCACGGGACCCGCTTCACGGTCAGGCGTCGACCGTAGCAGCCCACCCGGGGTGCCCCTTCAGTCGGTGATCTCGAGGCGGATGCGCTTGTTGCCCTTGCCCTTGGACTCGGTCTTGACCACCCGCACGCGACCCACCGCGGCGGTCGACGGCACGTGGGTGCCGCCGTCAGCCTGCTTGTCGAGGCCCACGATGTCGACCACCCGGATCTCGGTGACCGACTCGGGGATGAGGTTGACCTTGGTGCGGATGAGGTCCTCGTCCTCGACGGCCACGTCGCGGGGCAGGAACGACACCTCGATGGGGCGGTCGGCGGCGATCTCGACGTTGACCAGGTCCTCGACGCGGGCGCCGAACCCCTCGGGCAGCGGGTCGAAGGCGAAGTCCATCCGGGCTGACAGCGGCTCCATGTTCCCGCCGGTGACCGGGACGCTCCACTCGTTCCAGATGACCCCGCACAGGATGTGCAGCGCGGTGTGGGTGCGCATGAGGGCGTGACGGCGGCCCCAGTCGATCCCACCCCACACCCGCTCCCCGACCGGGGGCAGGTCGCCGTCACCGACCGCGTGCCAGACCTCGTCGCCCTCCTTGCGCACCCCGCTCACGTCGAGGCCGTTCAGGGTGCCGGTGTCGTGGGGTTGGCCGCCGCCGGTCGGGTAGAACGCCGTGCGGTCGAGGGCAACCCGGCGGCCCGCGTCGTCGACCGCGGTGACCTCGGCGTCGAAGGCGTGCAGCTCGGCGTCACGCAGGTACAGCAGCTCGGTGGCCATGACGCTGATCTTGCCCGATCGAGGACCCCACCTGCCGCAGCCGCGCTTACGACGGCGGGTCGAGGGCGACGACGTCGATGTCGGTCTGGGCGAAGTCGTCGCCGACGCAGAGGACCGGCTCGCCCGTTCGCTTGGCCACCGCGTAGGTGAAGCAGTCCCCCAGGTTCAGCCGGGCCCGGTGGTTGCCCTTGCCGTAGCGGCCGTAGGCATCGCTCGCCAGGTCCGCCAGCTCCCGGTCGAAGGCGACGTCGGTGACCTCGGCCCCGTCCAGCAGGCGATTGAGCGCCCGCACCGCTCCTTCGCCTTCGCGCCCAGCCAACACGACCGTCACCTCAGTGCGGGTCGGCGCCCCCAGGAGGCGGACCTCGTCGGCTCTCAGCGCGAGGGTGAGCGCGGTCGCCTCGGGCTCACCGAGCACGATGGCCACGATCGCCGACGAGTCGATGACCACTGCCGGATCAGTCCCAGTGCCCGTGCTCGTTGTAGCCGAGGATCTCGTCGGCCGGTCGGTCGTCGAGGACGGGAAGGCGCGCCACCTCGGCCTGGATCTCGGCGACGAGCTCAAGCAGATCTGGCCTCCGACCCCGGCGCTCACGGTCCAGCCGCTCGCGCAGGGATTCGGTGACGGCCTTGGTGAGCGATTCGCCGGTGACGCGGGCCAGCTCGCGGGCCAACTCGTCAGCCTCGTCGCTCTTGATGCTCAGCGCCATGGGCACAGGGTACCGACCCGTTTCTAGAACCTCAACCGCGTTCTAGAACGCGTCGTCGGCCGATCAGCGCTGGGCGGCGCCGTCGATCACGACGGGCTCACCGGCGCAGACGGTGTGGCGGACCTTCCCCTTGAGCGTGTGGCCCACGTAGGGGACGTTGCGGCTGCGGCTGGCCGTCTGGCCCGCCTCGACCGTCCAGGTCGCCTCCGGATCGATGACGCAGAGGTTGGCCGGCCGACCGGCCTCGACGGGACCGCCCTGGGCGGCGCTCAGGCCGACGACCGCGGCAGGGCGCCACGACATGCGGGCCAGGACCTCGGCCAGCGGGAGCTCCAGCACCGACAGGGCCACGCCCAGGGCGAACTCCAGGCCCAACATCCCCGGCGGAGCCTGGTCGAAGGGCTCGTCCTTGGTGTCTTGGGTGTGGGGGGCGTGGTCGGTGGCGATCACGTCGAGGGTGGCGTCGACCACCCCGGCCCGGACCGCGGCGACGTCGGCCTCGGTGCGCAGCGGCGGGTTGACCTTGAACACTGGGTCGTAGCCCGCGCACTCGGCGTGGGTGAGCAGGAGGTGGTGGGGGGTGGCCTCGGCGCTGACGGCGAGGCCCGAGGCCCGGGCCTCGGCGATCAGGGCCACCGACCCGGCGGTGGACATGTGCTGCATGTGGATGCGCGCGCCGGTGAGGCGGGCCAGGGCGATGTCGCGGGCGACCATGGACTCCTCGGCCGCGTGGGGCTGCCCGGCGATCCCGAGCCGGGAGGACCACTCCCCCTCGTGCATGTGGCCGCCGGCGGCCAGCTGGCTGTTCTCGCAGTGCTGGGCCAGGACCACGTCGTGGGGCAGGCCGACGGCGTACTCCATGGCCCGCCGCATGAGGAGGTCGTCCTGCACGCCGGTGCCGTCGTCGGTGAAGATCCGCACCCCGAGATCAGCCATCTCGGCCATGGGGGCCAGCGCCTCGCCGGCCCGCTCGATCGTGATGGCGCCCGAGGGGTGGACGGCGCACAGCGCGGTGCGGGCCAGCTCCTGGACCTCGCGCACGACACCGGCCGAGTCGATGGCCGGCGTGGTGTTGGGCATGGCCACCACCGCCGTGAACCCGCCCAGGGCGGCGCACCGGCTGCCCGTCTCGATGGTCTCGGCCTCCTCCTGGCCCGGCTGGCGGAGGTGAGCGTGGAGGTCGACGAGGCCAGGGGCGACGACGCAGCCGCCGGCGTCGAGGGTGCGGTCGCCGTCGAGGTCGGCGCCCACCGCGGCGATGCGCCCATCGACGACGGCCACATCGGCGGTCCGTTCGCCGGACGCGTCGATGACTTGACCCCCCTTGATCACCAACGTGTCAGACATCTCGCTCCTCGCGGGGTGGGCCGCCGACGCTCAGCGGCGGGGGGCCTGGGCCGGCTCGCGCCGGGCTCGTGGGTCCGCGCCACCTGGGTCCTCCGGGTCGGTTTCGGCGTCGGTCGACCTGCCCTGCTCCCGGTCGCCCGCGCCGTCGTCGTCCGGGAGGGTGTCGTCGTCCGGCTCGTCGGCGGCCTCGACGGCTGCGGTCCGGTCGTTGCGGGCCTCCGAGCCGAGCAGCCGGAACAGCACGGCCATGCGGACGGCGACGCCGTTGCGGACCTGGTCGACGATCACCGCTCGGGGGTCGTCGGCCACCTCCGGGGCGATCTCCACGCCGCGGTTCATCGGTCCCGGGTGCATGACCACCACGTCGTCACGCAGACGTCGGGCCCGGTCCACGGTGAGCCCGTAGCGGGCGGTGTACTCCCGCAGCGACGGCACCAGGGCCTCGGTCATCCGCTCGCGCTGCATCCGGAGCAGGGCCACGCAGTCGACGTCCGCCAGGACCGAGTCCAGGTCGTGGGACACGGTGACGGGCCAGCCCTCCAACGACGGGGGCAGGAGGGTGGGTGGCCCGACCAGGGTGACCTGGGCGCCCAGGGCGGTGAAGGCGTGGATGTCGGCCCGGGCCACCCGGGAGTGCTTGACGTCGCCGACCACGGCGACGCGACAGCCATCCAGGGCTCCGACCCGGGAGCGCAACGTGTAGGCGTCGAGGAGGCCCTGGGTGGGGTGGTCGTGCCACCCGTCGCCGCCGTTGATGACACGGGCGTCGATCCACGAGGCCACCCGGTGGGGCGCCCCCGAGCAGCGGTGGCGCACGACGACGGCGTCGACCCCCATGGCCTCGATGGTCAGCGCGGTGTCGCGCAGGGACTCGCCCTTGTTGACCGACGAGCTGGAGACGCTGAAGGTCATGGTGTCAGCCGAGAGCCGCTTGGCTGCGGTCTCGAACGACAGGCGGGTGCGGGTGGAGTCCTCGAAGAACAGGGAGGCCACCGTGCGCCCCCGCAGGGCCGGGACCTTGGGGATCGAGCGTCGACTGACCTCGACGAACGAGTCGGTCAGCTCCAGGAGCTCCTCCACGTCGTCCCGGCTGAGGGCGGCCGTGTCGAGCAGATCCCTCACCGGGATGTGCTCCTCACTTGACCATCTCCCCGAGGTCCACACCGTCGGGGTGGACGTCGACGACCTCGTCGCGGCGGGTGGGGAGGTTCTTGCCCACGTAGTCCGGACGGATGGGCAGCTCCCGGTGGCCGCGGTCGACCATCACCGCCAGCTGCACGGTGCGGGGACGCCCGTAGTCGTGCAGGGCCCCCAGGGCGGCCCGGATCGTGCGGCCCGTGAAGAGGACGTCGTCGACCAGGACGATGCTGCGCCCGTCGATGTCCTCGGGGATGTCCGTCACCGCCTCCGGGAGCACGGGGCGGATCCCGATGTCGTCTCGGTAGAAGGCCACGTCGAGCACACCGACCTCGGGCCGGACCTTCTCGATGGAGTCGAGGGCGTCGGCCAGGCGCTCGGCGATCCAGCACCCACCGGTCTGGAGGCCGACGACCAGCACCTCACCGAGCCCGTGGTTGCGCTCCACGATCTCGTGGGCCATGCGCCAGATGGCCCGGGCCACATCGTCCTGCTCCAGGACACGGGTGCGGGGGACGAAGACGCCGCCGTAGGGCGGGGTGATGCGTCGCTCTCTCTCGGCCACGGGGACTCCTGCCCGTGCGAGCCTCACCGGACCCGCTTCACGGACGTCCCGACCCTACACCGGTCCCCCGGGAACGGGCGGGGAACCGGGGACGGCCCCGGCCCACAGGTCGTGGTCGGCGTCGAAGCGACCCCTGCGAACCATGCCCGCCGCCCGGGCCACGACGTGCGACGCCCGGTTGGTGGGCTCGATGCGCGCCACCCACCCGGTGATGTCGAGCGCGCCACCGGCCCACGCTCCGAGGAGGGCCACCGCGGCCGACGCCAGCCCCCGCCCTCGCTCGGTCGGCACCACCCACCAGCCCACCTCCCACACCGTGCGCACCACGTCGGGGTCCTGCCCGGCGGCGCGGAGCTGACGCCGGACCACTCCCACCTCGCCCCACACGGCGTCCCCTTCGAGCGGACCGACCACCAGGTCCACCGCCAGCCCTGCGGCGGCCCGGGCCTCGGCCCCCGCGATCCACCGCGCCGCGGCCGCGAGCGACCGATCGTCGCTCCCCCGGGACCGCCCGGCGATGTCCGGCCGGTGCCACGCCGCCACCAGGGCGCCAGCATCGGCCTCGCCCCAAGGACGCAGGCGGATCCCTGCGGTCGGCGCGACCAGGGTCGGCAGCAGGGCGGGGTCGGGAGGGGTCACGGGGGGTCCCGAGGGCCGGCATCCGGTCGGGAGCGACCGATCCCGGGAGGAGGGACGTGCAGTAGGTTCGCGCGCGTGCCCGGCTCGCCCGCAGCCCGGAGCGCGAGCCGGGCCTCCGCGGCCCTCGGCGGCTTGCTCCTCCTGGTGGCCACGGCGATGCCGTGGTCCGGACGGGGCGCGGGTTCGAGCATCGCCCTGCACCGGGTGGGCGACCTCATCCTCTCGGGCGCAGTCGACGCCTGGGCCTCCCGATGGATCGGCCTGGTCGTCTACGCGGTGCCGCTCAGCGGTGCGCTCCTCCTGGTCGGGGCCGGACTGGGTGGTCGGCGGGGTGCCGCCCTCTCGGCGGTGGCCGCGGCTGGCGGGTTGGCGGCCAGCGGGCTGGTGGTGGACACCCTGGACCGGGTGGGCCGCTCCGGGACGGGCCCGGGCACGGTGCTGGCCGTCACGGGGGCCGCGCTCGGCGTGGTCGCCGCCCTCCTCGGCGTGCTCGGCCGGAGCGGGCCCCGAGAGCACCCGATCCACCCGCCCGGGCCGGCCGACGGCAGGCGTCACCCGTCTGACGCGTGAGTCGGGTCCGGGGAGGGCCCCCCGCCCGTCCACGATGTCCGCTCGGGGGTGCGGTGGTACGTTCCGAGCCACGTCCGGCCCTCCACGACCCCCGGATGGCGGCTTCCGACACCACCATGAGCGACACCCCTCCCCCCGAGGACCCCGACCAGACGACGACGCCGGGATGGCGCACCGGGCGGACGACGCCCAGCCCCACACCGACCCCGCCGCCGACCCCGGCCCCACCCACCGGCCACACCTCGGCCCCCGGCGGTGCCTACGGCCCGCCGCCGGGCCAGGCGCCACCTCCGCCGCAGGGGCCGCCCCCCGGCCAGCCACCTGCGTCCCCACCGGGCCCCGCCCCCTACGGCGCCCCCGCGACCTACCCGCCCCCGGCCCAGAAGAAGAGCAAGGCACCACTGCTCATCGGGCTCGGAGTGCTCGGGCTCGTCGTGGTGGTCGTGCTCGTCGTGGTCGGGGTCACCGTCCTGGGCGGCGACGACGACGAGGCCGGCCCCACCACCACGACCGAGGACTCGGCGCTGGCCGAGGCCCGTTCCGACCTGCGCGGTGCGCTCACCTCCGACGACCGCGATCAGGTCGAGTCGATCGTCGACGACTTCCCCGAGCTGCTGGAGGGCACCGACGCCCCCCAGGGTGAGACCACCCCCGCGATGCTCGACGACGATGGCCTGGGCACCGTGGTCGTGGCCACCCAGCCCGACGACCTGCTCCGCGTGCTCCCCGACGCCGACGACGTCAGTGGGCTGGTCCTCAGCCCGGCGGGGCTCGTGCTGGGCGAGGTCGGGGCGATCGTCACGACCCAGGAGTCCGGCGACAACGCTGTGCTGCTGGTCGCCGAGGATGCCGGCCCGGCCGAGGTCGACGTGTCGGTGGGCGAGGTGACCGTCGAGGAGACCTTCATCCTCGTCTTCACCGATGGGGAGATCGCCAACCCCGGCGACGCCGTGGTCTACGAGATCGACCTGCCGGCTGACAGCCTCTACACGCTCGTCGTCGACGAGGGCGACGTCGAGGCGACGATCGAGGACCCGGAGGGCACCGAGCTCGAGACCACCCCCGGAACGGAGGGGCCCCGGGTGACGACCACCGAGGAGGGGACCTACCGCGTCACGGTGATCGCGCCGGGAACGACCACGACCGAATTCGCCGTGTCGCTCCTCTCGGTGCCGGACTTCACCATCACCAACCTGAGCGATGGCGAGCCCGCCGACTCGGGCTTCGGGTACACGTTCTCCACCCCGGAGGAGGCGGACGGGCAGTTCGGGCGCTTCCGCGTCGAGGTGCGCGAGGGGGTGACCGTCAAGGTCACGGCCACCCCGGACGGGTCGGCCGACCTGGGCCTCACCCTCCGGGCCGACGTCGCCGAGGACGACCCGCGGAACGATGCGCCTGCTGGGGAGCCGGAGTCGATCGAGTACACCGCCGACCAGTACAGCCGCCTCGAGTTCCAAGCCGAGATCCTGAACTCGGTCGCCGACGGGATCACGATCGACGTCGAGCGCGTCAGCTGACCGACGCGCGGGGAGGGAGACCGATGAGCAACCGCAGCGAGCGAGCCCGACGGCCGAAGGTGGACAGATGAGCGATCAGCGGCCGAACCCGGGCAGCCCGGGGTGGAACCCGCCGGGGCGCACGCCCCCTCCGCAGCCCGGCGTGCCCTCCGCTCCGCCCCCTCCCCAGCGCCCCTCGACCAACCCGCCCCCGGGAGCCCCGCCCACCGGGCCGCCGCCCGGCACCGTCCCGCCCGCCCAGGGCTTCCCTCCGCCCGGCGCTCCAGCCGGACCCGTGCCCCCCTCGGGCTACGGGAGCCCGCAGGGCGGGCCACCGCCCCCTCCCGGATCGGTGCCCCCGCCCGGGTACGGGTCGACCCCGCCGCCCAAGCGCGGCAAGGGCAAGCTGGCCATCGCACTGGTCGCGGTGGGCGTCCTCGCCGTGGCCGCGATCGGCTTCTTCGTGGTCCGGGCCGTCACCGGTGGGAGCGGCGGGGCCGGGAGCCCCGAGGCCGCGGCCGAGGACCTGGCCGCCGCGCTCGAGGCCGAGGACCCGGTGGCCGCCCTGGCCACCATGAACCCGGACGAGGTGGAGGCCCTGGGCGACGTGTACGAGTCGGCTGCCGACCGGGCCACCGCCCTCGGCTTCGCCCCCGACGAGGACGCCCTCGGTGGCGTCGACCTGGCCCTCTCGGGCGTCACCTACCAGGTCGACGAGCTGGGCCCCGACGTGTCCCGGGTGACCATCAGCGGGGGCAGCGCCGACATCTCGGTCACCCGCGACGAGCTCGGGGGCGAGACCGACGCCGTGGTCGAGCGGGCCGCTGAGGTCGACGACGAGGAGGTCGACCGCACCATCGAGGGTGAGCTGGCCGACGAGGACCTGGTCATCACCAGCGAGGAGGGCGATGAGGTCGACCCCTTCCTGATCACCGTCCGCCGTGACGGCGGGTGGTACGTCAGCCCGCTGTTCACCGCGGCGCAGTACGCGGTCGACAGCTTCGGGCTGGCCTCACCGGACCTGCCCCCGCCCGATGCCGGAGAAGGGGCCGACGACCCTGAGGCTGCGGTCGTCGAGCTCCTCACCGGCGTCGGCGAGGCCGATGGACCCGCATCCGGGGACCTCACCGCGGGCGAGGCCGGCGAGGTCGTGCGCTCCTACCCCGGCGCGCTGGAAGAGCTCGTCGGACGCCTGGGCGACGACACGTCGGTCGACGTGACCGTGGAGACCGACGCCGCCGAGCGGGAGGCCGGCGGGATGGCGGTCACCGTCACCCGGATCGAAGGAACCCTGAGCTACACCGACGAGGACGGCGACGACCGGGTGGCCGACGTGGTCTGGGACGGGACCTGCCTCGAGGTCGACGACCACGCCGCCGACGATGGCGACGCCACCATGAGCGACGACGAGGAGCGCGACGTCGCCTCGTCGGACTTCTGTCTCACCGAGGGGTGGGCGCAGACGGGCGTCGACGCCCTCACCGTGGTCGCGATCGAGGAGGACGGCGGGTGGCGGGTGGACCCGCTGGCCACCCTGACCGACTACGCCGCCGACATCGTGCCGGAGATCTCGGCCGACACCATCTTGCGGGCCGTCGACTACCCGGAGCTGGCCGAGCCCACGGACTCGGTCGCGGCCGGCGCGGCGGTGGACGTCGACCTCAACAACGCCGGCTTCGCGGTGGTGACCGTCGACGCCACCGCGGGCGAGCCCTTCACGGTCTCGGCCGACCTGGGCGGCGACGTCGATGACGAGGTCCAGGCCTTCCTGGTGACCCCCTCCGGCGAGTACGAGTCGGCCTTCTCCCTCATCGAACCGGACGAGTCCGGCGAGTACCTGCTGGTCGTGGGCAAAGACGGCTGGAGCACGGGCACGGTCTCGGTGCGGGTCAGCCGGTTGGTCCGGAAGGACCTGGAGGTCGGCACGGCCGAGTCCGGCGGCCTGGGCCAGCCCGGCGACATCGTCGAGTACAGCGTCGACCTGGACGCCGAGCACCCCTACGAGCTCGTGTACAACGACCCCGACCTGGACTACGCGGTGATCGACGCCGAGGGCACCGCGCTCGACCTGGTCGAGCTGGACGAGGGCACCGCCGCGTTCACCACCGGTGATGCCGGCACCTACGCAGTGCGGGTCGACGGCGGCCTCGACGAGGTCACCGGTTCGTTCCGGGTGAACGTGGTCGAGGTGGAGCCGTTCGTCCTCGGCAACGGCACCTCACCCGAGGCCACCGGGGAGATCGCGGCCCCCGGCGACATCCAGTTCATCGACCTCACGATCCAGGGCGGCCAGGAGGTGGTCGTCGACCTGACCCCCGACGACCCGGCGTTCGACCCCGTGTTCATCGTCAAGGACCCCGACACCGACACCGAGCTGCGTCGCTTCAACAGCGGCGGGCCCGGCCAGGCCGAGTCGGTGTCCTTCACGCCCGACGAGACCACCAGCTGGCGCATCGAGGTCCAGGGGTCGGCCAGCACGGTGGGGACCTTCACCCTCTCGGCCAGCCAGGCGTGACCGCTCAGGGCGTCGGGGCCGACCCCTCGGCCTCGACGGCCACCGCCGCCAGCACGCCGTTGACGTAGCGGCCCGAGTCCTCGGTGGAGTACCGCTTGGCCAGCTCTACCGCCTCGTTGAGGACCACGTTGCGGGGGACGTCGGATCGGTGGAGCAGCTCATAGGTCGCCATGCGCAGGATCGTGCGGTCGACGGCCGGCATGCGGGCCACGGCCCAGCCGCGGGCGTGACGGCCGATCACCTCGTCCAGCTCCTCGCGGTGCGCGGCGACGCCGCCGACGAGGTCGGCGGCGTGGTCCTCCACCGCGACGGGCTGGGCCGCGAGGACCGCGTGCCCGTCGGTGTCCTTGGTCTCGGCCTCGTACAGGAGGGCCAGGGCCCGCTCACGGGCCTCGCGGCGGGAGCCGACCCCGCCGGGGCGGTCAGGCACGGGTGATGTACTCACCGTCGCGGGTGTCGATCTTGAGGCGGTCCCCAACGTTGACGAACAGGGGCACGTTCACGGTGAGACCCGTCTCCATGGTGGCGGGCTTGGTCGCGCCGGACACGCGGTCGCCCTGGATGCCCGGCTCGGTGTCGGAGACGGTCAGCTCGACGGCGGCGGGGAGGTCGGTGCCCACGATCTCGTCCCCGTTGAGCTGGAGGACGGCGGCCGCGCCCTCGATCAGATAGCTGCCGGCGTCGCCCAGGGCCGCGCTGGACACGTGCATCTGCTCGTAGGTGGTGTTGTCCATGAAGACGTAGTCGTCGCCGTCGCGGTACAGGTACTGCATCTCGCGCTTGTCGATCATGACCCGCTCGATCTTCTCGCCGGCGCGGAAGGTCTTCTCGACCACCGCCCCGGTGCGCACGTTGCGGATCTTGGTGCGGACGAACGCAGGGCCCTTGCCCGGCTTCACGTGCTGGAACTCCACGATCTGCATGAGCTTGCCGTCGAGGTCGAGGACCATGCCGTTCTTGATGTCGCTGGTGTTGAGGGCCATCGGGCTCCTTGGGTCGGGCGCGCCGGTCAGGCGGCGGGTGGCGGCGCAGGGGCCTTCGGGGCGAGGGTGAGGGGGCGGCACCCCTCGTCGGTGACGAGGACGGTGTCCTCGATGCGGACCCCGCCGTGCTCCGAGAGGTAGACCCCGGGCTCGACGGTGACGACGTGACCGGGGGCGAGCATAGCGGTCGAGGTGGTGGCCACCCGCGGGCCCTCGTGGATGACGAGCCCCACGCCGTGACCGGTGCCGTGGCCGAAGGCGTCGCCCCATCCGGCATCGGCGATCACCTCTCGGCAGGCGGCGTCGACGTCGGACGCGGCCACACCCCCCCGGACGGCTTGCACCCCGCGGGCCTGGGCCGTCCGGACGACCTCGAACATGCGGCGCTGGGTCTCGGTGCCCTCGCCGACCAGGAAGGTGCGGGTCATGTCGGAGTGGTAGCCCTCGACCAGCGCGCCGAAGTCGATGACCACCAGATCGCCCTCGATGATGGTGCGGTCGTCGGGGCGGTGGTGGGGGCGGGCGCCATTGGGCCCCGAGGCCACGATCGTCTCGAAGCTGACGCCCTCGGCGCCGAGGCGGCGCATGGCGGTGTCCAGGGCCAGGCCGACCTCGGCCTCGGTCGGCCTCTCGACCAGGGTGGGTGCCACCTCGGCCAGGGCGGCATCGGCGATGGCTGCGGCCCGGGCCAGCCGGGCCACCTCGCCCTCGTCCTTCACCATCCGGGCCGCCTCCACGATGCCCTCGGTCGCGACCAGCCCGTGGGACCAGGGAGCCCGGGCGTAGCGGCGCTGGGCCGACCAGGTGACCGAGTCCGCCTCCAGCCCCAGGCGAGCACCGGCGGGGACGGCCCCGGCCAGGGCCTCGTCTTGGGCGGCCAGGGTGCGGCCCACCTCGACGGCGGCGTCGACGCCCGCCGACGCCACCTGCTCCGGCGCCTGCGTCGCGTAGCGCCCGTCGGTGACGAGGAGCATGTGCCCGGCGGTCAGGAGCAGCCGACCGGCCGACCCGGTGAATCCGGTGAGGTAACGGACGTTGGTGAGGTCGGTGACCAGCAGGGCATCGGCCTCGGCCTCAGCCAACCCGGCCCGCACCCGATCGGCCCGTCCGGCGATGTCCATGTCCGGGAGCGACGCGCCCACGACGGTCATCGGGCCGCCGATCGGCCCAGCAGGTGGGCGGCGGCATCGAGGGCGAGGCGGTAGCCGTCGCCGCCGAAGCCGGCGACCGTCCCGGACGCCACCGGCGCGATCACCGAGGTGTGGCGCCACGGCTCCCGTCCGCCCGGGTTCGAGATGTGCAGCTCCACGACCGGCCCCTCGAAGGTGGCCAGGGCATCGTGGAGGGACCAGCCGTAGTGGGTGAGGGCGCCGGCGTTGACGACGATGGCCGCGCAGCGGCCCCGGGCGCCGTGGACGGCCTCGACCAGATCTCCCTCGTGGTTGGACTGGAGGTGCTCGACGGCCAGGTCGTGGCGGGCGGCCTCGGCGGTCGCGGTGGCCACGTGGTCGTCGAGGGTGGCGGTGCCGTAGACCTCAGGCTGGCGCTCCCCCAACAGGTCAAGGTTGGGCCCCGACAGGAGCAAGATGATGGGATCAGCCACGGAGTGCCTCCAGGGCATCGAGGAGCAGGGCGCGATCGTCCACGGCCACCGGCTCGACGCCACTGGGACCGTCGAGGACGAACGTCGTGCCGGTGACCGCCTTCTTGTCCCGGGCGAACAGGTCGACCAGGGCCTCGGGGTCGCGTCCGGCGGGGAGGGAGAGGGGCAGGTCGTAGCCGGCCACCACCTTGCGGTGCTCGGCCACCCGGTCGGCGTCGATCCGCCCCAGCCGTCGGGCCACCTCGGCCGCGTAGATCAGCCCGATGGCCACCGCCTCGCCGTGGCGGAGGTCGTAGCCGCCCTCGGTCTCGAGGGCGTGGGCCAGGGTGTGGCCATAGTTCAGGATGGCCCGCCGCCCGCCCTCGCGCTCGTCGGAGGCGACGACCTCGGCCTTGCAGCGCACGCAGGCGGCCACGGCCTCGTCGAGGGGGAGGTCGGGCAGGTCGTCGACGCCGAGGAAGGCGTACTTGGCCATCTCTCCCCGCCCGGACCGCTGCTCGCGCGGGGGCAGGGTGGTGAGGGTCTCGGTGTCGCACAGCACCGCCGACGGCTGCCAGTAGGTGCCGACCAGGTTCTTGCCCTCGGGCAGGTTCACGCCGGTCTTGCCACCGATGGCTGCATCGACCTGGCCGAGGAGGCTGGTGGGGACGTGCACCACGGGGAGCCCCCGGTGGTACACCGAGGCCACGAACCCGGCCACGTCGGTGACCACCCCACCGCCGACGGCGACGATCACGTCGGCCCGGGTCGCCCCCCACCGGGCCAGGTCACGGCACAGGTCCTCGACGGTGCCCAGGTGCTTGGCGTCCTCGCCGTCACCGATCGGGAACACCCGGCTCTCCACGCCGGGATCGACCTCCCAGCCGATGCCGGGCTGGGTGACGATGGCGGCCCGGCGCACCCCGACCGGGAGCACCTCCAGCAGCCGGTGGCGGGCGCCCGAGCCGACCAGGACCGGGTAGGACCGGTCGCCCAGCGGCACCTCCAGGTGGATCACGACCGGTCCCCCTCCGCGTCGTCGGCGGTCAGGGCCAGGGCCGCCTCGGCCGATCCGACCAGCTCGATGATGCGGACCGCGGCGGCCCGCTTGGGCTTGTCGTGGTCGCGGTGGAACGGTTCCACGTCGACCACGATGTCGGCCACCTCCTGGTAGAGGGGCGATCGCTCCTCGGCCATGCGGGTCAGCGTCGCCTCGGGGTCGTCGTCGAGCAGCGGGCGGTGCCCCTTGCGCGAGAGGCGGGACAGGAGGAAGGGAACCCCGGCTCGCAGCCAGACCACCAAGGCCCGCTCGGCCAGCAGGTCGCGCGTGGCGGCGGTGACGACCGCGCCACCGCCGGCGGCGATGACCGCCGGTCCCGGTGCGGCGACGAGATCAGCGACGAGGTCGGCCTCGGCCACGCGGAACCCGGCCTCACCGTCTTCGGCGAACCACTCGCGGATCGTGCGCCCCGACCGGCGGACCAGCTCGTCGTCGACATCGATGAAGGGCCGCTCCAGGCGCGTGGCCATCCGCCGACCTACCGTGCTCTTGCCCGACCCGGTGAGGCCCACCAGGACGATGGGTCGCAGCGGGGCGGCCTCGCTCGGGGGCGGCCACTCAGCCAAGGGGACCCTCCCGCAGGGCCGCCACGTAGGAGTCGAGGTTGCGGCGGGTCTCGGCCACGGTGTCGCCGCCGAACTTCCGGGCCACCTCGTCGGCCAGGGTCAGGGCGACCATGGTCTCGGCCACGACGCCCATGGCCGGCACCGCGGTGACGTCGGTGCGCTCCTTGAACGAGACCGTCTCCTCCTTGGTGAGGACGTCGACGGTGCCCAGCACCGGGCGGTTGAGCGACGCCAGGGGCTTCATGCCGACCCGGGCGATCAGCGGCTCGCCCGTCGACATCCCGCCCTCCACCCCGCCGGCGTGGAAGCTGGTCCGGCGGTAGTCACCGGCCTCCGCGTCCCAGGTGATGGGGTCGTGGGCCGCACTCCCCCGTCGGCCAGCCACCTCCCAGCCGTCGCCGACCTCGACCGCCTTGACCGCCTGGATGCTCATCAGCGCGGCCGCCAGGCGGGAGTCCAGCTTGCGGTCCCAGTGGACGTGGCTGCCCAGGCCGACGGGGACGCCGTGGGCGACCACCTCGACCACGCCGCCGAGCGAGTCCCCGTCCTTGGCCGCCTCCTTGATCTCGGTCACCATGGCTGCGGACGCATCGGGGTCGAGGCAGCGGACCTCGTCGGCGTCGATCCGCTCCAGGTCGGCCATCGCCGGCGGCGGACCGGCCGGGGCGACGGCGGCACCCATGCGGACGACGTGGGACAGCACGTCGATGCCGAGGGTGGTCAGCCACAGCTTGGCCAGGGTGCCGGCGACCACCCGGGCCGCCGTCTCCCGGGCCGAAGCCCGCTCCAGGACGTCGCGGGAGTCGACGAAGTCGTACTTCTGCATGCCGGCCAGGTCGGCGTGGCCTGGACGGGGCTGGGTGAGCGGCGCCTGGGTGGGGCCGTCCTCGGCCGCCACCGACATCTCCTTCTGCCACTTGTCGGGGTTGCGGTCCCACTCGGTGTTGGTGACCTCGACCGCGACCGGGGAGCCGAGGGTGCGGCCGTGGCGCACGCCGCTGACGATCGTCACCTCGTCGACCTCGAAGCGCATGCGCGGGCCGCGCCCGTAGCCCAGGCGACGACGGGCCAGCTCGGACTGGATGTCGGCCACCGCCACCTCGAGCCCGGCCGGCAGCCCCTCGACGATGACGACGAGGGCGCGCCCGTGGGACTCGCCGGCGGTGAGGTAGCGCAGCACGCCGGCGAACCTATCGCCTGCCTCCCGCCGGCCCCGACCCCATCAGGGGCTCCGGGGCGGGTCGCGGGGTCACCGCAGGGCCACCAGGGCCAGGAAATCGGGTGGGGAGGTGTCGTAGAAGTCCAGGATGGGGCCGCTGAACAGCAGGACCAGGACGCAGCCGAGGGCCAGCCAAGGCCCGAACGGGAACTCCGCGCTCTTGCGCCCGCGGGCGACGAAGAGGATGAGCCCGGCCACCAGGCCCAGGAGGCTGGCACCGATGAGGGCGTAGAGGCACAGCAGTGGGTTGACCCACCCCAGGAAGAGCCCCATGAGCAGGGCCAGCTTCACATCGCCCAGCCCCATCCCCTTGGGGTAGAGGAAGGCGGGGATGAAGAGGAACACGAAGTACCCGGCCGCTCCGGCCAGGGCGTAGACGATCCGGCCGGGCTCCCCCTCGATCAGCGACACGGCTGCGATGAGCACCGTCGACGCGCCCACCACCGGGAAGGTGATCTTGTCCAGCAGTCGGTACAGCTCGAGGTCGATGACCGACTGGGCCAGCAGGGTGGAGAACAGCAGGAGGAAGGGGATCAGGGCCCAGGTGAACCCGAACCGCAGCGCGGCGGCGACCCACAGCGCGGCGTTGGCCACCTCGACCAGGGGGTACCCGAGGGGGATCGGTTCCCGGCACGAGCGGCACCGACCCCGCAGCAGCACGTACGACAGCACGGGGATGTTGTCCGACGGGCGGATCTCCGTCTCGCACTGCGGGCACCGCGACGGAGGGTGGAGCAGGGCGAGCTCCTCGGGCATGCGCACGATGACCACGTTGAGGAAGGACCCCACGGCCAGACCGGCCAGGCCCAGAAAGACCAGCTGCACCGCCTCGACCACGGGTCGGGACCCTACCGGGACCGCGCGTGGGGATCGGCCACCCTCGGGAGGGGTCAGCCCGGCGGATCGCCACCCGGTGGATCGCCACCCGGCGGATCGCCGGCCGACGGCTCCCCGGAGACGACCTCGTCCTCGATCGCGGCCACCACGGCCTCGGCCAGGCGGTCGGCCCCGGCCCGGTCCAGGTGGATGCCGTCGCCCTGGCGGAGCGACGTGCCGTCGACCGCGGACTGGAAGTCGTCGGCCGACGGGCTCAGCACCGGTCGGCTGTCGAGGAAGCGGACCCACGGTCGGGCCTCGGCCTCCTCGGCGTAGATCTCGTCCAGCACGGCCATGCGCCGATCGAACCCGTCGTCGCGCATGCGGGGCTGACCCACCCAGAGGACCAGCCGCCCGTCGCCTCGGAGCTGGTCCATGAGGATGGCCACCCGTCGGCGGTACTCGTCCTGCCACCGCGTCGACGAGGGTTGGACCGGCTCGCCGTCGAGCTCCATCCCCTGGGGATCGTTGGCCCCGAACATCACGACGATCGCCTCGGGATCGGTCGGGAGGACCTCGTCGGTGAAGTGCTCGGGCCAGTCGAAGAAGTCCGGCCGGGTGAGGCCGGAGCTGACCTCCGGACGGGTCTGGAGGGAGATCTCGGGCCGCTCGACCACGGCCTGTTCCACGGCGTCGGCCAGCTCGATGGTCATGGAGTCACCGCCGAGCCACACCCGCAGGGGGTCGGCCGCGGTGGGACTGCGCTGGGCGATGGCCGGCCCCTCGGCCTCGGCCGGGGTGGTGGACGGCGTCGCCGGGGCCACGAAGGAGTCCGATCCCGAGCTGTCCTCGTTGCACGGGGTGGTGGACTTGTCGGCCGCGTCCCGCAGGGCCTCCCGGGCGTCGCGCAGGTGGGCGACCCGGGCGACGGCGCAGAACGGGACCACCGCGGCGCGCGCGACGTCACGCTTCCAGCCCACCGGCTGGCGGGTGGCCAGCTCGGCCAGGCCGTCGGCGTTGAGCAGCGCAGCGAGGACCAGGGCCAGGACCCCGATGGCCAGCACCCGACCGGCCGGCTGCGGACGGGCGCCGGCCAGGTCGTGGTAGCGCAGCGAGCGCGGCTCGCTCGCGGGCCGGACCGGCAGGTCCGCGGGAGGAGCACCCTCGTGCTGCTCGGCGTGCGGGTCCGGGTGCTCACCCTGGTCCGGGCTCACGCCACCTCCACCCGGTAGGGCGTGTCGTCAACGGCCATGGTGGCGTACCAGCCGCCGGGGACCTCCCGGATCACCGGCTCCCCCACCCCGTCGCCGGAGACGTCGGGGCGTTCCGATCCCGGGATCCAGAGCACCAGGTCACCGACGGCCGCCAGATCGTCGACGATCCGGCCCTCCACGGCCATGGTGCGGGCGTCAGGGTCCGACATCAGCTCGGTGAGCAGCCCGGGCACGGCGCGCGGGTAGGCCCGGCCGGCCACCGACAGCAGCTCGGTGTTGGGGCCGGCGTCGACGTCGGCCGGGCAGTCGACGTCGTTGAGCTGGACCTGGCGCTCGGTCGGGATCCGCCCGGGGACGCCGATGCTGTGCGGGTCGCCGCACCACTGTCGCCACTGCCACTGGGCCCCACCGGCGAGGTGCTCGTCCTGGGCCCGGGCGAAGCGGTCGAGCACGTCCAGGGTGGCCTCATCGGTGGCGTACACGCCGTGCTCCCCGATCCACAGGGGCCAGCCCCTCTGGCCGGCGGCATCGGCCGATACGTCGAAGGTCTGCTCGACGGTCAGGAGCTGGGGCCCGATGACCTCGGCGTAGTTGTGGGGGGCGAAGGCGATCTGGTCGTCGAACGTGAACCCGTCGGTGGGCATGGTGCCCGGCAGGGGGAAGAGCACGACCGGCTCGAGGAAGATCACGTGCGGGAACCCGCCCGCGGCGAGCTCGGCCTCGCGGACCTCGGCCACCGTGGCCGCCATCAGCTCGGTGTAGCGACGCTCGGAGGTGGGCGCGTCGCCGATCAGGTTCGGCTCGTTGAAGAGGTCGTAGCCGGCGACCGCCGGTTCGTCGGCGAAGGCCTGGGCCAGCACGCCCCAGGTCGCCACGAAGGCATCGCGGATGCCGTCCCGGTTGTCGTAGCAGGAGTTGAACGCGGCCTGGACGGCGGGTGAGCCCTCGCGGTTGCCGATCGGGCGGCAGGTGTCGGCCCCGTCGGTGAGGGTGGCCCACAGGGGAGCGCCGTCCCAGCCGATGGCCGGTTCGGTGTCGGGCGGGCAGACCACCCCCGGCGGCGAGGCGATGAACTTGCCCCAGGCGTCCTGGTGCATGTCGATGACGGTGTAGATGCGGCGCTCGGCCGCGGCGGCCACGGCCTGCTGGATGCGCTGGACGTAGGCCAGGTCGATCTGACCCCGCTCGGGCTCCAGCGCCGACCACGACACGACCAGCCGGACCACCGAGAACCCGTGGGCCGCCATCTGGTCCCAGTCCTCGTCGGTCGGCGGGCGGGTGGGGGCGAAGGCGGGGTAGGCCTGGTAGTAGTCGCCCAGGCTGTTCAGGTTGGCCCCCCGCAGCAGCACCTCCCGGCCCTGCTCGTCCACGATGGCCGGACGACCCCCGTTGCGAGCGATCTGGAGTCGGCTCAGCGGCGGGAGGGCGCCGGCGGCGTCGGTCGGGCTGGAGTCGACGGTGCTCTCGGTCGGCGCCGGGTCCGGCGCGGCGTCGTTCGGGCTGTCGTCGCCGGTGCACGCCGCCAGCACGAGGGTCCACGCCACCACCAGGGCCAGCACCGTGGGGCGGCGGCGGGAGAAGGGTGTCGGACGGGGGGCCATGGCCTCAGAACTGGAAGTAGATGAACGGGGGGACGCCCTCGGGGCCGAGAGCGTTGATCACCAGCAGCGAGCCTGCCAGCACCACAGCCTGCACCGCGGGGACGGTACGGGAGAACGCGGCCTGGGCCTTGTTCACGGCCTCGGTGGGGACGAACTGCGAGGCCAGCATCAGCGCGATCACGAACAGGACCATGGGTGTCACCAGCGGGCCGATGCCGGGAGCGGCGATGATCCGCCACAGCAGGGTGAAGGCGGTGCCGAAGGACTCAGCCCGGAAGAAGACCCAGGCCAGGCACACGATGTGGAAGGTCACCGCCCAGCGGATGACCGGTGACCAGCGGCCCGGCACCTTCCCCGCCGCCTCGCGGGCCTCCAGGATCCTCCGCTCCCCCACCAGGGCGGCCCCGTGGATCGAGCCCCAGACGAGGAAGGTCCAGGCCGCACCGTGCCAGAAGCCGCCGATGAGCATCGTCAGGAAGATGTTGAGGTCGCGCCGCCTCTCCGTGCCCTGGTTGCCGCCGAGGGGGATGTACAGGTAGTCCCGCAGCCAGAACGACAGGGTCATGTGCCACTTGCGCCAGAACGACTGCACCGAGAAGGCGGCGTAGGGGGCGTCGAAGTTCTGGGGGAACCGCAGTCCGAGGAGCAGGGCGCAGCCGATGGCGATGTCGGTGTAGCCGCTGAAGTCGGCGTAGATCTGGATGGCGTAGGCATAGATCCCGACCAGGATCTCCAGCGATGTGTGGGCCTCGGGCACCGCGAAGACGTCGTCGACGATGGCCGAGGACAGGAAGCTGGAGATCACCACCTTCTTGAACAGCCCGGCCATGATCAGCCGGAAGGCCAGGGCCGAGTTGACCTTGCGGGGGTCGGCCTTCTCCCGCAGCTGCGGGATCAGCTCCCGGGCCCGCACGATGGGCCCGGCGACCAGCTGGGGGAACAGCGACAGGTAGACGGCGAAGTCGAGGAGCGAGGAGGGCTCGGCGTCACGCCGGAAGACGTCGATGACGTAGCTCAGGGCCTGGAACGTGAAGAACGAGATGGCGAGGGGGAGGAGGATCCCGAGCGGCACCCATCCGGGGTCGATGCCGACGATCGACAGGGTGCCCGCGGCCGAGTCGATGAAGAAGTCGACGTACTTGAACCAGCCCAGCACGCCGATGTTGGCCGCCACCGCCGCGGCCAAGATCGCCTTGCGGGTCCGCTCCTCGGTCTGGCCGTGGATGGCGACCGCGAACCCCTGGTTGGCCAGGATCGACCCACCCAGCAGCAGGCAGTAGGCCGGCTCGAAGGCCCCGTAGAAGACGAAGCTGGCCCCCAGCAGGAACAGCCGCCAGGCCAGCAGGCGGGGCCGGAGCAGCCAGCTGATGACGAAGACGCCGCAGAAGAAGAAGGCGAACTCGAAGGTGGGGAACAGCACGCCGTGCTCCGAGGCGGACAGAGGGACGGGTCATGGTGGCACCACCGCGGCGACGACCACGATCAGACCGCAGACCCCTCAGTCTGCTGACGCCGGCTACCCAGGCTGGGGATCCCCGCTGGGGATGCCCGGTGGACCGGTGCGAGGCCGGTGCATGCACTTTGCCGGCACTCTCAGGAGGAAGCACGGGATGGCTGTGAATCCGAGTGCTTGGTCAGACCCGTTGAGCGGCCTCGACCAGCCGGGCCGCGGCGCGCGATGCACGGGTGTGGTTCTGGTTCGACATGGACACCACGCTGTAGCCGGCCTTGGTCTTCAGGCCGAGCAGGACCGCGAGGTCCTTGCTGAACGAACGGTCAGCCCTCGCCAGCAGGTCGATGGCCTCGCGATGGTCCTGGCCACGGGCGTGTTGTCCAAGCCGGGCGCAACAGATGACGTCGGCCGCCGCGATTCCAGCGTGGACGAGCAGCGTCACAGCCGCGTCGAGCACGTCGCCCTCGCCTTCGGCCAGGGCGGTGATCACCTCCGCCTGCTCGTGGAACTGGACAGCCTTCTCCAACCGGCCGGCTTGAACGGCACGATCGCACGGGACGGGACCGGCCATCAGGCTGCGCCCGACTCCGGTCGGGGCCAGGTGCCTGCGAGGCGGATCCCCTCGGCGGCGATGACGCCGAGCACCGGGTCGCGCGGGGTGGAGCGGACCTCGCTCTCGCCGTACTCCAGCGTTCGAGTGTCGTTGCCGGTCCACCCGGTCACGGTCGCCTCGAGGTGGTCGACCTGGTTGCGCCACGTCGGATCGTCGACATCGGTCTCGGCGGGGCGAACCACCGGGATGTCGATGTCGCTGCTCACAGCCAGGGGTGCCCGCATTCGCTCCACTTCAGAGGCCAGATCCGGGCTCTGAGCTGGGTTGATGCGCCCTGACCTGGGGCTACTCCGTCGGAAGCTCGTAGTCGCCGAAGGTGGTGCGGAGGTCCTTCTTGGAGAACTTGCCGACGGAGGTCTTGGGGATCTCGTCGACGAAGACCACGTCGTCGGGCATCCACCACTTGGCGATCTTGCCGTCGAGGAACTCGACGATCTCGTCCTTGGTGACCTCCTGGCCCTCGACCAGGACCACGCAGGCCAGCGGCCGCTCGCCCCACTTGGGGTGCTTGACGCCGATGACCGCGGCCTCCGCCACCTTGTCGTGGCCCATGATCTCGTTCTCCAGCTCGACGGTGGAGATCCACTCGCCGCCGGACTTCACCACGTCCTTGGTCCGATCGACGATGCGCATGTAGCCGTGCTCGTCGATGGTGGCCACGTCGCCGGTCTTGAGCCAGCCGTCGTCGGTGAAGGACTCCGGCGACCGGTCGTCGTCGTAGTACTCCCGGGCGATCCAGGCGCCCTGGGCCTGGATCTCGCCCTGGGTCTTGCCGTCGGCGGCCACCGGCTCGAGGGTCTCGGGGTCGACGATGCGGAGGTCGACGCCGCACACCGACACGCCGATGGTGGCCCGGAGGTCGGCCAGCTCCTCCTCGGACTTGCCGTCGCGCAGGGTGGTCTTGATGTGGCCGGCCGAGGCCACCGGGCTGGTCTCGGTCATGCCCCAGGCCTGGAAGATGGGCAGGCCGGTCTGCTCCCGGAAGGCCTCCGACAGCGACTTGGGCACGGCCGAGCCGCCACACGGGATGGCCCGCAGAGCGGAGGTGTCCCGGCCCTTGAGCTCGGGCAGCACGCCCATCCAGATGGTGGGCACCCCTGCCGCGATGGTGACCTTGTGCTCCTCGATCATCTCGGCGATGGCCGCCGGGGTCATCTTGGGCCCGGGCATCACCAGGTTGGCGCCGGTGGCCACGGCCGAGTGGGCCAGGCCCCACGCGTTGGCGTGGAACATGGGCACCACCGGGAGGATGGTGTCGGTCTCCGAGGCGCCGATGGCATCCGCGGCCATGGTGCCCATGGTGTGCAGGTAGGTCGACCGGTGGGTGTAGACGACGCCCTTGGGGTTGCCGGTGGTGCCGGACGTGTAGCACATGCTCGCGGCCCGGTTCTCGTCGGTGACATCCCACTCGACGGGCTCCGCCGCGGCCAGCAGCTCCTCGTAGTCGTGGACCTCCTTGCCCTCGGGCGCCTCCTCGGGGATGTCGCCGGTGCCGTCGTCCATGATCACGATGTGGCGGACCGTCTCGAAGGTGGGCAGCAGGGGCCACACCGACGGGCCGAGGGAGCGGTCGATGAAGACCACCTCATCCCCGGCGTGGTTGGCGATGTAGGTCAGCTGCTCGGGGAACAGGCGGATGTTGAGCGTGTGGAGCACGCGACCGCTGCAGGGGGCCGCGAAGTAGAGCTCCAGGTGGTTGGCCGTGTTCCAGCCGAAGGTGGCCACCCGGCCGTCGGCCGAGATGCCGAGGGTGTCGAGCACGCCGCCCAGCTTCCGGGTGCGCTCGGCCCACTCGCCGTAGGTCCGCGTCTCGCTCCCCGTGGTCGTGGCGGTGACGATGTGCTTGTCGGCGAAGAGCCGCTCAGCGCGATCGAAGAAGTGGACCAGGGTCAACGGGTGGTCCTGCATCAGGCCCTGCATGGGGTCCTCCGGGGGGAAGTGTCGGGGGCGGACCTCTGACCGTATCGCCCGATCCACCCATGTGCCCCCGGTCACCGGCGAGATCTCCCACAGCTCCGTTGTCTCGACACGGTCTACCCTCGCCCCGATGGGTGCCCTGGTCGGTGTCGTGGCCCACCGCGGATGGCGGTTCGTCGAGGAGATCGAACAGTGCTGGGCCGAGGACTGTGCCGTCCTGCCCCTGGACCCGCGCCTGCCGGCCCCGGTCCTGGAGCGGTTGCTGACCGTCCACCAGCCGACGATGGTCGAGACCCTCGGCTGCCCGGTGCCCGACGTCGTGCGGGATTGGGAGGGCAGCTCCGAGGTCGGTCGCGACGACGCGCTGGTCATCCCGACCAGCGGCACGACCGGCGAGCCCAAGGGAATCGTGCTGACCCACGACGCCCTGGCCGCCCACGCCGCTGCTGTCCACGCCCACCTGGGCGTCACCCGGGCCGACCGGTGGCTGGCCTGCCTCCCCCTCGCCCACATCGGCGGGCTGGGCGTGGTGGTCCGCGCCCTGATCGACGGGATCCGGGTGGAGGTCCAGCCCGGTTTCGACGCCGCCGCGGTGCGGGCCGCACGGGACCGGGGCGCCACCCTCACCTCCCTCGTCCCCACCGCCCTGGACCGGGTCGGGGCCGACGGCTTCCGATGGGTCGTCCTGGGCGGCTCCTCCGACACGACGCCCGACCGGCCGGCCAACGTGGTCCGGACCTGGGGCCTCACTGAGACCGGTGGTGGCGTGGTCTACGACGGCCGACCTCTGCCCGGCATCGAGGTGGCCGAGGTCGACGGCGAGCTCTGGGTCCGCTCCCCCACCCTGGCTCGCGGCGTCCGTCGGGCCGACGGCTCGGTGAAGGACCTCCGCCGCGCTCGCCCCGGCGAGCCGGCGAGCACCGGGTGGCTGCCCACCGGCGATGCCGGAGGGGTGGCCGACGACGGCCGCGTCTCGGTGGAGGGGAGGATCGGCGACATGATCGTCACCGGCGGGGAGAACGTCTGGCCCGGCCCGGTCGAGGCCGTCCTCCGCACCCAACCGGGGGTGGCCGAGGTGGCGGTGGCCGGGCGCCCCGACCCGGAGTGGGGTCAGCGGGTGGTGGCCTGGGTCGTCCCCGCCCCCGCCGGTCCGATGCCGACCCTCGACCAGCTGCGGGGCGGGGTGCGGGACCAGCTCCCGGCCTGGGCCGCACCCCGAGAGGTGCGGCTGGTCGACGCCCTGCCCCGCACCGCCATCGGCAAGGTCCGCCGCGACCTCCTTCCTGATGCGGGCTGAGCCCACTGCGCCCTCCCCGGCCACCGACTAGGGAGGGCCCATGGCCGACTCCCCCGCCGATGCCGTCACCGACCTGACCCAGGACCCCGAGGCCCGCTCCGAGCGGATCGTCTCGGTGCTGGTCGACACCTTCGAGGACCTCATCGAGCGCGACCCGGACGCCTTCCGTCGCCGGTTCCGGAAGATGGCGGCGGACCCGTTCGCGTTCTACCGAGGCAGCACCTGTCTCTTCTACGACGACGTGTCCCGCCTGGAAGATCCCTGGGTCGACGGACGGACGTCTCGCGTCTGGATCCAGGGTGACCTGCACGCCGAGAACCACGGCACCTACATGGACGCGGCGGGGATCCTCGTGTTCGACGTCAACGACTTCGACGAGGCCTACCTCGGTCACTACACGTGGGACCTGCAGCGCATGGCGGCCAGCATCGCCCTGCTGGCCTTCAGCAAGGCGCTGTCCGACGACGCCATCGACCGGTCGGTGCGCATCTTCGCCACCTCGTACCTCGACCAGGTCCGCACGTTCACCCGGGGCGATGACGACGATGCCTTCCGCCTCACCCTCGAGACCACCGAGGGCGCGGTCCACGAGGTGCTGGAACGGGCCCAGCTGCTGTCTCGGATCACCCTGCTCGGGCGCGACACCGAGATCGAGGGCCATCGGCGTCGCTTCGTCGAGGGCTCCGGCATCCGTCGGCTCGACGACGACGAGCACGACGCCGTGCTGGCGGCCTACGAGCAGTACCTCGAGACCATCCCCGAGTCGAAGCGCAAGGAGAGCGTCTCCTACGCGGTCAAGGACGTGGTCGGACGGAGCGGGATGGGCATCGGCAGCGCCGGGCTGCCCATGTACAGCCTGCTGGTCGAAGGCCGCACCCAGGCCCTGGAGAACGACGTCCTGCTCTCGATGAAGCA
>JBBSME010000033.1:0-25971 GCA_038233335.1 Acidimicrobiales bacterium | reverse complement strand
TCGTTGGCATCCTCCACGGCTGCCTCACCCACCACACCACCTACGACGAGACCACCGCCTGGGCCCACCGCCTCGAGAACAACCTCACCAACAAGGAGAGCCAACATGCCGCTTGACACCTACCGGCCCTGGGGTGTCTGAGCGGCGTTCCGTTCCTCGGGCCCGGGTCCTCGCCGGGGCATCCCGCCTTCGGTGAGGTCGGCGGAGCCTCCCGGTCCCGTCGGAGGGACTCCAAGACGGGATGACGAGTGTCGGGGGTGGGGGAGCCCACGCGCCGAGGAGTCGCCCGCCCGATGTCTTGCACCCCGATCGCCAACGACGAGCTCATCCGTCTCAACCCCGATGGGGCCGCGGCCCTGCGCCGCCTGGTCCGCAGCGGGCTCGACCACGTCGAGGCCCGCATCGCCACCGGGGAGGATCCGTTCCTGGGCCAGCTCCAGATGGACCGCGCGCTGCTGCGGTCGATGGGCCGTCAGCTCACCGGCCACCCCGATCGTCCCTGGACACCCCTCGGGCGGCTCTTGCCCTCGCTCGCGCCCACGACCGCACCCGGCCCCACCTCGTCGCCGCAGCTGCCGCCGCGGCTGCCGCCAGCGACGTGCGCAGCAGCGACCCAGTGACCGCGCTGGGCCTGCTCCCGCAGGTCGCGGCCCGGCTTCACTCCGCCCAGTCGGCGCTCGGGTCGGCGTCGCCCGGCGCGCACTCTGAGGGGCCGTGGGTGGAGCCCTGAGCTCCCTCGTCGAGGCTCCGGCGAGGGACCCTCGCGCAGGCCCTGGCTCGCCCCTGCGGCCACCGGATGCAGTTGCCGGCGGGTGGGGAGCCCGGTGGCCTCGCTCGGTGGCTCTTCCCATGAGGCGCTGAGGAGATCCCAAGGTCATTCCCACATCCTGGCATCCAGAGAGGATCTCAGTGCCCGCAGCCCACCCCCATGCCGACCGCCTCCACGACCCAAGGCCGCCGGCCGACGTGACCATGCAGGTGTCGCTCGTGCTCGACCACCTCGACGCCGTGCGCGCCTCGTCGCAGGACCCCACGCACGTGCACCGACGCCTCGACGGGTCCCTGTTGCGACCGCTGGCCCGCCTCCTGTCGAACGACGAACCTGCGCCCCGGCAGCCAGGTGGCATCCCGGCCCCACGCGCGGCCGCCGAGCACGCAGCCCACCGGCTGGCCTCACTCGTCTCTGCGATCACTGCGGCGGAGATGACGCACGGACGAGACCGGGTGGAGACCATGGCGCTGCTCCCCGTTCTGGTGGACGAGGTGCGCCACGCCCTCGCGGTGCTCCCGGACCTGGACCCACGGACCCCACCCGACGGGTGAGGACCTGGTCGACGGGCTCCGCCTGGTCGCAAGCACCGTCACGGGTCCGCCGGGTCGCCCTGTCACCCGAGGCGCACGGGCAGGTGGCGGAGCCCGTTCATCAGGCAGGAGGGTGCCGGGGTGGCTGCGCCGGCGAGCGCCCATGCCGGCCACCGGTGGAAGAGCTCCTCGAACACCACCCGGGCCTCGAGCCGGGCCAGGTGGGCACCCAGGCAGAGGTGCTCGCCGAAGCCAAAGGCGATGTGGCGGTGGGCTTCCGTGCGAGCCGGATCGAAGCGATCCGCGGTCGGACCGAACATATCCTCGTCACGGTTGCCCGACCCGTAGAAGATGACGACGTAGTCGCCTTCTTTGATGGCCACGTCCTCGACGGTCGTGTCGCGCACGGCGCTGCGGATGAAGCTGCGCACCGGCGAGACCCAGCGCAACATCTCCTCGACGGCGTTCGGGATCCGTGTCGGGTCGGCTGCGACCCAGGCCCGCTGTTCCGGGTTCTCGGCCAGGACCCGCGCACCGCCGGAGATGAGGTTGCGGGTCGTCTCGTTGCCGGCCACCAGCAGGGTCATCAGGAACATCAGCAGCTCACCCTCGGTGAGCCGCTCGCCGTCGACCCTCGGCAACCAGGAGCGTGGTGATGATGTCGTCCCGAGGGCTGGCCCGATGCTCCTCCAGGCTGGTGGCCAGGTAGCCGAAGAGCTCGGTGAGGTCTGCGAGGGTGGCATCGGTCATCCCACCGCCCCCGGCCTCGATGATGGAGTCGGACCGTCGCCGGAAGTCCTCTCGATCACTCCCCGGGATGCCGATCATCCCGGCGATCACCAGCGTCGGCAACCGCACTGCGACCTGCTCGACGAGGTCGAGCGATCACCGAGAGCCCAGATCTGGAGCCCGGCGAGACGATGCCGGTACCAATGTCTCGGCCATCGAGGCGGGGAAGGTGACGGCAGCCTGCCCACCGTCCTCGCGGGGGATGCGTCGAAGGCCAGGTGCTCCTTGAAGAAGGGGCGGTACAGGCTGGTCCGGACTGGCACACTCCGTGCGGTCAGGGGAAGCGGGCCTCGGCGCGGGTCTGGTACTCGGTGCTGGCGGCGAGGGAGACGGCGAGGGCGAGGTCGCCGTCGGAGACGACGCGACCCGACCAGTAGGTGAGGCCGGACGGTTCTGGGCTGCGGCCGAGGAGGTCCTGGTAGAGGTCGGTGACGCGGGTGCGGGCGGATTCGGGGGTCTGGAAGAACCGGAGGGCCACGGCGCCGCGGCCGGTGCGGGCGATCTGTCCGGCCCAGTAGGTGCGGCCGGGGCCGTCGGCGGGGCGGCCGAGGATCTTGAGGTAGAGGTCGTTGATCCAGGTGGCGTCGGTGCCGCCGCCGATGCCGGTGTAGTACTCGGGTGAGGCGTAGAAGCTGGCGGCGGCTCGGGCGACGGTGAGGCGTCGGGTGCGGAGGGCGTCGACCCAGTAGGCGGTGCCGGCGGGGTCTCCGGGGCGGCCGAGGGTGTCCTGGTAGAGGTCGTCGACGATCTGGGTCAGCCAGGCGTTCGAGGTGGTCAACCGGCCCAGGTAGGTGGCCTTGGACTGGCCTGCGCCGAGGGCCAGCGCCCCCGCCTCGACCTTCGGGATCGGCGCGCCCCCGACCAGGTCGGTCAGCGCCGCAGTGGCGAACGCTTCAGTCGTCGAGGGGGGTGACGACGGAGCGGCGCCGTCGTCGTCGAGGCGTTCGGCCACCCAGTCGGTGATGGGGGGGATGAAGTCGGTCGGCCAGTCGGGATCGGTGTTGATCGCGTTGTCGTTGTTGGTCGGCGTGTGCATCGCACAGGAGTCCAGCGGGGCGGCGGGCGGACCGGCGCACAGGCCCATGCTGAGCGAGCGACTGCCGGCGCCCTGAGCCGCGAACGCCCGGCGCATCGGCTCGTGCAGGCACTCGACCGAGCCCAGGGTGATCTCGGGACCGTCCTCGCCGAGCGGGCACGTGATCGGGAGCTTCCCGCACTGGCCGGGGTCGCCGAAGCTGAAGATGTCGAGCACCGGCGCGCTCAGCCGGCCGTCGGCCACCAGCGCGGCAGGGGCGTTGGCCGGTTCGACGATGTCGGGGTGGAGGCGACCGGCCAGCAGGTCGAGCTGGTCCTGCGGCCGTCCGCAGGGCTCGTCGGAGAGGGCGATCTGCCAGTCCGGGAACAGGAGGCCCGAGTCGGCGACGATGGCGGTGGGCGGGATTCCCTGCTCCTCGAGGCCCCAGGCGACGTGGAAGCTGCCGAAGGATCCGGCGCTGGTGCCGTAGAGCAGGTAGTCGTCGGTGGCCACCGTCTGCAGCGCGTGCTGGATGCCCGCCTTGGTGGCGAACAGGCCGTTCACCGTGCGGCGCCGGCCGTCGGGGGTGCGGTTGGGGTTGTTCGGATCGGCGATGTCGGGCCCGCCGTAGAGGTCGTGGTTGCACATCGACACGGCCAGCATCCGGAACCCGGGCTCGGCGTCCCGGATGGCCCGGTTCAGTCGTCCGCCTGACAGGCTTCCTCGCTGCTGGGCCGGATTCTCCTCGTCCATCTGACCGGTCCCGGGCTGGGGGGTGCCGTCGGGGGCGAAGAACCCCGCGCCCCCACCGTGGAGGTACACCCAGAGGGGGCGGACAGCATCGTCGGGTGTGCCCAGCCGGGTGGCGATGGTGAAGGTGTTTTCGCCGGAGACCGAGCACGGGTAGGCCGGGTTGCGGTACTGGTCGTAGCGCCAGCCGTCCACGGTGGACGAGCTGACCAGCGTGATGCGGGAGGTGTCCCCCGGGGTGCCGACAGGGCGGACGGCTCCGCCCGGCACAGGGGCGGCGACCACCGGGCCGCTCAGGCCGACTGCGGTGGCCAGGAGCGCAAGGACGAGGCCCAGCGGAACGAAGTGACCATGACGGGTGCGGGCCATCGGCCGGTTCTAGTGGATGGGGTCGGCCGTCGTCAGGCAGGGGCGGCCGCCCGCGGGATGGGGTCGAGACATGAACCCCACCCCGCCGCGACTCGCCCCCACCAACGTTCGACATCCCGCAGTCAGAAGGGCCCCTTCCCCGAGGCGACCGATTCATCGGTGTCATCTGGCGCGACCGCCGGCACCACCGGTCTCGACCTACAGGTCGACCTCGAGATCGCAGCGGATGTGTACTGCTCGGTCGGCGGCTCAGTCCCGGCCGAGCCGCCGACCGGGCTGGTCTGCTGGCTAGGGGTCGAACCGAGCCATGCCGGTGGTCTCGATCTCGTAGCGGTGGGCCAGGGTTGCAGGCCGACCATCGCCGCTCGTCGTCGTCGAGGTCGCGGAGGAACGCGTACCGCTCGTCCACGGTGGTGAGCCAGGCCGGGATGTCCACCGGCTGCGTGAGGTACCCGATGTCCTCGGGAACGAACTCGCTCGGGTCTCGATGCCGAAGCAGGTCCTCGGGGGAGAGGGGCCGGTCGCCTCGTCCATCGTCCACGACGTCGAAGTAGACCTTCATGACCCAGAGTCGGCGGACGAGGGTGTGGTCGATCTGACGGTTCGCGAAACATGCGAGGTCGTAGAGATCGCGAGCCAGGGGAGACGCGCCGGAAGCGGGCGAGCTTCTCGGCGACGGCCTCCTCGATCGCATGACCGGAGTGGCGGGGATGGAGACGTCGTAGCGGCCGGGGATCGGCAGCGGCACGAGCGGGAGGTGATCGGGTGGCAACGACAGCGGGCGCAGGCGGCCGCCACCGAGCCTCTCGCGTCGGCCAGCACCGCAGCTGGGACACCTCGATGCGCGCTCCGATGTCCGGGCGCCCGAACGGCGTGTCGATGTCGAGCCGAGCGCGCCGCCCATCGCCGTCCAGCTCGGGTATGTCGGACGCGAACCCGTCGACGGTCACATCGGCGAGCCCTTCCATGGGCGCGACGGTCACGTCGTCGTCCGGCGCGAAGAAGTCGAGGTCCGTCGAGAACCGTCCGGATGATCCGGCCCGGAACTTGCGCAGCGAAGTGCCGCCCTTGAACACCAGCCCGGCCTCGAACAGGCCGACCGCGTGGAGGTGGGCGATGGCGTGGTCCTGGGCGAGGTCGAGCAACGCCGGACCCCTGCCTCCCTTCCGTCCTTGGTAGTGGCGGGCGAGGTGGCCCTCGGTGATCCTCACGGTTGGACCCCGCTGAAGCTGGCGGCGAGCACTGAGTCCACGATCTCGAAGCGCTTGTCGAACTGGCCCTTGCGTTGCCGCGGCCCGAGGTACGCGGGTCCCCGGCCGGACGGTGCCTGTTCGAACAGCGCTACACCAGCCGGCCCGTCTCCGCCCATTGCGAGCAGGTACGCCGCACGCTGCCAGGCGGCCCGTGGCGCGCCGGTCAGGGCGCGCCCGACCGTCTCGGCGTCGACTCCTGACACGGCTCGGTCGAGCCATTCAGCGACGTTGGGCCAGTCGTGGAAGCCGTCGGGACGTCGAGCCATCCCTGTCAGCAAGGTCTCCACCCGCCACGTCGGCAGGCTGTCGACGGACTCGATGCCGTCGTCCCCCACGGCGAGGTGAACCACCCGCCAGTCGCCGAAGGACTTCGGGACGCGGAGACCGGGCGGCACCCACAGCACGTCACGGTCCGGGACCCTCCCGGCCAGACCGAGTGCCACCGCCGCCGACTCCATGGCCAGCGCCCCCGGAAACCCACGATCGACGGCGCGGGCGGCCCGCAGCTCGATGTGGCGATCGCCCGAGCTGTAGCGTCCAGCGCGCGCTGCGGGCGCGAACTCCCATGCCCCCTTGGTCCGCAGACCGACCAACCATCCCCGTCGGCGGAGCTCATAGGCGAGCTGTCGCCCACCGATCGCGACCCCTCGGGCGGATGCAAGACGAGCGAGGTCGGCTTCGGTGACCACACGCGGCTGGTCCAGCTCCAGCGCCTCGAGCACCGGCGCCAGACGAGCCGGGATCGGCCTAGCCCCCTGAACTGTCATGCGTACCCCTTTCTGGGATCAGGTTAGCCTTGTAGGCGTCTGAACGACAGTAGCCAGGGTTTCGCCTCTCCGCCCCGGAGCCCCCTGACCTGAAAGTTCTCTCGATACGTCGGCGGGGTTCAGCCCCCGTTGCCGGGCTCGAGCAGATTTGTGCCAAGGATTGTGCCAATCGAGGAGGTTGGCGCCGACGAGCTCGATGGGCTCCAGCGCCCTGACCAGGGACGATGAGCCGTTCAGCGTTCGGATGTCGGCGCCGCTCAGGCCCTGTGACATCACCCTCTCAAGGTGGCGGCACGGGTTCGAATCCCGTTGGGGGTGCTCGCGTGGAACCCCTGGTGAGGGCGCAGAATCGCCCTCTGGCCAGGGGTTTCGTCGTGCCTCGGCGAGGAGGGCACCTATCGGCGGCGCTGCTGACAGGTAAGACGCTATCCCTATCGCACAATTGCGATCGGGGGTGGTGAGCCGAGCGACGCAGTCGCATGCTCTCCGTCCACGGGGACGGGCACGCTTTCCGCGACGACCGCCCATGCGCACCGCCGGCGGCCAGGTCGTGGCCGACCTCCACCGGGAGCGGGCCGACGGGGCACCGGGAACGTCCGCTGGGTGCGGCTGGAAATCGCCGACCAGACCTCCGGCGTCTTCACCGTCACTCGTCAGCCCGTCCTGAGCCGGGCTCCCCCTGTCTGTCCTGGACCGACGGCACCTTCCCGATCTCTTGCGTAGGTTGCGGCCACGCATCCTCCGGAGGATCACCATGTCCGACGATCGCACCGCGATGGAGGAGGCCTTCGCCCGATACCGGGACGCGGCCGACCACGGAGGTCTGACCGGTGACTGGCGGCGGTGGGTGGAGTGCTTCGTTCCCGACGTCCACTACGTCGAGCACCTCTACGGCGAGTTCCACGGCCGAGAGGAGCTGCTGGCCTGGATCACCGAGACCATGTCGGCCTGGCCCATCACCCACATGCGGGAGTTCCCCTGGGACTGGTCGACCCTCTGGCGCGCCCACCACCCCGACCAGCCCGACGGACCCCCGCCCGCAGCCGCGCCCTGAGGGCCGAGCCAGAGGGGCGCACCACGCAGCTGGTCAGAGGCGGCGGAGGATCTTGGACATGTCCTGGACGGCGGTGATGGTGCCCTTCACGGTGCCGGTGACCTTCGAGCGGCCCTCGCGGGGGTGGTAGGGCACCGGGACGCCGACCACCCGCCAGCCCTCGTTCTGGGCCCGCAGCACCATCTCCAACGGCCAGCCCGAGCGTCGGTCCTCGATGCCCAGGGCCAGGAGGTCCTCCCGGCGACCAGCCCGCATGGGGCCCAGGTCGTCGAGGGCGAGCCCCGTCTTGCGGCGCACCTGGGTGGCCAGGACCCGGTTGGCCAGGCGGGCGTGCGGGGGCCAGGAGCCCGGCGCCGCCTGCCGGGCGCCCACGACCAGGTCGGCCTCCCCGGTCAGCACCGGCCCGGTCACCAGGACCAGGTCGCCCGGGTCGAGGGAGGCATCGGCGTCCATGAACGCCACCACCTCGGCCTCGGCCGCCTCGAGCCCGGCGAAGCAGGCCGCGCCGAAGCCCCGCTGGGGGGCGTCGACGACGGTCGCGCCCAGCTCCCGGGCGACCTCGGCCGATCGGTCGGTCGATCCGTTGTCGACCACCAGGGCCCGACAGCCGGTCGGCATCCGCTCCAGCACCCACGGCAGGGCCGCCTCCTCGTCGAGGGTGGGCAGGATCACGTCCAGGTCGGGCACCGGAGCACGCTACCGACCGGCTCCACCCTCGAGTTCGTGAGGGGGCGGTGTGGGTCCGGCGGGGGAGGGAGGCGGCCGCGGCAGACTGCGGACCATGCGGATCCTCGTGACCGGCGGTGCCGGCTTCATCGGCAGCCACCTCGTCGACCAGCTCCTCGGCGACGGCCACGAGGTCGTCGTCCTCGACCGGCGCCCAGCCGACGATCCGGCCTGGGACCACGTGCCCGACGCGGCCGACGTCCGTCGGGTCGACCTCACCGATTCCGACGAGGTGGCCCGAGCGGTGGTCGACGTGGAGGCGGTCAGCCACCAGGCGGCGCGGGTCGGCCTCGGCGTCGACTTCGACGACGTCGTGGACTACGCGACCGACAACGACCTCGGCACGGCGGTGCTCCTCCAGGCTCTCTGGCGAGCCCGGTTCGCGGGCCGGCTGGTGGTGGCCAGCAGCATGGTGGTCTACGGCGAGGGGGCCTACGCCTGCCCCATCCACGGCTCGGTCCGCCCGGGTGCCCGCCCCCCCGTGGCCCTCGACGCCGGCCAGTTCGAGCCGCCCTGCCCGGTGTGCGGTGACCCCCTGGCCCCGGCCACCATCGACGAGGACGCGCCCCTCGACCCCCGCAACACCTACGCCGCCACCAAGCTCCACACCGAGCACCTGGCCCAGACCTACGCTCGGGAGGCCCGCATCCCGGCCATCGCCCTGCGCTACCACAACGTCTACGGCCCCCGGATGCCCCGGGACACGCCCTACGCCGGGGTGGCCAGCATCTTCCGCAGCGCGCTGGCCAAGGGCGAGGCCCCCCAGGTCACCGAGGACGGCGGCCAGCGGCGCGACTTCATCCACGTCACCGACGTGGCCCGGGCCAACGTGGCCGCCCTCCACGCCGCCCCGGACGTGACCGGCGCCTTCAACGTGGCCTCGGGCACGCCCCACACCGTGCTCGACCTGGCCCACGCCCTGGTGGCCGCAGCCGGGCCGGACGCCCCGGAGCCGGTGGTCACCGGAGCATGGCGGGGCGGCGATGTCCGCCACGTCACGGCCTCGCCCGCTCGGGCCGAGGACCAGCTGGGCTTCTCGGCCCAGGTGGGCTTCGCCGACGGCATGGCCCGGTTCGCCAGTGAGGGATGAGAGGCCGCTCACCCGGCCGCAGGGCCGCTGACCTCGAATCTTACGATCGACGAAACAGTCGGCCGGGTAGAAGTCCCCTCACCGGGTAGGGACCTATCTTCCGCTCCATCGAGATCGTCACGCGAAGAACCACCGATCCGTAGCGGTCGATGATCCGAACCACACGAGACCTACCCGCCGTCGAGGAGACCCTGTTGCCCACCCCCCGTCGCACCCCGATCGTCCCGCCCGTGGCGGTGGCGGCCATGGGCATCGTCCTCACCGTCGGGCTGCCGCTGGCCGGAACCCTGTCGCCGGGCCACGCCCTCGAGGTGGCGATGGTCGTCGTCGCCGTCTCGGCCCTGGTCGCCATGGCCGTCTCGTGCATCGTGCACCGCCGCCGCGTCGTCGAGCTGGTGGGCCGGCTGGCCGACTCGCCTCCTGCCCCCGACGGTCCCACGGCCCGGGAGGTGGCCCTGGCCGAGAGCCGCCGCCAGCTGGTCGCGTGGATCACCGACGACCTCCGCACCCCGCTGGCCAGCCTGCGGACCACGGCCGAGGCCCTGGAGGACGGGGTGATCGACGACCCCGACCACGTGGCCAGCGCCCTCGCGTCGATCAGGACCGAGGCCGACCGGCTGTCGGACCTGCTCACCGACCTCTACGAGCTCGCGCACGTCCCGGCCGCCGGCGATCTCGAGACCGCAGTCCCGTCCGGCTCCGACGCCCTGCTGATGGACGACGTGCGCCTGCGCGCCGCCCGCGCCGTGGCCAACGGCGTCCCGCTCCGGACCGCGGCGGGAGAGCGGGACCAGAGCCGGTTCGACATGGCCTTCCGGGTCGACGCCGCTCCGGCCGACGCCGGGCCGGTCATGGGGCCGGGCTCGTGAACCTCCCGGGCGCGCTGCGGGACGCTCCCGACGCCATGCGGGACAAGGTCCCTGCCGCCCTCCAACCCACCCCGATCGGGCTGCCCACCGACAGCCCGCTGCGCACCGACCGGATGGCCGCCGCGCTGGGCGTGGCCCTCGGCGTCACCTTCACCATCTGCTTCCTCACCGGGATGCTGTCCCACCTCATCCAGGACCCGCCGTCGTGGTTCCTGTGGCCCACCCGCCCGATCAACGGCTACCGGTTCACCCAGGGGCTCCACGTGGCCACCGGTCTGGCCACCATCCCGATCCTGCTGGCCAAGCTCTGGGTGGTCTACCCCAAGCTGTTCCGCTGGCCCCCGGCCACCGGGCTCAGCGACGCCGTGTCCCGCCTCAGCGACCTGCTGCTCGTGGGAGGCGGGCCTGTTCCTCCTCTTCAGCGGGACCGCCAACCTCACCCGCTGGCGGCCCTGGGGCTTCGGGTTCACCTCGGGCCACTTCTGGTCGGCGATGCTGGCCTACGGCGCCCTGTTGGTCCACGTCGCCTACCGGGCGGCCGCCACCCGCCGCGAGCTGGGGGGTGGAGGGACCGCCTCCCTCCTGCGAGGCGACGCCGCGACCTCCGACGGCGCCGCACCGACGACTGACGCCACCCCCGCCGAGGCCGTGGCCGCATCGGACGAGCCCCACGACGACGCCGCGCCCGCGGAGCACGAGGGCCCTCCCGCTCGCGAGCACGCTCTCAGCCGACGAGGCTGCCTCGGGGCCGTGGGCCTGGCCTCGGTCGCCATCACCGTCACGACCGTCGGTCAGACCCTCCCGCTGTTCCGGCGCCTGAACATCCTCGGTCCTCGACGGCCCGAGGTCGGACCCCAGGGCCTCCCGGTGAACGCCACCGCCGCCGGCGCCGGGGTGCTCGAGGCGGTCGAGACCGACGCGGCCCTGGCCGACTACCGGGCTCGGCATCGTGGGCGCGGTCGACCGAGAGCTGGAGCTCACCCTCGACGACCTGCGATCCATGCCCCAGGCCGAGGAGGAGCTCCCCATCGCCTGCGTCGAGGGCTGGAGCGCCAGCGGCCGCTGGGGTGGGGTGCCGGTCCCCGACCTGCTGGCGATGGCCGGCGCCCCCAAGGACGCCGAGGTCACGGTCATCTCCATCCAAGAGCCATCCCTGTACGCCAGCTCCGAGCTCAATCGGCTCCAGGCCTCCGACCGCAAGACGCTGCTGGCCCTCGACCTGAACGGTGAGCCCCTCCACGTCGACCACGGCCGTCCGGTCCGTCTGATCGGCGCCAATCGGCCGGGCGTGCAGCAGACCAAGTGGGTCACCCGGTTGGAGGTCCGATGAGCGAGGCGCCGACCGCCGAGGCCGGTGCGACCCCGGCGGCGCCGGCCGAGGCGCCCGCGCCCGGTGCGCTCCGGCCCGAGGACGGCACGCGAGCTCCCCTCTCCTGGCCGGCCCGCGCCCTCGCCCTGGCCGGGTGGGGCGTCGTGCTCATCGGGGCGCTCGGGGCCTACGACACCATCACCCACTTCGCCTTCGCCATCCCCTGGAGGGACCTGGCCGAGTGGTTCGTCTACGCCGCCCTCTTCCACGACCTCATCGTCGCACCGGTGGTCACCCTGGTGGCCTTGGGCGTGTCCCGCTACGTCCCCTCGCTGATCAAGGCGCCGGTCGCCGTCGGCCTCATCGTCAGCGCCAGCCTGGTGGTCATGTCCTACCCCCGGCTCCGGGGCTACGGCGTGCTGCCCGACAACCCGTCGATCCTGCCGGGAAACGCGGCCCGGGACCTCATCACCGGGGTGGCCCTGGTCTGGCTGGTGGTGGCGGTCGTCGTGGTCGTGCGGTTGGTGCGGGCCCGGACCTCGCCCCGTCCGCAGTGACGCTGGCTCAGCCGCGACCGATCACGGGCTCCAGGCGGGCGAAGCACCGGCCGTGGCTGTCCCACTGCTCGGCCACCACGTGACCGCCGGCTGCGGCCACCTCCCACAGACCGTCGACCCCCACCACGGCCCAGGGGAACCAGTCGCTGGCCTGGTCGCCCACCTCCAGGCGGACCTCGAGCACCTCGGTGGCGTGGCCACGCGGGTCGACCTCGACGAGGGTCGAGCCGCCGGGACCGAGGAGCTCGGCCGAGCGACGGAGCAGGCGACCGGCGTCGCCGCCGATGCCCACGTTCCCGTCGAGGAGGATCGTGGTCCGCCAACGGCCCGCGCCCGGGAGGTCGTCGAACACCGAGCGCTCCAGCACCGATGCGCCACGACGACGAGCCATGTCGATGGCCTGGGGCGAGGTGTCGACGCCGAGTGCTGTCATGCCCCGCTCGCCCAGAGCGGCGACCAGCCGGCCGGGGCCGCAGCCCAGGTCGAGGACGGGGCCCTCCACCCGATCCAGGATCTCCTGCTCGAGGCCCGAGGCGTCGGCCGCCCACTCGTGGACCGGGAGGGCCCGCACCCCGCCGCCCCTGATGCGCAGCACCGGGGTGTCCGTCGGGTCGCCGGCTGGCCCGCTCAGGTCGTCGAGGATCCTCACTGCGGTCCCGCGGTGGGCCGGGAGCCCAGGTCGAGGGCGATCACGGCCCGGCCGAACTGGCTGTCCGGCGCAGCCTGGGCCAGGGCGATCGCGTCCGCTGCGTGATCGACGTCGGTCAAGGTGGCGAGCTGGGTGACCTCCAGGCCGAGGGCCTGGCACCGCTCGCGCTGGAGGCGGCCGGTGTCGTCCCGGCTGGTGGGGACCGGCTCGAACAGATCAGGCACCGCGGCCTGGAGCCCGATGGCCCACCAGCCGCCGTCGGTCGCCGGACCCAACACGCACGGCGCGCCGTCGGCCAGCAGGCCGAGGGCGCCGTCCAGCAGAGCGATGTCGACCTGGGGCGTGTCCATGCCGATCTGCAGACCGGGCCCGCCCACGGCCGCCCAGGCGTGGTCGAGCCGACGACCCAACGATCCGTCGGTCTGGGCGATCACCTCGAACCCCTCGGGCAGCCACGGGCCCGGTTCGCCCTCCAGGGCCACCACCCGGCGGTCGGCGCCGCACGCAGCCACGGCCTCGAGCGTGTCGGCGATGGCGGCGGCGGCCAGATCCGCCGCTTCGGACGGCGTGCACGGCGGGCACAGCCGCGTCTTCACCCGGCCGGGCTGGGGCTCCTTGACCATGACGAGCAGGTGCATGCGGTGAGGTTCGGGGAGGGGTCGGACCGGGCTTGGCGTCGAAGGCGTCAGCCGATGACGGTACCCCTCTGCGGGCCTCGTCCCGCGCTCCGACGACCACCCGCGGGAGGGGGAGCGCGGGTGCCGGTGTGACCGGCGCAGCGACTCCTAGCATCGGCTGATGGTCGTCGCCGCTCCCCCGGCGCGGGCGCGCCCGGCCACCGGCGGGTGGACGGCCGCCGCGGTCGGCGTGGGGCTCTGGACCGGGCTCGTGCTCGTCGCCCTCCGCTGGGGCGCCTCGGTGGCCGCGGACCGGCCTGAGATGCGGGTCAACGCGGCTCCGTTCGTGGGCGCGTGGGAACGCCTCATCACCGATCGGGCCGCCCTCTGGGCGGCGATCGCGCTGGGGGTCCTGGTCGTCGCCGGCGCTCCCGTCCTGACCCGTCGCCTCCCGTGGCGGGCCCTGGTGGTCGGCGCCGGTGCCCTCGGTGTCGCCTGGCTGCTCGCCCTCAACGCGGTCGACGGGCCCGACGCGCTGCGTGCCCCGTTGACCACCCGCTACGAGTACGTGGCCGGGGTGGCCGACGTGGATGCGGCCGGAGGGGCCCGGGCCTACCTGAGCGGCTTCACCGAGCAGATCTCCGACTACCCGACCCACGTGCGGGGCCACCCGCCTGGCCTAGTGGTGGGCCTGTGGGCCTCGGATCAGGTCGGACTGGACCCGCTGGCGGTGAACCTGGGCCTCGTGCTGGCCGGGTGGGCGGCCGCCATCGCCTCGGCCCTCGTCGCCGTGCGGGAGGTGGTGGGGGTGGCCGGGGCCCGTCGCATGGCCCCCCTCCTCGCCATGGCCCCCGCCGCGATCTGGGCCGGGACCTCGGCCGACGCGCTGTTCGCGGGGGTCACGGCGGCGGCCATCGCCCTCCTCGTCCTGGCGACCGGGCAACGGGGCCGCCGGTCGGACCTCACGGCGGTGGCGGGAGGGGCGTTGGTCGGCATCAGCATGCTCCTCTCCTATGCCACCACCCCGGTCCTGGCGGTTCCGGTGGCCGTGGCCCTGGCTCGGGGCCGCCTCCGGTCCCTGTTCGTGGGCGGGGCGGTCGCGGCCGCGGTGCTGGTCGTCATGGGTGTGGCCGGAGGCTTCTGGTGGCCGGCTGGTTTGCTGGCCACCCGCGAGCAGTACCAGGCCGGGCTGGCCCCGATCCGCCCCTACCGGTACTTCGTCGTCGGCAACCTGGCCGCGGTGGCCGTCGCCGTCGGTCCGGTGCTGGGCGCAGGCGTGGCGGTGGTGATCCGGCGGCTCATCGGGGCTGGCGCCGACCGGGCCGAGCTGCTGCGTCGCCTCGCCCCCACGGCCCTGGTGGTGGGGGCGGTGGTCGGCGTCGTGGCCGCAGACCTCTCCGGGCTGTCGAAGGGTGAGACGGAGCGGATCTGGCTGGTCTTCGTGCCCTGGCTGGCCGGGGCGGCGGCGTTCCTCCCCGGGCCCGCCGATCGCGTGCACCGGGTCTGGGTGGCGGCCCAGGTCGCCCTCGGGGTCGGGCTCCAGGTCGCCCTGAGGACGCCGTGGTGACAGGGCTCGGAACCCCGGCCGTGGCCCGCCGCGCTCGGAGAGAGGGTCGAGCGGCCCGTACGCTTCGGACATGGGCTGCGAGCCGACGCCGCGTGGGCAGGGGGTGACCCCGCCCCGATGAACCTCCGTGCGTGGGTCCGGGCAGCGCGCGTCCCGGCTCTGGCCGCGGCCGTGGTCGTCGTCGGGGCGGTGGCATCCGGGCCGTTGCGGCCCCACGCGGAGGGCACACCCGTCCCGTCGTCCGAGCGGGTGGTCATCGTGGCCATCCCCCGCCTGGTGGTCGAGGACCTCGGGACCGGTGCGGTGCCCACCCTCGATCGCCTCGCCGACGAGGGTGCGTTGGCCGCGGTGGCCACGCGGACCCCGTCGTCCCGCCCCACGGTGGAGGAGGCCTACCTGTCGATCTCGGCCGGCTCGCGGGTGGAAGCCGACGTCGAGGACGACGGCAGCTACACGGTGTCGCCTGACAGCCCCACCGAACCCGGCACGCTGGGAACGGCCCTCGACGAGGCCGGCGTGCCCACCACCGTGATCGGCGGGCCACCGGCCTCGGCTGCGCTGGCCGACACGGAGGGTCGGGTCGACGTCGAGGCCCGGGCCACGGACTTCGTCGTGTACGAGGGGGGACGGACCCACGCGGACCCCGAGCTGGTGGCCGACCTCCTGCGGCCCGCGCTCGAGGGTCCGGGGGTGACCCTGATCGACACGGGGGACACGTCGCGGGCGGCTCGGCGGCGCGATGCCCTGAAGATCCGGGCCGAGGCCCAGGCCCGGGCCATCGAAGAGCTGCCCCCGGGTGATGCGCCCTCGGGGGACCAGCTCGTCGTGGACGACCCCGACGTGGACGAGGGCGAGGTCCTCCGCCAGGAGGCTCTGGGCGATGTGGAGGCCACCCTGGCCGCGGTCGTGGCCGAGGTCGATCGGGCCCCCGGGACCACGCTGTTCGTGATGGGAGTGACCCCGACGGAGAACGCACCCGAGCTGTCACCCCTCGTCATCCACGCGGCGGGCATCGAGCCCGGAGTCGGCTCGTCGCTGACCACCGACCGACCGGGCCTCATCACGATCGTCGACCTCACACCCACCATCCTCACCACCGTCGGCGCCACCCCCCCGGTCGACATCCTCGGTCGAGAGGTGCTGCTCAATCCGACGGGTGACGGCCTGGCCGTCGTCGACCGCATCGACGACGTGGCCCGATCGACCACCGAGGCCTACGGGCCCTCGGTCACCAGCTTGTTCTCGGTGCAGACCATCGTCCTGGCCCTGATCGCGCTGTGGCTGTTCGAGACCCGGCGGCGTCGAGGCTGGGGGCCCCGCTGGCTGGGGCTCACCATGACCGCGGCCCTCCTGTCGCTGGCCGCCTGGCCAGTGGCCACCTTCCTGGCTGGTCTGCGGCCGTCAGGGCTGCCCTCACCCGGGGTCACGGTGCTCGTCACCTGGTTGATCGCCGCCACCGTCGGCGTCGGGTCGCTGGCCCTCGGGAGGCGGGGACCTCCCGCGCTCCCGCTCCTCCTCGTGGCCCTCACCACCACCGCGGTCATCGCGATCGACATCGTCACCGGGGCCCGCCTCCAGGCGTCGACGGTGCTGGGCCACACCGCGGTGGCGGCCAGCCGGTTCCACGGGGTCGGCAACGCCGCCTTCGGCGCATTCGCCGCCGGGGCCCTCGTCGCCGCCGCCCTGGTGGTCACCTTGGGCCGCGATCGCCGACGGGACGTGTCGACCGCCGCCGCGCTGCTGGGCGTGGTGCTGGTGCTCGACGTGGCCCCTGGCCTGGGGGCGGACTTCGGCGGCGTGCTGTCCTTCGTCCCGGCCTCCTTGCTGCTGCTGGCCCTCCTGGTCGGACGGCGCATCCGGCCCCGCCTGGTCGGTCTGGCCGTCCTGGTCGTCGGCCTCGGGGTCATCGCCGTGGTCGGCGCCGACCTCCTGCGTCCTGCGGGCAGCCGGACCCACATCGGCGAGTTCGCCGTCGACGTCTTCAACGACCCGGGCGAGCTCTGGAACACCATCACCCGCAAGTGGGCGGTGAACATGGCCAGCCTGGAGCGGACCACCTGGACCCGGACCCTGCCGGCCATCGCCGTGGCCCTCGGCGTCACCCTGCTCTCCCCCCGGCGGCGGGAGGCGTTCCGCCGCACCAGCCCCACCGGCCCGGCCTTCCTGGCGGTGACGAGCCTGGCCGCCATCGGCTTCCTCACCAACGACTCCGGCCTGCTCGTCCTCGGCGTGTCCGCGGTGTGGCTGGTCCCCCTGGTCGCCATCCCGGCCATCGCGGCCGACACCGGAGTGCTCGCCTCGCCCCCGACGCCGGTCGACTCGGTCACCGACCAGCCCGACGGCCACCCGGTCCCGGATCGGTCAGCGGCGCGGGAGCCGACCCCGAGTCCCGCGGAGGTGACCGAGCCGGCCACCGCGGGCACCTCGGCGGGGCGCGCCGCCGACGTCGGCCCCCCGTCCTGACCCATGGCCCCGACCCCGGGCCCGGGCTCCGACCGCCGGGGTCGCAGGGCCTGTGCCATCATCACCGCCGTGGGACGCCCGCGACACCTGATCGCCGTGCTCGTCGCGGTGGGGCTGGTGGCTGGCGCCTGCACGTCTGATGGTGGGGGCGATGACGGGGCCAATCCCCCCGCCGACGAGGAGGTGAGCGTGGTGGGCTTCGCCGACCCCGGCTGGTTCCAGGGACGCCAGGACGACTACCTGGACTTCGCCACGACCGAGCTGTCGCCGACATCGATCCTGAACGTCCTGGCCCACGCCGAGCGGGCGACCCGCGACCCCGAGTTCACCTGGGACTCCGAGGCCGTCACCCCCGAGGCCTTCGCCGAGCCCCTGGACAAGATCACGTCCTGGGAGGACACCGGCGACTTCGACGTCCTCTACCTGGTGAACCTGCTGCTCGGCTACCGCGACCAGCTCCCGGCGGACACGGTGGCCGCCATCGAGGAGGCGCTGCTCGGCTTCGAGTACTGGTACACCGAACCGACGCCCGAAGGGGTCGTGGACGAGAAGTACTACTGGTCGGAGAACCACCAGATCATCTTCCACACCGACGAGTACCTGATGGGCCAGACCTACCCCGACGAGGTGTTCACCAACGACGGACGCACCGGCGCCGAGCACCGCGACGAGGCCCGTGGTCGCATCCTGGCCTGGCTGGACGAGAAGGCCGAGCTGGGCTTCTCCGAATGGCACTCGAACGTCTACTACCAGAAGGATGTCACGCCGCTGCTCACCCTGGTCGAGTGGGCCGACGACCCCGAGGTCGCCGAGCGGGCGGCCATGGTGCTCGACCTGGTCCTGTTCGACATCGCCCTCCACCTCCACCGCGGGTTCCTGGGCGTGACCCAGGGTCGGACCTACGCCAAGGACAAGACCAAGGCCACCGACACCAACGTGTTCGACCTGGCCAAGCTCCTGTTCGACGACACCGAGGTCCCCTACACGTCCACCAGTGATCCGGGTGCGGTGCTCCTGGCCCGGGCCCAGGAGTACCAGCTCCCCGAGGTCCTACGGCGGGTCAGCGCATCGAACGAACCCATGGTCGACCGGGAGCGGATGAACGTGCCCCTCGATCCGCTGGCGCCGGTCACCGACGACCCCGAGGCCCCCTACGGACGCGACTTCGACGACCCCGCCAACGTGGACTTCTGGTGGGAGCGCGGCGCCCAGGCCACCTGGCAGGTCGTCCCGCTGACCCTCGAGACGGTCACGGCCAACGACCTCTGGGACGCGCCGACCTTTGCGCCCTTCGCCGGCGCCCGCGAGGCGGTGGAGGGCGATCCGGCCGCAGCCCAGGGGCTGGTCGCCTCCCTGGCCCCCGTGCTGTCGTTCGGGCTCCTGAGCGAGGCCAACACCACCACCTACCGCAGCGGTGAGGTGATGCTGTCGACGGTGCACGACTACCAGCCCGGCACCTACTCCCAGCAGGTCCAGAGCTGGCAGGCGACCCTGGACGAGGAGGCCATCGTCTTCACCACCAACCCCAAGAACGAACCGTTCGAGGGCGAGGACTCCTGGCCCGACGGTGACGGGTACTGGACGGGCACCGCGGTCCTGCCCCGCTCGGCCCAGGTCGGGGCCACGTCGATCAACCTCTACTCGCCGCTGGTCCAGACCGAGGGCGGCTTCGGGTTCAACCGCCTCGAGTACACCCACGCCTGGTTCCCGACCGAGCGCTTCGACGAGGTGGTCCGGGCCGGTCGGTGGACCTTCGGCCGCAAGGGGGACGGTTACGTCGGGCTGTGGTCGTGGCGGGAGCCGGAGTGGCGGGACCACGACCCGGCCGAGGTCTTCACCGACGGCATGACCGAGCCCTTCGACCTGGTGGCGCCGGGCGGATCGGACAACGTGTGGATCTCCCAGGTCGGCGAGGCCGGCACCGATGGCAGCTTCGAGGAGTTCCAGGCCGCCCTGGCCGACGCCCCCGTGGAGGTGACGCCGCGGCCCGTCCGCGACGACGGCCTCCCGGGCGGCTTCGACGTCACCTTCGCCTCACCGACCGAGGGGCCCATGGCCCTGGGCCAGGACGGCGCCTTCACCGTCGAGGGTGACGACGTGCCCCTCCGCCACGACCTCCGCTACGACAACCCGTGGGCGCAGGTCGAGTTCCAGAGCGACCGCTACGAGATCGCCGACGACGACGGTGGCCTCGTCCTCGACTTCGCCGCCGGCACCCGCACCGCCTCCTGACCCAGGCGGCCCCGAGGGTCGTCCCTGCCACCACCATCGGTCGGTGGGGTCCGGACCTTGAGCGGCGGCCGGCGGGTCACTGCGACATAGGGTCCCCCCGATGTCGGAGAGGTCCTCGTTCGTGCCCCTGCCTTCGGCCGGGCGCCGCTTCACCGCCAGCCGCCGGGTGCGCTGGGGGGACGTGGATCGTCACCGACGACTGCGCCTCGACGCGGTGGCCCGGTACCTCCAGGATGTGGCCAACGACGACACCCGTGACCTGGGCCAGGACCCCATGGCGCCGTGGATCGTGCGTCGCACCACCATCGCCATCGACGAGCCGCCGGCGCTGGGCGAGGTGCTCCACCTGACCACCTTCGGGGGTGGCGTGGGCAGCCGGTGGGCGGAGCGGCGCACGTCCGTCGTGGGGGAGCGCGGGGCACGGGTCGAGGCGGCGTCGCTCTGGATCTCGATCGATGTCGCCACGGGACGCCCGGCCCGGCTGACCGACCAGTTCCTCGCGTCCTACGGCGAGGTGGCGGCCGGGCGCCAGGTCAGCGCCCGGCTCCGCCACGAACGACCGGACCCCGGCGCGGCCCGCCGGGCCTGGTCGTTGCGCAGCACCGACCACGACCCCCTCGGTCACGTCAACAACGCCGCCACCTGGGAGCCGGTGGAGGACGAGCTGGCCCGCCGCGAGGTGGTGCCGAGGTGGGCCGAGATCGAGTACGGCGACGCCATCGAGCCCGCCGATGACGTGATCCTGGTGTCCCAGGCCGACCCGGCGGGCACGGTGCAGGTCTGGCTGACCGTCGCCGGGGCGGTGCGGGCCTCGGTCGTGGTGCGGCCCGCGGACGACACCGGTCGGGCCCGCCGACCCTGACGAGAGGAGCAGCTGTGGAGCTGAGCGACGTGATGCGGACGACCGGAGCGGTCCGCGCCTTCACCGACGATCCCATCCCGCCCGAGGTGCTGCACCGCGTCCTCGACGATGCCCGCTTCGCGCCCAGCGGCGGCAACCAGCAGGGCTGGCACGTCACGCTCGTCCGCGACCTTGCCCTCCGGCGCCGGCTGGCCGACCTCAGCACCGCAACCTGGGAGCGCTACCTGGCCGAGCAGGAGGCCGGGTTCCGGGCCTACAACCCCATCGATCCCGCGCCCGCAGACCTGGACATCCCCGAGGGACAGCGCCGCCACGCCATGCTCGACGCCATCGAGGAGGTGCCCGAGGTCCTCCTGGTCACCGTCGACCTCCGCACCCTGGCGGTGACCGACCACCGGCTCGACCGCTTCTCGATCGTGGGTGGCGCCTCGCTCTACCCCTTCGTGCAGAACCTGCTCCTGGCCGCCCGCAACCAGGCCCTCGGAGGGGTGGTCACGACCTTCCTCGTCGCCTCCGAGCCCGAGGTCGCGCCTCTGATCAGCCTGCCCGACGACCACGCCATTGCCGCCCTCGTCGGCCTGGGCACGCCGGTGCACCAGGTCAGCCGGCTGCGCCGGAACCCGGTGGAGTCCTTCACCACCATCGACCGCGTCGACGGCCCCGCCTTCTCCCTCGGCAGCTGAGGACCACACCGTCGGGTTGGTGGACCCACGCAGCTGTCCCACCGGCTAGGTGTGGTCGGCGTCGCGGCGCTCCTGGCCGAAGGCGTAGGGGTGGCGGGGGACCAGCTCGGCCAGCTCGGGGTGGTCCTCGGGTCGGCCCCGGTCGCCGGGCTGCACCACGCGGATGACCTTGGCCGGGACCCCGGCGACGAGGGCGTTGTCGGGCACCTCACCCCGCACCACGGAGCCGGCGGCCACCACGACGTGGCGCCCGATGGTGGTGCCGGGCAGGACCACCGCCCCGTGCCCGATCCATGATCCGGCGCCGATGCGCACGGCCTGGTGGGGGCCCAGCTGCTGTCCGATCGGGACCTCCAGGTCGAGGAAGCCGTGGTTGGCGTCGGTGACGAAGACGTCCTGGCCGAACCAGACGTCGTCTTCGATCTCGATCGACTCGTGGGCGACGACGCCGGATCGCAGCCCCATCACGCAGCGGTCGCCGATGACCAGGGCCCGGGGTGGGACGGTGTCCTGATCAGGGGAGTAGCCAGTGGCCAGCGTGATCCAGCACCCGATGAGCGCCTCCCGACCGATGTGGATCTGGGCCTCGCCGTAGATCGTGGCGCTGGGGAACCCGACCACGCTGCCCTCGCCGAAGGAACCGAAGCGCTCGGCGGCCCGGGTGCCAGGCGCGATGGCACCGACCCGGCGCACGCCGGACCAGCCCCGCTGGACCACGTGGTTGGTGGCGCGGCGCAGGGCGCGCTGGAAGCGGGTCTCGGCCACGACCGGCCAGCGTAGGAGGCCACCCCGCCGGGTCGGTGATCCCCCCGGGCGTGGGTAGCGTCGGGTGATGTCCGAGGCCTCCCCCGCCCCGCTCGTCGACCGGGCGCTCGGGCTCCTCGGTGACGGGCCCCTCGCCGTCGATGTGCTCGCCGATCAGCTGGGCCTCGCGCCCGGCTCGCCGGAGGAGTCGGAGCTGGGGGCGCTGACCTTCGACCCCCGCGTGGTGATCCTCCCCGATGGGCGGGCGGTGGGCGGGGTCGCCCTCGGGCGCGGGCGGACGGGGCTGCACCGGCTCACCGCGGAGGAGGTGGCGCGCCGGGTGGTCCGCCTCGACGAGGACGTCGCCGGCCAGGTGGCCACCGCGCTCGACCCCAGCGGTGTGCGGGTCGGCGAGCACGAGGTCGAGCTGCGGGCGGAGCAGGACGCAGATGGGGAGGACGACCTCAGCGCCGACCCGCTCGTCGACCTGCCCTCCGGGTGGCACGACGACCTGGGTGAGGGTGACGTGGTCGGCCTCACGGTGGACGACGAGGGGCGCCTGGTGCTCAGCGCCGACGGCCTGGATGTCGCGCCGGGCGGCGAGGACGGAGGGATGGGCGAGGTCAGGGCGGCCATCTGCGAGCTGGGTGCCGCCATCGGCACGCCACTGGTGGGCGACGGCGACCCTTGGGTCCTCGACCTGATCGGCGCGATCATGCACCTGTACGCCGAGAGGTCCTCGGCGTCCGAGGGCCTGCGCCGGCCGCTGACCGACGTCTTCGACCAGGCGGGCATGGCCTACGGCGGGGGCTACGTCGGCTCCCCGGGGCTCGAAGACCACCGGCTCCGCCTCTTCCAGATCGGGGCCGACGTCCTGGGCGGCCCCTGGGCCGACCCCGACGTCCTCGACCAGGCCGAGGGCCTGGGGACGGTGTGGATGCTCCTCCTCGGCGCCGGCGACGCGGAGATGCCCGAGCCGGCCCGGGCCGTCGTGGTGGCGGCCTCGTTGGACGACCCGGAGGCACCGATCGCGCTGGCCCGCCACGTCCGGTCGTCCGGGATCGACGTCGGGGCCGGCCACCTCGATCGCCTCGTCGCCGCAGCCGCGGTCGATCCCTCTGCCCCCGGCCCGGCTCACCTCCTGGCCGAGGTGTCGCTGCTGACCGGGGCCGAGCAGCGGGAGGTCGATGGCCTGGCTGCGGCCCTGGTCGACGCCGACGACGACGAGTGGGCCGATGCGATCGAGCTCCTCGCCCACCTGCGCGCCGTCGGCGGCGACCTCGACGGGGCCTGTCGGGCCCTGGCCCGCATCGGGCTGTTCGACACCGCCACCTTCCTCGGTCGCTGGCGGGGCGGCCCGGCCGCGGGCGTGGGTCGCAACGATCCCTGCCCGTGCGGGTCGGGTCGCAAGCACAAGCAGTGCTGTCTCGGTCGCCCGACCCGCGTCGGGCTGGCCGATCGGGTCGAGCTGGTCTGGTGGAAGGCCCGGACCTGGTGCCTGCGCACCCAGGGCCTCGCTCTGCCCTGGTCCGAGCGGCTGGACGAGGCCGAGGACGGAGACGCCGACGCCCTGGTCCTGGACCTGGCCTTGGTGGCCGACGACGCCCTGGCCGCCTTCACCATCGAGCTGGGCCCGTTGCTCCCCGAGGACGAGGCCGCCCTGGTGGAATCCTGGCTGGAGCGGCCTCACCGCCTCTGGGAGGTGGGGGAGCCGGGGGCCGACGGTGCGGTGGACCTGATCGACCTCACCGGCCCGGCCGACGGCTTGGCGGTCACCACCGTCCGCGCGCCCGATGGTGCGCTGCTCGCCGGTGAGGTCGTGCTGGCGGTGGTGGTGCCCACCGGCGAAGATCGCGAGCAGGTCGTGGGCCAGGTCGTCCGGGTGCCCCCGTCCGCTCGTGACGATGCCCTGGCCCTGCTGGCCGACCACCCCGACGGCCAGCAGCTCCTCGAACGGGTGCTGGACCTCGGCCCCGATGCCCTCGTCCGACCGGCCTCCCGCCGAGGTTGACGGCGGCGCCGTCGTCGCGGGGCGCCCGGGGCCACCGTCGGGGGCCCGCGAAGATCACCCCGGGGTGCAGGGTCATCGGCCGGGCGGGCGCCTAACCTCGGGGTGGGCGGCCTTCTGACCCAGCCGGTCGGTCCCGGCCTTCCTATTGCCGTCAGGATCCGGACCGGCTTGATCTCCCCGACCCCTCGAGGCCCAGATGCCGCCACCAGGTACCCCACCGGCAGGTCACGCGGGCCCCCGCGTCGACCCGTCCGGGCGTCGCCCGTCGGTGGCGCGCCGGCCCGGCAGGGGCCAGGACGGGACGGGACGCTGGCTGCGTCGGGTCGGCGCCGACGGCACCGGGTCGGTCACGGTCCTGGTGCCCCGCTGGGCCCGTCGCCGCGGTCCCCTCGGCGTGGCGGGGCGGGTGGTGGCCGTGGTGTTGACCCTGGCCCTGTTCCTCGCCCTGACCGCGGTGGCGGCGACGGTGGCCACCTACCTCTACGCGCCGCTCCCGGCCGAGCTCCCGGACCTCCCGGACCCGGTCGAGCAGCGACCCACTGCCGTCCTCGATGCCTATGGCACCCCGGTCACCACCTTCGAGCCGGCGGAGAGCCGGATCCTGGTGGCCCCCGAGGAGATCACCCTCGACGTCCGGCGGGCCGTGCTGGCCGCCGAGGATGCCCGCTACTACGAGCACACGGGGGTCGACCTGATCGGCATCGCCCGGGCGGCGTGGACCAACCGCCAGGCGGGCCGCAACGCCCAGGGCGGGTCGACGATCACCCAGCAGGTGATCAAGAACGCGACCGGCGACGACGACCGCGGCTACGACCGCAAGTTCCGGGAGGCCACCGCGGCCATCCGCCTGGAGCGGTCCGTGCCCAAGGACGAGATCCTCGCCGACTACCTGAACCTGGTGTTCTTCGGCGACGGAGCCTTCGGCATCGAGGCCGCGGCCCGCGCCTACTTCGACCGCCCGGCCAACGAGCTCACCCTCTCGGAGGCGGCCCTGTTGGCCGGGATCATCCCCGCCCCGAGCCAGTACAACCCGCGGACCACCCCGGAGCAGGCCGAGGCCCGACGCCAAGTCGTCCTCGACCGCCTGGTCGAGAGCGGCCTGGCCACCCCGGCCGAGGTGGCCCGGGCGCGCGCCGAGGTGCCCGTCCTGGCCCCCCGTCGCCGCCCCACCAGCACCTACCCCTACTTCACCGACTGGGTCGAGCGGTGGTTGACCGAAGAGCTGGGCCTCACCCCCGAGGAGGTCCGCGGCGACGGACTCACCGTCACCACCACCATCGACCCCCAGGACCAGGCCTACGCCGAGTTCGTCGCCACCTCCACCCTGCCCGACCCGGCGGTGGACCCCGACGCCTCCATCGTGTCGGTCGAGCCCGGCACCGGTGCGGTGCGGGCCATGGTGGGCGGACGCAACCACGAGCTGTCGCAGGTCAACTACGCCCTCGGCGAGGAGGGCGGATCCGGTGGGCGTCAGCCAGGGTCGTCGTTCAAGCCGATCGTGTTGGCCGCCGCCCTCGAGGCCGGGATGGGCCTGGACACCCGCTACTCGGCGCCGGCGTGCATCACGCCCGCGGGCTTCGACAAGGAGGTCTGCAACTCCGGCGGCGGTGGGTTCGGCAGCCAGGGCATCGGCCAGGCCATGGTCACCTCGACCAACACCGTCTACATCCAGCTGATCGGCGACGTCGGCGTGGCCCGGACCGCCCAGCTGGCCAACCAGATGGGCATCACCTCGATCGATGCCTCCACTGCCACCGGCGGCATCGCCATCGGGGTGACCGAGGTGGCACCGATCGAGATGGCCGCCGCCTACGCCACCTTCGCTGCCGGCGGCCTCTACGCCGAACCGTCGCCGGTGCAGCGGGTCACCGCAGCTGACGGGACGGTGCTGTTCGACCTCGCGACCCGGCCGGCGCGCCGGGTCATCTCCCCGGAGACGGCCCGTGCCGTCAACGACACGCTCGGGGAGGTCATCGCCGACGGCACCGGCAAGGACGCCGACATCCAGCGTCCGGCCGCCGGGAAGACCGGCACCACCGACGACTACGTCGACGCCTGGTTCGTGGGCTACACGCCGCAGCTGGCCACGGCCGTGTGGGTCGGTTACCCCGAGGGCAGCATCCCGATGCGGGACGTGCGAGGGGTGGCCCGGGTGGGTGGTGGCACCATCCCCGCAGCCATCTGGCGTGAGTACATGACCCGTGCCCTCGAGGGGCTCGATCCGCTGGACCTCAACGCCTTCGTGGGGGCATCGCCGACCTTCGAGGCGCGGCGCCCGGCCGCGATCGGCCCG
>JBBSME010000032.1:0-26124 GCA_038233335.1 Acidimicrobiales bacterium | reverse complement strand
TGGTCTCCTCGTATCGGCGCAGCACGCGGCGTCCGCTGTCGGTGAGTCTGTAGGTCTTGCGTTTGGCACCGGTTCTTGGGGCGTCAGTGGTGGCGTGCTCGACCAGCTCTGATCGCTCCAGTCGGCGCAACGCTCGGTACAAGCTGCGTTCGTCGACGCCCCACTCGCCGTCGGTCATCTCCTCGACGAACGCCACCACTTCCGCCGACCACTTGGGTGATTGTGCCAGCCCGACCAGGATGAGATGGACGAGTGTGCTCCGCTTGTGGATCTCGGACCACTGCGCGACGACCGCCTCTTCGAAGGCGTCGGCCTCAGATGAGGGCATCTTCGAATCCGCCGCTCGGTGCAGGGTTTCGGGATGTTTCAAGCCGACCCGGATCGCGGTTGCCGCCACCGTGAGATCGGTCTGCTCGAGAAGCTGGCGGGCGGCCTCGATGCGAAGATCCTCGACATGGGCAGCCGGCGTCATGCCGGTATCGGCTCGAAAGACCCGGGCGAAGTTGCGCGCGCTCATCCCCGTCCGCCCTGCCATACGGGCGACGGTGAGATCATCCGCGAGATGGTCAGCAAGCCACAGCTGAAGCTGTCGGATGGCCGGCGTTCGCGAGGGTTCGGCGCGCAGCTGAGCGCTGAACTGTGCCTGTCCACCGGGCCGACGGGCGAAGACGACCAGCCACCCGGCCACCCGATGGGCGAGTTCGACCCCGTGGTCGTCCTCCACCAGGGCCCAGGCTCAGGTCAATACCGGCAGAGACACCCGCCGACGTCCAGCGGTCCCGGTCGTTGACGAAGATCCGGTCCGCGAGCACCTCGACCGACGGGTGCGACGCTGCGAGCTCATCACAGGACGCCCAGTGCGTCGTCGCCTGGTGCACACCGACGTGACCCGGCGGGCGCGACCGGCGAGGGCAGCCACTGCGGCGAGGAAGGTCTCGTCGTACGCGGCAACGCGCGACCCGAGACCGCCGACCACCAGGAGTGTGTCGATCGCCTCGGCCGATTTGGCCATTGCCATGATCGAGGTGTCGGCGTCGACCGCGATGCCGCTCGACGACCGGACACCGCGTCCATCGGGACTGACCAGTGTCCGGCGGTACAACGGTTCGGCTCCGTGACGGTTGGCCGTCTCGAAGACCTCGAGGGACCGGCTCCCAGATGGTGAGCTGGTGGTCGAGGTCGTCTCCGTTGACCCGCACGAGGGGCTACCGCACCGCGGTCATCAACCCCGGTCCCGATACCGGCGCCCTGCCCACGCTCACCCCCGGCCGGGGTGACCGTGGTGGTCGACCCCCTGTTCCACACCGTCCGCCGTCGCCCGGGTCAGAAGGGGAAGCGGCGGCGGAGCCAGTCGCCGAAGAGGGGGTCGATGACCCGCACCCGATCGCCGCGGGCGAGGTAGCCGTTGCCGACCAGGCTCTCCACCGCAGCCTGGGCCGTCCCCGGGGCGAGGTCGACGACGTCCGCCGCGGTGCCGAACACGCTGCCCCCGGCGGCGATGACCCGCAGGGCGCGCTGCTGGCCCGACGGGAGGAGCGCGAACAACCGCTCGGATCCGTTGTCGACCGAGGACCGCACATCGGCCAGCGTCGCCTCCCAGTGGGTGGCATCGGCAGTGCCTCCATCCTCGGTGTGACGCCACAGTGCGTCGGCCAGCTGCATGGCCCGCTGTGGGTGACCATCGGCGAAGCGAACCAGGTCCGGGACGACCGGGCCGGGCGAGCGGCCGGTGTCGGCGAAGCCCTGCTCCACCACCTCGGTCACCGCGGCGCCGGTCATGGGGCCGATCTCGACGAGATCGGCCTGGGCGAAGAAGGGCTGGGCCTGGTCGGTGAAGAGGGCGCGCATGGTGGAGGGCTGGGAGCCCGCGAACACGATCGACAGGTCCTGGTAGTGGTGCTGGAGCTCGGTCCGCAGGACGCCGGCCGCATTCTTCACGTCCGTGATCCCCGAGAACTCGTCGAACACCACGACGAGGGGCTGCCGCTCGGCCGCCCGCACCAGGATCTGCAGCAAGATCCTCAGCGAGAGCACCGGGTCCGGACGGTCACGCCGACTCCGCGACAGCTCGACACCGAGGACGCCGAGGCGCAACGACAGCGAGCCGGCGATGTCGTGGAGGGTGCGGGCGACCGGGCTGGTGACCGAGGCCATCCCGCGGTCGACCGCGCTGGCCAGGTCCGCCATCGAGCTGAGTGCGTAGAGGTCGATCCACACCGTCTCCGAACCGACCTGGGCCAGGTCGGCGGCAACCCGCTTGAGCAGGCTCGTCTTGCCGTAGCGACGGGGGCCGAGGAGGGCGGTGACCCGACGCTGGAGCAGGCGCTCGGCCAGATCGCGACCCAACTCATCCCGGCCTGTCACCTGCTCGGGGGCCAGAGGGCCCTGGAAGGGGAACGGGCTGATCTCGATCACCGCGCCAAGCTACCAGGCGACCATACCGAATACACTCGATCAGATCGAGTATGTTCACTCCTGCTGGACAGTGCCTCTTCGGCGCCACCTGTCCTCCTAGGCTGGACCGGTGCCCTCACCTGACGCCGTCCGCGCCCTGGTGGTGGCCGACACCCACCTGACCGGGGCCACCCTCTCTCGGATGCCGCCGGAGGTGTGGGAGATGGCGGCGGCGGCCGACCTGGTCGTGCACGCCGGCGACGTGCTCGAGCCCGAGGTGCTGGCCGCCTTCGCGGACCATGCCCCGCTGCACGCGGTGCTGGGCAACAACGACCGGGCCCTGGTCGCCAGCCTGCCCGAGACCCTGGAGGTGGAGCTGGGCGGGGTGGCGATCGCCGTCATCCACGATGCCGGGGCGACCGCCGGGCGCCACCGGCGGATGGCCCGACGGTTCCCCGCGGCCGAGGTCGTGGTGTTCGGCCACAGCCACGCCCCGGTGGCCGAGCGGGAGGGCGACGGCCCCCTGCTCGTCAACCCCGGATCGCCGGTGCAACGCCGCCGCCAGCCGTTCCACACGGTCGCCTGGCTCCACCTCGCGCCCGGCGCGGTCGCCGCCGAGGTGGTCGAGGTCGGACCCCTCGCCGGCTGAGGGTCAGGGGGCGAGCACGGACCGCACGAGGCTGCGGACCTTGTCGATGTTGACGCCCTTGGCGGCGCTGGCCCACAGCACGTCTCCGGGGGCCATGTCCAGACCGGCCGCCAGCTCCTTCTTGCGGCGGTCGCGCACCGACGCCTTCACCTTGTCGTGCTTGGTGGCCACGATCGAGTACGGCCGCTCGTGGTGCTCGAGCCACTCGACCATCTGCACGTCGAGGGGGGTCGGGCCCACCGCCCCGTCGACCAGGACGAGGATGGTGACCAGCTCCTCCCGCTCGAGGAGGTAGCCCTCGATCATCTGCTGCCACCCGGCCCGCATCTTCTGGGGTGCCTTGGCGAAGCCGTAGCCAGGGCAGTCCACCAGGGTGGCGTCCGCCAACCCGGCCTCCTCCAGGGCGAAGCAGTTGAGCAGGCGGGTGCGGCCCGGGGTCTTGGACACGTGGGCCAGCCTGGTCCGGTTGGCCAAGGCGTTGAGCAGCGAGGACTTGCCCACGTTCGACCGGCCGACCACCGCCACCTCGGCCCGGGTGGGCGGGAGGTGGGCCAGGGCGCCGGCCGAGGTCACGAAGCGCAGCTGCAGGGGCTTCGTCGCGGCGGAGGACATGGTCCGCACCCTCGCGCGTCGGAGCCGTCCGGCACCGCACCCGGGTGGCCCGACTCAGTCGCCGTGGATCAGGCCGAGGGGCCGGTGGTGGTCGTCGTCTCGGGATCGGTGGCCGGCGGGTCGGTGGTGCTGGACGGTGGGTCACTGCCCCCCGACCCCGAGCCACCGTCGGCGGACCCGTTGCGGCGGTCCAGCTCGTCGGCGATCTGGGAGGCCACGTCGACCTGCTCCTGGTACGCGGCCAGGTCACCCTCGGCCAGAGCCGCATCGGCGGCGTCGAAGGCGTCCAGCAGGCGGCTCACCAGCTCGGCGTCGGTCCCGTCGGTGCCGGGATCCTCCGGCGGCGTGGTGTCCGGCGTCGTGGTGTCCGGCGTCGTGGTCGTGGTGGTGCCCGGGCTCTCGTCGCGGGGGTCGGTGGCGTCGCCACCGTCGAGCTCGCCCAGGTCCTGGTCCGGGGCCGGCGCCTCCTCGAGGGTGCCGGGCGAGCCGGGGAACAGCTTCTCCAGCGCCTCCCCGAGGGTGGACTCGACCGCGACGCGGGTGTTGTCGGGGTCGTCCTGGTGGGAGACGATCACCGCCTTGATGAGCGGTGCGTCGTTGTTGGCGGTGACGTACACCGGCCGCACGTAGATGATCGATCCGTCGATCGGCACTAGCAGCACGTTGCCGAAGCTGATGTCGGCGTTCTGACCGAAGAAGTCGCGCAGCTGGGCCACCCGGTCGTTCTGCGACATCACGTCGGCCGCGCCCTGCGGGCCCTGCGGCGCGTCGTCCTCGGACCCGACGTTGAAGCTCACCAGCTTCCCGTCGGGCGCCGCGGTCATGTAGGCCGAGAGCTGCGGTCGGCCGGCCCGGGTGAAGGGTCGGACGAGCACGAACTCCTCCTCCTCGGCACCGGGCGGCCGCAGCAGCTGGTAGGTGGGTTCGATCGCGGCCTCGCCCTGGGACACCGGTGTGGGGGCGGCGCCGGCACCTCCGGCGGGAGCCGCCGTGGTCGTGGTGGAGTCAGCCGCCCGCGTGTCGGGCTCGGGGGCCACGGTCCACTCGCTCTGGCCCTCCAGGAACGCGGTGGGCTCGCTGACGTGGTACTTGCCCCACATCGCGCTCTGCACCCGGAACAGGTCCTCCGGGTAGCGGAAGTGGGCCCGGAGGTCGGACGGCGCGTCGTCGAGCGGGAGGAACAGGTCCGGGAAGGCCTTCTGGTAGGCCTGGATGAGCGGGTCGTCGGCGTCGTTGACGTACATGTCGACGGTGCCCTCGTAGGCGTCGACCACCGCCTTGACGGAGTTGCGGGCGTAGTTGAACGAGCGGTCGCCCAGCCCGCTCCCCTCGGGGATGTCGCGGCCGATCTCCACCCGCTGGGCGTTGGGGTAGCGGTCGGTGGTGGTGTAGCCGTCGATGACGTAGACGATCCGCCCGTCGATCACGACGGGGTAGGGATCGTGGTCGAAGGCCAGGAACGGGGCCAGCGCCTGCACGCGGTCGCGCACGTCGCGCTGCATGAGCAGCTTGGAGTCCGGGGTGATGGAGCCGGAGATCAGCGGCTCGATCTCACCGAAGCGCAGGGCGACTGCGGCCCGCCGCACCGCACTGTCCAACGGGACGCCGTCGGCACCCTCGTAGTTGCCGCTGGTGGAGTCCTCGCCGTCGCTCTCGATCCGCAGCTCGCCACGAGTGGTGTCGACGATCTTGTAGCCGTCGAGGTCCTGGCCGAGGTAGAGGTCGGGCTGGTCGATCACCGGGTAGCCCTCGGTGGTCTCGATGGGGATCTCCCGCTCGACCAGCGACGGCTGGCCGTTGCTGGTCTTGGCGTTGGCCGGCGCCATGATCACGCCGTAGCCCGAGGTGTAGACGAGGCGGGACGCCTCCCAGCCCGGGCTGGGCAGGTTGGTGTCGTCGATCTGGCGAGACGCCACCATGACCTGGCGCAGGGTGCCCTTGTCGGGGCCGTCCTGGATCACGTACCGGTCCACGTCGACGTCGGGAACATTGTAGAAGTCGCGCTGCGCCTCGAACCGGTTGAAAGTGCGCTGGAGCTCGCTGGTGTCCCACAGGCGGATGTTGTTGACCGTGTCCGCGTTCTCGGTCAGGTCCTCGCCGCTGAGGTCGTAGTTGACGTCGAAGGGCTGGTCTTCGATGCCGTCCAGGCCGAGGGCCGACCGGGTGGCCTTGATGTTGTTGTCGATGTAGGGGCTCTCCCGAGCCGCCTCCTCGCCCGGTACCCGGAACCGCTGCACGAACGAGGGCACCGCTTCCCCGGCCAGCACCGCGACCAGGGCCCAGAGACCGACGGCCATGGCCGGCAGGATCCAGCCCCGACGCCAGATGTTGACGATGAACAGGACCGTGGCGAACACGCTGATCATGATCATCAGCAGGAGGGCCCGCTCCTGGACGTTGATGTCGGTGTAGGTGGCGCCGTCGACCGGACCCCGCCCGGAGAAGACCAGCTCGAAGCGGTCGAGGAAGTACTGGGCCGCCCGTACCAGGGCGAGGAGGGCCAGCAGCACCGAGACGTGGGCCTTCACCTGGGAGCTGACCCGGTCCTGGCTGGCCTGCATCCGGATGCCGCCGTTGAGGTAGTGGGCCACGACGGTGGCCACCAGCACCACGATCAGGGCGGAGAAGGTCCAGCTGGCCACGAACCGCAGGAACGGCAGCTGGAACACGTAGAAGCCGATGTCGATCCCGTAGGTGGCGTCCTTCTCGCCGAAGTCGGTGTGGTTGGTGAACAGCAGCCAGTTGTTCCACTGGGCGGAGGTGCCGCTGCCGGCGATGATCGCCAGCAGCCCTGCGGTGGCGCCCCGGATGAGGAGGGAGCGCCGCCCGACCAGCTCGCGGTACCGCAGCACCAGCTCGTCCTCGCTGGATCCCCCGAACCGGATCGTCCGCCCGCTGAGGCGCTCGGCCAACGTGAGGTTGACCCACATCAGGGCGAAGAAGACCAGGGTGAAGATGATGACCAGCGACACCTTGGCGCCGAGCACCTTCCGCCACACGCTGCTCAGGTCGAGCGAGTCGAACCAGAGGAAGTCGGTGTAGAAGCCGGCGATGCCTCGCAGCGACGTGGCCAGCACGAAGAGCAAGGTCAGGGCCACGATCAGCACGATGCGCCCTCGACCACTCGGGAGGCGAAGGCGGCGCTTGCCCGACGAAGACCGCCGGGGCATGTCGGAGGGGGGGCGCATACCGGCCGCAGCCTACCGACGGCCCTGTGGGCGGGAGGGGTCGGGCGAGGGGCTGCCCTCAGGCCGGGGTACCCACCCGCTCGCCGACCACCAGGCACCGGCAGCCGGGATGGGCCGGGGGGTGGGCGTGCCCGGTGGGGAAGGCCTCACCCGAGGGCACCGCGCCGGCCAGGGCATCGTCCTCGCAGTCCGGGCAGGCCGAGCTGGCCGGGTCGGGGACCCAGCGCACCGGCGCCCCCACCGGACGCACCGCGCACTGACCCTCACCGAACGCGGCCAGGACGTGGTGGCGGGTCGAGTCCACCAGCGAGTCGGTCTTCCACTCGCGGTAGGTGGCCCGCAGGCGGTCGGACGTGTCGTCGGTGTCGTCCCCGGCCTCGAAGCAGCGCTCGATCCGGGGGCGCACCACCCCGGCCAGGGCCCTCCCCAGGTCCTCGGCGACCTCGTCCAGGGAGGCGGTGGAGGGCAGGGAGGCTCCCTCGAACCCGGCACCTTCCTCGGCCGCGGCGAGGAGGTCGTCGACGACGACTGCGGCGTAGGCCAGCACCTGCTCGTCGAGGGGCAGGATCTCGTCCAGGTCGGGCGCGCCCTTGGCCCGGCGCACCCCGTCCAGCACCCTCCCCTGCTCGTCGGCCAGCACGCGCTTGAGCCGACGGGCCACCCGGGTCTCGATGGGCTCGATGGCGCCGTCGCGCCGCTCGAGCAGGTCGACCAGCTCATCGCCGGGTCCGGCCTCAGCCTCCGCGGCGGTGTCTTCGGCGGCCGCAGCCTCGGGGGCGGTGTCCTCTGCCGCCGCCTCGGGGGCGGTGTCCTCTGCCACCGCCTCGGCCGCGCCCGCCTCCGTCGTCGTCTCCCGCCCCGGTGCGAGGGGGGTGTCGCTCGGGGTGTCGAGCAGGTCCCGCGCACTGGCCGCCGAGTCCTCACGGGAGGCCTTGAGACGAGCGAACAGGTCATCGACCTCCTCGGCGTCCTCGGCGTCGCCCCCGACGATCGGCTCCCCGACGTCCCCGACGCTCGGATCACCGCCATCCGGAGCGGCGGCGTCGGCGACAGCCGCCTCCAGGGCCTCCGGATCCAGCCCGGGTCCGGTCGTGTCGAGGGCATCGGTGTCCGCCTCGACCTCGTCGTCGACCGACACCTCGGCCGCGGTGTCGGCGCCGGGCGCCCCGTGCGACTCGGTCAGATCGGGACCGCCGCCCGTGAGGTCGACGGCGGCCACCTCGACGGCCGGCGCGGGCTCGGCCAGGTCTGTATCCCCTTCGAGGAGGGCGGCCTCCTCAGCCGCGGCGTCCGGATCGACCAGCTCATCGTCGGTCTCGTCGGCCGACGCCTCCGCGGCCTCGTCCGGCGCCACCAGGGGCAGCCCCGCGGCCCGGGCGGCGGCGATCTGGGCCTCCAGCTGGTCGACGGAGTCGGCCGGCTCGGCCTCGGCCCGAATCCGGGCCCCCTCGGCGGCCTGCCGGGCCGCCGGGAGCGCCCGGCGGAGCTCGCTGGTGGCGGCGTCGACCTCGCGCTGCACGGCGTCGTAGGTGTCGATGAGCCGGTCGCGGCCGGCCTGGAGCTGCTCGAGCTGCACCTTGGCCGCCTTCCGGCGCCGGGCCAGGTCGGCGAGCATCCGCTCTCGGACCCTTTGGGCCTCGGCCACCATCTCCCGGCCCTCGTCCTGGTGGGCGTCGCGGTCGGCCTCGGCCTGGGCGCGGATGGCCTCGGCCTCGCCCTCGGCCTCGGTGCGGATGCGGGCCGCCTCCGCCTCGCCCTGCTGGGCCAGCGCGGCCGCGGCGGCCTCCGCCTCGGTCGTCCGCTCGGCCAGGACCCCGTGGGCCTCGGCCCGCCTCGCCTCCGCGTCGGTCTCGGCCTGGGCTCGGGCCGCAGCAGCGTCCGCGTCGGCCGCCTCCCTCTCGGCCTCCGCCGCCTGACGGGTGGCGACCGCGTCGTTCTTGGCCTCGGTCTGGATGCGGGTCGCGTCGGTCTCGGCCTGCTCGACCGCCAGCCGGCGGGCCTCATCGGCCTCGAGGCGGACGTTGGCGGCCGCGTCGCGGGCCCGAGCGGCGTCGGCCTCGGCGGTGCGACGGGTCGCGCCGGCCTCCTCGGCCGCCTCCCGCAGCATCCGGGCCACGCTCTCCTCACCGCGCTCCTTCATCTCGGTGGCGGCCTTGCGGGCCGACGACAGCACCCGGGCCGTCTCCTCGCCGAGCACGGCGATCAGCTGGTCCTCGTCGATCTCGGGACGGGCCTCGGCGGTGGCCTGCAGGGATGACACCTCGCCCCGGGCGCCGTCGCGCTCGGAGGCGAGGCGGTTGATCACCTCCGCCAGCTGGCCGAGGTACGCCCGCACCTCGTCGGGGTCGAAGCCCTTGCGTCGGACGGCGAAGGATCGACCGGTGATGGACGCGGCGCTGTGGTCGGGGGCCATCACCTGATGCTACGGCCGGGCCCGTCGCCGATGAGGGCAATCGCGGCCGCCCGACCAGGGATCGGCTGATCAGCCTCCGGACGAGGCGCCGCCGAGGACGCTGCTGGCGCCGCTCCCGACGCCGTCGACGACCCCGCCGACCGTCCCGCTCACACCATCGGTCACCCCACCAACCGTGCCACCCGCTCCGTCCAGCAGCTCCGCCGGACCGACACCGCAGCCCGGAGGTCGCCGGTGAGGGTCCGCACCGATCCGGCCATGGCGTCGAAGGTCGAGGACAACTCCCCCAGCTCATCATCGCTCTCCACCGCGGACCGGGCGTCGAGATCGCCCTCCCGGATCCGGGCCGCTGCAGCGTCGGCCGACCCACGCGGCTGCCCGCCCAGCGCAGCGCACCGAAGCCGACGAGCGCCGCGCCCGCGACCCGGGCGGCAGCCAGGGCCCCCGGCTCAGCGGTCCGGTCGAGGGTGAGCGATCCGACCAGGAACGCCGCACGCGACCAGGACGATGAAGCCCCCGACGAGGAGGACGCCCGCCGCCCGGTCCAGGCCCAGGAGGCCGTTGCGGGCCGACAGACCGGCGCCGGCCAGGGCCACGAGGAAGAGCGTCAGCTCTGCCGCCAGCTGGAGGAGGGCGGCCATGCTGGACATGGGCAGGACGGGTCAGCCGTCGCCAGTGCGATCGAGCTCCAAGGCGTTTCCGCCGATCGAGGCCAGCGCGTCGAGGGCGTCGTCCAGCGGTCCCACCCCGACCACCTGGAGGCCGTCCGGGGCTGTCCGCTGGGCGTCGGCCACCTCGGCCTCGGGCACCAGCAGCAAGGTCGCTCCGGCCCGCTTGGCGGCGATGGTCTTCTGAGCCACCCCGCCGACCTGGCCGACGGTCCCGTCTGCCTCGATGGTGCCGGTGGTGGCGACGTTGGCCCCCCCGGTGAGCGGCCCGGGGGTCAGGTGGTCGAGGATCCCGAGGGTGAGGGCCAGCCCGGCCGACGGACCGCCCACGTCCTCGGTGTCGATCCGCACCGGGAAGGGCAGGTCGTAGGTGAGGTCGCGGGTCGCCACTCCGACCCCGAGGACGGCCCGATCCTCGCCCCCGGGGTCCGCGATCAGCTCGGTGGTGACCTCCTCAGGTGCGCCCTGGCCCGCCCTCTCGACCGAGAGCGTCACCTCCTGGCCGGGCACCGCGCCCTCGAGCGCGGCCCGCAGCTGGGAGTCGAGGTCGACCTGCTCGCCATCGAGGCCCACGATCACGTCGCCGCGCGAGACGAGGGCCGCCACCGGAGCCTCCTCCAGTGCGCTGAGGACCACCACCCCGGTCCCCTCGGACGGGACCTCGTAGCCCAGGTGCTCGAGGGCGACCTTGGCCGCCACCTCCTGGGAGCTGGTCATCAGCTGCAGGCTCTGCTCCCGGTTCTCGGCCCCCGTCTGGTCGCCGATGATGGCCTCGCGGGGAGCAACGTCCTGGTCGCCACGGATCCACCCCCAACCCGCCTCGACGTAGCCCACCCGCCGGCTCGCCCCCCGCAGCGAGACCGTGAGGAACAGCACCTCCCCCTCGGAGGGATACGACTCCGTGCCCGGGGTCGAGATGGCCGCCTCGGTGTCGAAGGCGGAGCCCGGGGCGAAGACGACGTAGGGCGCCCGCAGCACGCCGGCGGCCCCGAACAGGGCGGCCACCAGCACCAGCGCTGCGCCCAGGACGAACCACAGCGGGTGCCACCGCGCCCGAGGCGGCCGCAGCACCGCCGCAGGGGGTGCCGTCGCACCGGTGTCCACCCCGGTCCGTGCCGGGTGCGGGGGCTGGGGTTCGTCGGCTTCCACCAGCCCGAGAGCCTGCCAGACCGGCACGGTCGGGGCGGCGCGCCGCAGTGGCGCGGGGCGCCAGGTCGGCCTGGGGCGCGGGCTCGGGACAGCTGCGGGGGGAGCGGAGGGGCAGAGTGTGGTCGACTGGCCCCGTGGAACCACGCCATCGGCCGGCCGACGCCCCCGACCCGACGCCGGGCGCGACCGCCCGTCGGGCCGCAGTGGCCGAGGCCGGCCACCGCGGCGACGGCGACGCGCTGCGCGGTGCGACCACTGACCCCGACGCCGGCGTGCGGGCCACCGCGCTGGGCGGCCTGCGCCGAGCCGGCCTGCTGGGCGCCAGCGCGGTCGCCGCCGCCCTCACCGACCCTGATGCCGGGGTGCGCCGGCGGGCCGCCGAGGAGGTGGCGGCCCTGTCCGGCCCGGACGGGACCGGGCCCGTCCCGGACGGGATGTCCCTGCTCGCCCTCCTCGATGACGGCGACCCGACGGTGGTGGAGGCGGCCGCCTGGGCCTGCGGAGAGCGGGTCCCGCCCGAGCCCGGTGCCGTGGCGCGGCTCGCCGTGCTGGCCGTCGACCACGCCGACGCCCTGGTCAGGGAGGCTGCGGTGGCCGCCCTGGGGGCCACCGGCGACCCCGCCGGCCTGCATGCAGTGCTGGCCGGGACGCGCGACAGGGCCACCGTCCGTCGTCGAGCGGTGTTGGCCCTGGCCCCGTTCCGCGGCCCGGAGGTCGATGCCGCCCTCGCCCGCGCCGCCGAGGACCGCGACTGGCAGGTCCGCCAGGCCGCCGAGGACCTGACCCGGTGAGCGACGCCGCGGACGACCGCATCGCCGCCGACGGGCCTCAGGACGGCGGCGTGGTGGCCGGAGGGGCGCGCGCCGATCGGGGCGGGTGGAGGTCCACCTCCGCCCAGGGCCTGATGCTGGCCCGCTGGGTCGCGGCCGAGGTGGCCGCCCAGCGGGTCCTCGGCCTGGCCTGGGTGGCCTGGCTCCTCGGCCTGGTGGCCCTGGCCGCGGTCGCGCTCAGCCTCCCGGTCGACCCGGGCTGGCCCCTGGTCGGGCTGGGTGTGGTGCTCCTCGTGGTCGCGATCGGGTTCCGGCTCGTCCTGGCAGTCCTCGCCGCGGTGCTCCGCCGCCTCGCCCTTCCTCGCCGGGCCCGTCACCTGCGGGCCGACGCCGCCGCCGCACGGGTGCGACTCCGCCAGGAGCTGGCCGCCTCCGGGGTCCCGGTGTCGCTGGGCCACGCCGCCGCCTTCGTGTGGGCCCTGGCCCGGGGGCGGCGCCCCCACGCCCGGGTGGTGGGAGACCTCCGCGGCCTCTCGACGCGGTTGGTGGCGGCCGCCGAGGTGGCGCACCTCCGGGCTCGTCTGGCCGAGGCGGTGACCCCCGCGCCGGCGCCCGACGGCGGGCCCGAGGGTGGGCCCGCCGCGCAGGGCGATCGGTAGCGTTCCGCCGATGCCCGCTACACCACTCCGGGACCGCGCCCCTCGACCCACGACGAATGATCCGCTGCGGTTCGGGAGCCGGCGGACCCCGGCCCTGCACCACCCGGGGGCAGTCGACACCGCGGTCGCCCGGCGCCACCTCGAGCTCATCGACGAGGGGGACGTCCTCACCAACGTGCGGGCCCGAGGTGAGCAGCTAGCCCGTGCCCTCGACGCCCGCGTCGCGGGCCTGGCCGGGGTGGCCGACGTGCGCCACCTGGGCCTGATGGCCGGCGTCGAGCTGGATCCGCCCGTCGACGGCCTGCGCTGGGGTCGGAAGGTGTCGGCCGGCTGCGTCGATCGCGGCGTGCTCATCCGCCCCCTGGGCGACGTGATCGTGATCGTGGCCCCGCTCACCACCACCGAGGCCGAGGTGGACCGGATCGTCGACACCCTGGCCGAGGCCATCACCGAGGTCTGCGCCCCCTCTCCCACCCCGAAGCAGTGATCAGGACGGGTGCCCCGGCGAGGACGATCGCCTGGACGACAGCGCGCGAACGGCGTGGGACGCACTGCTCGTGCCTCAGTCGCACCCGCTGCGACCCAGGGACGCAGCTTGGCGGGGTTCGACCGACGATCGCCTCCGGACGCGACGGACCCCGGGGCATCGGGTGCCCCGGGGTCCGTCATCGTCGTTGGTGACGGAGCTCGTCAGCCGGTGATCAGCTCCTCCGGCGTGAGCTCGGCGGTCTGGCCCTCGAGGTCGATGAGCTCACTGATCTCGTTGAAGTGGGCCTCGGCCGCGTCGTACTGGACGAGGATGAAGGTCTCCCCCAGGAAGGCGTCGTCGGGACCAGTGGCCACGTCGACGCCGTCGAGGAGCAGGCTGCTCGTCCCCTCGAAGTTCCGGATGCTGTCCATGACGGCCAGCCGGGTGGGAGCCTCGGCCGCCTCCATGGCCTGCACGAAGAGGTCGGCCTGGGTGTAGCCGTAGCCGACGATCCCGTTCTCGAGGTCGAGGTCCCGGCCCTTGAACTCGGGCCGGTTCGCCTCGACGGTGTCCTTGAAGGCGATCATGTCCTCGTCGTCGTCGTACTGCGGGTTCTGCGGGTCCTTCAGGTTGGTGAGGCTGATGACGTCGTCGGCGGCGGCGCCGGCGATGCCGGTGAGGGTCTTGGAGATGCAGGTGCCCGACACCCAGGTGGTGACGTCCCAGCCCTGGGTCTGGGCTGCGGTCAGCCCGGCCGGGCAGGCCAGCAGGGTGGCGCCGTTGAAGAAGGCGTCGGCGCCGCTGCCGGCCAGGGCGGTCACCTGCGAGGAGACGTCGTCCGCGCCGACCGGGTACTCCTGCACCTCGACCAGGGTGATGTCGGTGCCCTCGATGGCCGTGCGGAAGCTGTCCTCGTAGGTCGCGCCGAACTCATCAGCCTGGCGCAGCATCCCGACCTTGGCATCGGGCTGGTTCTCCTTGAGGTACTCGACGAAGGCCTTCGACTCGAGGCTGTAGGGCACCAGGGAGCCGCCGTTCGTCCACGGGTACTCCGGGTTGCCCCAGGCCACCGCGCCGGTCGCGGCGTACACGTTGGGCACGCACAGGTTGCCGAGGAAGTCACGGATGTTGATGTTGTTGGCGGTGCCGACCACGCTGAAGGCGGCGAAGGCGCCGTCGCCGTCCGCGCCGACCAGGTCCTCGATGTTGGAGGCTGTCTGCTGGGGGTTGTACTCGTCGTCCTGGTCCTCGAACTCGATCTGGTAGGTGTTGTCGCCGATGGTGACGCCACCCTCCTCGTTGACCTTGTCGAAGTAGGCGGCCCAGCCCCGAGCGATCTCGGCGAAGGCGCCGGTCAGGCCGGACTGCGGGTAGGAGGAGATGATCTTGATGGTGTCGCCCTCGATCTCGGCGGTCGGGTCGGACTCGCAGTCGGCGGTGTCGATGCCCTCGGCGGCCTGCTCGCCGTCTTCACCTCCGTCTCCTCCTCCGCTGCTGGTTTCGCTGCTGTCGTCGCGGCTGCTGCAGGCGCCGACGAGCAGCACCAGCACGGCCAGGACGGCCAGCAGTCCCCGGTTGCGGGATCGGATCATGGGTGGTGCTCCTTGGTTGTGGGGTTCGGGTAGGCGTGGTCGGAGACCCGCCTCATGGGGGATCGCCGGACCCAGGCGCGGCGTCTTCCGACGCGGGTTCCTCTGAAGTCTCGCGCTCCTGCGCGGGCAGGAACCGGTCGGTCAGCTTGCGCAGGCCGCCAACCACGCCCTCGGGGAGGACGTAGACCATGGCGATGAGGGCGGCACCGAAGATCGCCGGCGACAGGACCTCCTTGCCCTCGATGAGGCCGTCGGTCTCCCGGCGCAGGTAGACCAGGATGAAGGCGCCCACCGCGGGCCCGGCGATCGTGGCCGTCCCCCCGATGACGACCGCCACGAGGAACTCGATCGAGTTCCGGAAGGCCAGGAGGGGGTCGGTGGCGTCGGCGGCTCGGTCGACCATGACCGACAACGAGCCGGCCACGCCGGCGTAGGCGGCCGACAGGGCGAAGGTGCCGACCTTGACCCGGGCCAGGTTGATGCCCACCGTCGACGCGGCCAGCTCCTGGTCGCGCACCGCGACCATGGCCCGGCCGATGCGGGAACGGGAGAGGTTCCAGGCCACGAGGAAGAGCGCCCCGGCGATGACCAGGGACTCGAAGTACACCCACTGGTCGTTGTCGAGGAAGGTGAGCAGCGAGTCGAAGCCGTCTCGGTCGGGCCGCACCAGGGCGGCGCCACCCGAGCCGTCGACGTACTTCTGGCCGATGCGGGGGAACAGGACGGCGAGCCCGAGGGTGACCAAGGCCAGGTACAGCCCCCGCACCCGCAGGGCCGGGATCCCGACCAGGGCCCCCACCACGGCGGCGACGAGCGCGGCCATGGGGATGGTGGACTCGAAGCCCCAGCCGTGGCTGTCCATGAGGATCGCGGTCGTGAAGGCGCCGACGCCGAAGAAGGCGCCGTGGCCGATCGAGATCTGGCCGTTGAACCCGGTCAGCAGGTTGAGGCCCATGGCCGCGATGGCCACGTACAGCACCCGGGACAGCTCCTGGTTCTCAGCGGCCTGGTTGAAGTAGGGCAGCCACAGGGCCAGGGCGGCCACCGCGATGCCGACCACGATCCGCAAGCGGGTGCGGGTCATACGCGCTCCACCACCTTCCGGCCGAACAGGCCGGTCGGTCTGACCAGCAGCACCAGGAGGATGATGCCGAAGGGCACCACCAGCTCGATGCCCGACAGGAAGTCGACGTAGCCGATGGTCAGCGCCTCGGCGATGGCCACGATCATCCCGCCGACCACCGCCCCCACGGGGCTGTCGAACCCGCCCAGGGCCGCGCCGGAGAAGGCGAACACGACGACCACGACCATCAGCCCCGGGCTCACGGACCCCCGGTCGGCGGCCACCAGCGTGCCGGCGAGGGCTCCGAGCCCGGCGGCCAGGGCCCAGCCGAGCATCAGCATGGCCGAGGAGTTGATCCCCACCAGCCGGGCCGACCCGGCGTTGGAGGCGACGGCCCGCAGCTTGAGGCCGACGGTGGTGCGCTGGAAGAGCACGTAGAGGATCAGGCACTCGATCAGGAGCGCGATCACCAGCGCGATGACCGACCAGGAGATCCGGATGTCGGCCAGCTCGACGACCTGGCTGCGGCCGACGGGATCACCGGGAGAGGAGTTCGTCGGCCAGGGCTTGGGCATGGGCTCGGCCGTGTCGCTGAAGATCAGCTGGGCCAGGGCGTTGAAGGCGAGGAACATGCCCAGCATCACGATGAGCACGTTGAGGGGGCTCTTGCCCTCCCCCGACACCGGGCGGATGAGCATCCGCTCGATGACCGCGCCGCCGGCCATGCTGACCACGATGGTGATGGGGATGGCCACGAAGATGGACAGCCCCTGCGAGGTGAGCCACCAGGCGAAGTAGGTGGAGAACAGGGCCATCTCGCCCTGGGCCAGGTTGAGCAGGCCGGTGCTGCGGAAGATGAGCACCAGGGCCAGGGCGATCGAGCCGTAGACGGCTCCGTTGCCGATGCCGTTGAGGACGAACTGGATGAAGAGGTTGAAGTCCACAGATCAGAACCCGAGGTAGGCCTTGCGGATGGCATCGTCGTGGCGCAGCTCCTGGGCCGGGCCGGAGGCGACGACCTGGCCGGTCTCGAGCACGTAGCCGCGGTGGCCGATGTCGAGGGCCAGGTTGGCGTTCTGCTCCACCACCAGGACGGTGAGGCCGTCCTCCTGGTTGAGCCGGCCCAGCCGCTCGAACAGGTCCTTGGTGATGAGTGGGGCCAGGCCCAGCGAGGGCTCGTCGAGGAGGAGGAGCGTGGGCCGCAGCATCATGGCCCGGGCGATGGCCAGCATCTGCTGCTCGCCACCGCTCATCGAGCCGGCGGCCTGCTCGCGGCGCTCGCCCAGTCGGGGGAACACCTCGCACCAGTGGTCGATGTCGGCCCGGACCTCGCTGTCCTTGCGCAGCACGGCCCCGAGGCGGAGGTTCTCCTCGGTGGTGAGCTCGGAGAAGGTGCCCCGCCCCTGGGGGACGTGGGCGATGCCGACCCGGGCCACCCTCTCGGGGGCACGGGGCAGGTCGGACCCGTCGAAGCGCAGGGTGCCCTGGGTGGCGATCTCGCCGCAGATGGCCCGCAGCAGGGTGGTCTTGCCGGCGCCGTTGGCCCCCAGCACCACCACGACCTCGCCCTCGGACACGGTCAGGTCGACGTCGCGCAGGACGGTCACGGGGCCGTAGCCACCGGAGACGCCCTCGATGTGCAGCAGCTCGTCCACTAGTCCGAGGTCCCCAGGTAGGCCTCGATGACGGCCGGATCGTTCTGGACGACCTCCGGTGGCCCCTCGGCGATCCGCCGTCCGAAGTCGAGGACGACGATGTGGTCCGACACGCTCATCACCATCGACATGTGGTGCTCGACCAGCAAGATGGTGAGGTCGAGGTCGTCGCGCAGCTGGCGGATGGTGGTGGCCAGCTCCTCGACCTCGCCGTGGGTGAGACCGTTGGCCGGCTCGTCCAGCATCAGCAGGCGGGGGCGGGCGGCCACCCCCCGGGCCAGCTCGATCCGCTTCAGGGTCCCGAACGCCAGGTTGGCCGCGGGCTTGTTCGCCAGGTGCCCGAGGTCGAGGCGTTCCAGGATCGACATGGCCTCGTCACGGAGACGACGCTCCTCGGCCCGGCCCAGGCCGAGCAGGCCGCGCATGAACCCGTTCTTGCCCTCGGTGTGGGCGCCGACCCGCACGTTGTCGAGCACCGACAGGCCCGGGAAGAGGGCGACGTTCTGGAACGTGCGGGCGATGCCGATCTGGGCGATCCGGTGCGGGGGGACGCTGAGGAGATCCTTGCCGTCGAAGGTGACCTCGCCCGAGGAGGCCTCGTAGAGGCGGCTGATGACGTTGAAGAGCGTGGTCTTGCCGGCGCCGTTCGGCCCGATGAGCGCGCAGATCGCCTGGGGCTGGATCCGGAACGACAGCCCGTCGAGGGCGATGACGCCGCCGAACCGCACGCCCACCTCGCGGACGTCGAGCAGCGGCGCTCCGGAGGGCGCCGGGCCCTCGTCGGTGGTCAGCCCGCCGTCAGGCGTGGTCTCGTCGGTGCCGCTCACGCTGGGTTCGATCTCCTCGCACGTCCCGACGGATCCTCCGCTGGCTGTGCCGCCCGTCACCTTCGACGGGGCAGGCGCACATCTAACCACGTCGGCGGGGCAGCGCGCGCCGACACCTACATGCGCTCGCCCATGAACATGACCTTGAGCTGGTCGTAGGCCTCCACGCACTTGCCCGCGCCCAGCACCACGCACTCGAGGGGAGCGTCGACCAAGAACACCGGGACCTCGGTCTCGTTGGCGATCCGCTGGGCAAATCCGGCCAGCATCCCGCCGCCGCCGCCGAGGTGCATGCCCCGCACGATGAGGTCGTGGGCCAGCTCGGGCGGAGCCTCGCCCAAGCAGGCGATCACCGACTCGACGATGGCGGTGACCGGCTCCTCGATGGCGGACCGCACCTCCACCGGCGACAGGATCACCGTCTTGGGCAGGCCGGTCATGAGGTCGCGGCCGCGGACCTCGGCCTTCACGCCGTCGTTGACGGGGAAGGCGGACCCGATGGAGACCTTGATCTCCTCGGCGGTGCGCTCCCCGATGGCGATGCCGTACTCGCGGCGTACGAACCCCTGGATGGCGGAGTCCAGGTCGAACGAACCGACCCGCACGGCCTGGAGGGCGACGACCCCGCCCAACGAGATGAGCGCGGTCTCCGACGTGCCACCGCCGACGTCGACGACCATGTTGGCGACCGGTTCGTTGATGGTCAGCCCGGCGCCGAGGGCCGCGGCCATGGGCTGCTCGATGAGCTGGGCTTCGGCCGCGCCGGCCCGTCGGGCCGCCTCGGTGACCGCCCGCCGCTCGACCTCGGTGATGGCCGACGGCACGCAGATCACCACGCGAGGCCGATTGAAGCGGCTGACCCCGGCCCGGTGGAGGAGCAGTCGGATCATCCGCTGGGTGATGTCGAAGTCGGTGATCGCCCCCTGGCGCAGGGGGCGGACGGCGACGATGGACCCGGGGGTGCGGCCGATCATCTGCCAGGCCTCGTGGCCCATGGCCAGCACGTCGCCGGTGTTCTGGTTGAGGGCGATGACCGAGGGCTCGTTGAGGACGATGCCCTGTCCTCGCGCGTAGACCAGCGTGTTGGCGGTGCCCAGGTCGATGGCCAGGTCGCGGGCCACCTCAGACGTCCTGGTCCGGGCGGGGCGATCGGGAGGCGGCGTCGGACTCGAAGCGCCGGGGCGTGCGCGGGGTCTCGTCGGGCGAGAGGGCCTGCATCTCGCGGGAGAAGCCGTCGATGCCGGATCGCAGGGTGGTGGGGGTGCGGCCCCGCACCCACATCACCAACGAGGCCAGCACGATGATGATCACGGGGATGACCAGGAAGACGAACGGGCTCATGTTTCAGGGTCCTCGGTCGGAGCGGGCTCACGGATGGGGACGGCGTCGGTGCCCCACTCCTCGCCCCCGGCCCAGGTCTCCTTCTTCCACAGCGGCACGGTGGCCTTGAGGGTGTCGATGCAGTGGGCGGCGGCGTCGAAGGCTGCGCCCCGGTGCGGGGCCGACACCGCGACCACGACGGCCACGTCGCCCACCTCCAGCCGTCCCGTGCGGTGGAGCGCGGCGACCCGACGGACGTCGGGCCAGCGATCGCGCACGTCGTCGACGACCGCGCCCATCCGGTCGACTGCGGCCTCGACGTAGGCCTCGTAGGTGAGGGACGTGACCCCGTCGCGGCCAGGGGCGTGGTCGCGCACGGTCCCACTGAAGGTCACCACCGCGCCGCTGTCGGGGGTGGTGGCCCAGGCGCCCAGGGGTCCGGCGGTCAGCGGAGCACTGCTGATGTCGACCCACGTGTCACCGGCGGGCGGCGCCGGGAGGGCTGTCGGCGCGCGCGGGGCGCCTGTCGTCGTCGGAGCCGCGTCCGGTGCAGGGGCTTCGCTCCCAGGAGGCACGCGGCCATCGTATTGGTCCCGACCCTCTGGCGGTGGTCCCGGGGGCCGCGGCCAGCGCGGGCGGCGCCGTCGGTACGCTCTCGTCCCGTGCCTGATGAGCCCGACGACTGGTCGGACCCCGGAACGCCGCTCCCCCCCGAAGACCGGCTGTGGCGCCACCCTTCCGAGGTGGCCCGCACCTCGGCGCCCACCCCGCCGGTGGTCGAGGCCCGAAAGGCACGCCACAGCCGCCGGGGACTCGTCTCGGTCGCCGTCCTGTCGGGCCTCACCGGCGCCGCGGCCACGGTGATGGTCCTGGCCGCGGTGGGCAGCCTCTCGCCCCGCACCATCGAGCGGGCCCAGCCCGCGAAGACGACGTCGATGCCGCCCACCGCCGCGGTCACCCTCACGGCCAGCTCCGCGGCGGCGTCGGTGGCCCCTGCGGTGGTCCAGCTGAGCGTCACCGTCGGCAACGCCCGCCGCGCCGGCTCAGGCGTGGTGGTGCGCGAAGACGGGCTCATCATCACCAGCGAGGCGCTCCTGGCCGACGCCGACGCGGTCACCGTCACCTGGCCCAGCGGGCGGACGGCGCCGGGCACGGTCCACGGCCAGGACGACATGACCGGCCTGGCCGCGGTGAGCGTCGAGGGCTCGGGGTTCGAGATCGGTGTGGGCGACGGCGACCCGCCGGCCCCGGGGGAGAGGGCCATCACCGTCGGCGGGTCAGCCAGCTCGGCCGGGCCCACCCTGACCCAGGGCGTGATCGGCGCGACCAGCACCCACGCCGACCCCGAGGAGGGTCGGCTCCTGGGCCTCATCGAGACCGACCAGCCCGTCCCCGACTGGGCTGACGGTGGCGCGCTGGTCGACGGTGAGGGTCACCTGCTGGGCGTGTGCCTCACCGTGCCCGACAAGACCACCGGCTTCGCCGTCCCGATGGACGTGGCTGAGCGGGTGGCCGAGGACCTCAGCACCATGGGCCGGGTCGACCGCGGCTGGCTCGGCGTGCGCGGCTCCGCCTCCGACGCGACCGGTGACACCCCGGTCGGCGTGCGGGTCGACGAGGTGGCGCCCGACTCACCCGCCGACGACGCCGGGGTGGCCCCCGGCGACGTGCTCACCTCGGTCGACGGCCACACGGTCCGCTCCCTGGCCGACGTCTCCGCGGCCCTCACCCTCACCCGCCCCGGCGACGAGATCACCGTCCGCCGGGCACGAGGCGAGCAGGTCTCCACCGTCGACATCGCCCTCGACCCCGCCCCACCCCCCGGCTGACCGGCAAGGCCGACCCGCCCAGCCGCTGAGTCTGTTGCCTGTTCGATGTTCGATGTTCGTCGAACACGCAACCGATCGGGTGCTCACGCCGCCCGGACGAGCTGACGTCCGCTCAGCGGCGGGCGCGGCGGCGGAGGACGGCCCAGACGCTGGCGCCGATGCCGGCGGCCAGCACGCCGCCGCTGACGCCGAGGGCCAGCTCCTGGCGGCGCTGGGGACTGAGGGTGGCCAGCGCGGTGGCCGGCGTGCCGTCGACGAAGGCCTCCTCGTTGGAGTGCTCCGGGGCCCAGCCGTCGGCCCGCAGGCGGTCGTTGGCCACCACCCACGGGTGGCGGGCGTAGGGCTGGAGCCCGGGCGGCGTGGGGGCCAGGCCTAGGCGCCACCGCAGGCGCGAGACCCGGTCGCCCACCCGCTCGGGCAGGCGCACCTTGGGGGTGCCGGCGTCGAGGGCGGTGTACTCGGCGCCCCTCAGCCAGCCGTCGGGAGCCACGTTGCGGGCCCCGTCCAGGCGGGCGGTGACGGCCAGGACCACCGCTGAGGCCAGGTCGTCGACGTGCAGGAACTGGGCCGGCGGATCGCCCTCGACGTCGGCCACCCGGCGGGCTTCGTGGAGGGCCCGGGCCAGCCAGCCCCCGTCACCGTCGTCGCCAACCACGGCAGCCGGGCGCAGCACGGTGGCGGTGGCCGACGGGTGGCCCAGGCGCCACTCGGCCAGGCGCCGCTCGATCTCGGCCCGCTGCACGGCGAAGGCCAGGTCCGGGCCGGGCCGGAGGGTGGCCTCCTCGGTGAGCGGCATCGGGTTGTTGGCCCAGGCGCCGTAGACGGTGGCCGACGAGAGCAGCACCAGGTGGTCGACACCGGCGTCACCGGCCGCCTCGAGCACCCGCTGGGCCGCGGTGACGTCGTCGGCCCGGTCGACCTCGGGGTCGTCCTCGGTGGCGGATCCGAACACCGACGCCAGGTGCACGATCACGTCTGCGCCATCGCAGCGCCGCTTGAGGTCGTCGCTCAGCAGGGCGTCGCCCTCCAGCGGGACGACCTCGATCCCACCGGGCGCGTCGCCGAGCAGGGCGACGACGCGTCGGCCCAGGACACCCTCGACCCCGGTGACCACGACGGTCGAGCTGGTGTCGGAGGTCTCGCTCGGGTCGCGGAGTGGATCAGATCCCATGGGAATACGATGCCGTCGTGCGCCTCGCAACACCACATCGCGCCCCGGATGTCTCCCGATGACCGGCGGTGATCCCTTCGGCGGCATGCCGTTCTTCGGCGACCTGGCCAAGATGATCGGCCAGCAGGGCCCCATCTCCTGGGACGCAGCCCGCCAGATCGCCCACAACATCGCCACCGAGGGCCAGCCCGACGCCAACGTCGATCCCCTCGCCCGCATCCAGCTCGAGCAGCTGGCCCGGGTGGCGGAGCTCCAGGTGGCCAACGCCACCGGCCTCGAGCCCGCTCCGTCGGGCGCGGGCATCACCATCGTCCCGGTGACCCGCACGCAGTGGGTCAGCACGACCCTCGAGGACCACCGACCCCGGTTCGAGCAGCTGGCCCGCTCGTTGGGTTCCGAGAGCGGATCGGAGGAGCACCCGGCGGTGCCCGACCCCGGCGACCCCCTCGGCGAGGACCAGACCGCAGTCTGGATGCAGCAGCTGATGGAGATGCTCCAGCCCATGACGCTGGGGATGGCGGCCGGGTCGATGGTCGGCCACCTGTCCACCCGGTCCTTCGGCCAGTACGACCTGCCCGTTCCCCGCTCGTCGGGCGACGAGATCATGGTGCAGCTGTCGTCCATCGACGCCTTCGCCGAGGAGTGGAGCCTCGGCGTCGACGACGTGCGGCTCTGGGTCTGCATCCACGAGGTGGCCCACCACGCGGTGATGGCCGTGCCCCACGTCCGGGCCGAGCTGAACCGCATGATCGATGCCTTCGTGGCCGGCTTCCGGCCCGATCCGATGGGCTTCGAGCGGGCCCTGGGCGAGATCGACCCCTCCGACCCGGCCGGACTGGCCGCCGTCCAGAACATCTTCTCCGATCCCGAGGTCCTGCTGGGGGCCGCCTCCTCGCCCGCCCAGGACGAGGTCCGGCCCCGTCTCGACTCGCTGGTCGCGGCCCTGGTGGGCTGGGTCGACCACGTGATGGACCAGGTCGGCGGCTCCCTCGTCGGCAGCTACGGCCAGGTCACCGAGGCGGTCCGCCGCCGCCGGGTGGAGATCAGCCAGGCCGACCGGTTCGTGGAACGCATCTTCGGCCTCAACCTCACCCAGGCTCGCTGCGACCTCGGCGAGGCCTTCGTGGAGGGCGTGGTCGAGCGGGCCGGCGAAGACGGCCTCTCCCGCCTGTGGGCGACGCCCGAGAACCTGCCCACGCCGGCCGAGCTCGACGCCCCCGGGCTCTGGCTGGCCCGGATCGACATCGACGCCGACGGCACCTGAGCCAGGCGTCTCCCCTCAGCCGGACAGGCGGTGGGTGGGGTCGTCGGTCCAGGGCGCGGTGGGCGCGTCGGGGTCCACGTCCTTCGCCGGTGGGGGCGGCGGCGCCGGGTCGAACTGCGTGGGGTCCGGGGGTCGGGGGGGAGCGGCGCGCATCTCGACCGTCGGGGGCGCGGGAGGGACCCGGGTCAGGTCCGTCTTGCCGGGGACCAGGGCGGCGCCGATCCCGGGGCCGGCGACGCGGGTGAGGTCGTCCTCCGCCGCCGCGACCTCACCGGGGGCCCTCGCACCTGTGCCCGGGCGCACCCGGCGCAGGAGGTTCACCGACGAGCTCCGGACCCGGTCCTTGCCCTGGGTCATGGCCTGATCGATGCGGGCCGCCTGGGGGCCGAAGGTGGCCGCCTCGTGGCCCGACCGGTGGCGCCAGGCGTTGAGCCCGACGAGGTAGGAGAAGGCGGCGAAGCTCGACACCAGGGCCACGGCCACGAACGAGAACCGGACCTCGCCGAGGGGCACGAGGCCCCACATGGCCCCGAACACCCAGATCAGCTGGAAGCGGGTCTCGAACTTGGCGAACAGCCGACCCCGGTTGGCGTCCGGCGCGTCGCGCTGCACGATCGAGTCGAAGGCCAGCTTCCCCGAGGTCGAGGCGATGCCCACCACCCCGCCAAGGGCAGCGGCCCCGAGCACCCCTCCGACCGCGATGGCCAGCACGCCCGTGCCGACGGTGAGCAGCATCACCGAGATGAGCATGCGCTCCTCGGGCCACACCTGCCGCAGTCGCGGCGCGGTCACTGAGCCCAACAGGGTGCCGGCGACGCTGACCGCGGCCACGACCCCGAAGGCGCCGAGCTGGTCCTCCTCGCGGAAGTGGAAGGCGAAGTAGACGGTGAGGTAGCCGACGATCCCCCGCAGCAGCCCCATGCCGGCCGCGGCGAGGAGCACGCCGAAGCTGCGCATCTCCGCCTTCTCCTCGGCGGTGGCCGCGGTGGCCGCCACCGCCACCTTGGGGATGCGGGTGGCCAGGCCGGCGGTGGCCCCGAAGGTGACGACCGCGAGGGCCAGGGCGAGGGAGGGGCTGTCGGTGAGGGCGAAGAGGAGCGCGGCCGGAGCCGCCCCGGCGAAGCTCATGATCCCCGACAGGAGCTGGAGCTTGGAGTTGGCCTCGACCAGCTCCTCGTCACTGGAGACCACGCCGGGGACGAGGGACGAGCGGCCGATGCCGTAGCCCTTCTGGAGGACCAGGATGGCGAAGGCCACCGGGTAGAGCAGGAAGGTGTCGGTGCGGCCGATGAGGATGAGGCAGAGGAGGGCCCGGGCCACGATCGTTCCGATGACGATCCAGCGCCGACCGCTCTTGGCCCGGTCGAGGGCCGGCCCGATGAGGGGCGCCACCACCGCGAAGGGCGCCATGGTGCAGAGCAGGTAGAGGAAGGTCTGGCCCCGGGCCTCAGAGGTGGCCGCCCCGAAGAAGATCGTGCCGGCCAGCGCCGCCGCCACCATGGCGTCGCCCGCCGCGGACCCGGCGTGGGTGCGGGCCAGGCGCATGAACGGCGTCACCGCGAAGGTGGTGTTCACCTGCCTCTCGCTGCTGGGCCGCCGGGCCGCGCTCGTTTCCTCCACGGCCCCCACCCTACGACCGATCCCCACCCCGCTCACTGCGTTGGAAGGTGATCTTCGCCATGCCGGTCCCCCCGCACGCGGTCGCCGATCCCGGTGTCGTACCCCCTTCGTAGGGTGGGGGCATGGTCGAACTGGAGTTCCCCGAGACATCTGAGGGTGTGGATCCGGTGGCCTTCCTCGACGCCGACCTGGGGTCCTGCACCGACGGTGAGCTGGTGCAGCGGCTCCTGGCCGCCCAGCGGATGCGCGCCCGCCTCGATGCCGCGGTCGTCGCGGTGACCGACCGGTTCGATGCCCGCACGGTGTGGGCCGGCGACGGGGCCCGCAACGCCCCCGGCTGGATCGCCGCCCGCGTCGGGGTCGCCTACGGAGAGGCCAAGACCGACCTCCACCTGGCCCGCGACCTCCGCCGCCACCCCCGCATCACCCAGGCCCACCGGTCGGGGCGGTTGACGCGGGATCAGGTGCGGGCGTTGCTCAAGGCCCGCCAACCCGGCCTGGAAGAGGTGTTCGACGCCTACGAACAGAACCTGGTCGACGAGCTCGCCGGCCACACCCTGGCCGCCGGACGGCGGTACCTGGCCCGCTGGGTCCAAGGCGTGCGCGACATCCTCGGGATCCCCGCCCCTGACGGCACCGAACCCGAAGGCGGCCACGGTCGATCCCGCGCCCGGCTCTCCCCCGTCGGGGACCGCTGGGCCGGCGACCTCGACCTCACCGGCATCGACGGTGAGATCGTGGCCAACGCCATCGACACCCAGATCTCCGCCCTCTGGAACGACGGGGTGTTCACCCGCGACGACGGCCTCGAC
>JBBSME010000031.1:0-26392 GCA_038233335.1 Acidimicrobiales bacterium | reverse complement strand
GCGGATGGCCGTGTGGACCAGGGCCTGGGCGCCCTCGCACAGGCCGTCCAGCCCGGCGCAGGGGACGGTGTCGCCCGCCACCACCACCGACCCCCACCGGGGCTGCCGGTGCCCAACAGGGTGATGGTCAACACGCGCCGCTCCTCGGGGTGGCGCTCGGGGCGGTCACTGGCGCGACATCTCGGAGCCGGCCTCGGCCGCGGCGGCGTCGGTCGCGGGCCGCTCCAGCACCTGGATCTCGACCTCGTGGAGGACGCCGGCGAACGGGAACGAGCCCTGGTAGCGGGCCGAGACCGGCGACCCGTGGTCGTAGCCGATGCTGGAGCCGACCGAGGAGATGATCCGCATGTAGAGGTCGGTGTCGCCCCGCCCGGCGGCGGTGCCGTCGACCACCACCTCGACCGATCCGGCCATGCCCTCGCCCCGCCGGAAGCGCACGGTGAGGTCGGAGTCGCCCTCGGGGACGGCCAGCTCGGAGGTGACGATGGTGTGGTCGTCGAACGCGTTGTAGTCCACGACCAGCCGATCGTCCTGCACGAACACCGAGATGCCCGAGTTCTCGGTGCCGGTGGCGAACAGCACGCCCTCGTCGCCCGCAGCCCGCGTGACCCGGGCGGTCAGGTCGAAGCTGCGACCCCCGATGGCGGCCGACGCCTGGGCCGGGATCGAGGACATGGGCGGGCGGTACACGTAGCGGCGGTCGACGGGGTGGGGCGAGTGGTCGCGGAACCGGGCGCCGAAGAGCTCGATCATGCGGTCGTCAAGGGGCAGCACGCCGTGGCGCTCGGCCTCGGACCACCACAGCTCGATGAGCTCGGACAGCTTGTCGGGCTTGGCGTCAGCCCGGTCGCGGCACTCCGAGGGGTCTTCGGCCAGGTTGTAGAGCTCCCAGACCTCGGTGTCGTAGTCGACACCCGCCATGTGCTTCTGCACCGCCTTCCAGTCCCCCGCCACCAGCGCCCGGCTGCCGAGCATCTCGAAGTACTGCAGGGTGTTGGTGGCCGGGGCGTCGGGATCGGCCAGGGCCGGGGCGAAGGAGTGGCCGGTGACCGGCAGCTGCTCGACGCCGTTGTAGGTGTCGGGCGGGGTGATGCCGAGCAGGTCGTAGACCGTCGGCGCCACGTCGGCCACGTTGACGAACTGGTCCCGCTTGGAGCCGCTCTGGGCGGCGTCGATGCCGTTGGGCCAGTGGACGACCATGGGCACGTGGACGCCGCCCTCGTGCGTGTTCTGCTTGTACCACTTGAACGGGGCGTTGCCGCACTGGGCCCAGCCCCACGGGTAGTTGGTGTGGCTGTGGGGCCCGCCGATGTCGTCGATGCGGCCGATGGCCTCCTCCGGCGTCTCGAGGATGCCGTTGAAGAACTTCATCTCGTGCATGACCCCGAACGGCCCGCCCTCCTGGGACGCGCCGTTGTCGGCCATGACGACCAGGAGGGTGTCGTCCAGCTGGCCCAGGTGGCGGAGCCCGTCGACCAGGCGGCCGATCTGGGCGTCGGTGTGGTCGAGGAAGGCGGCGAAGGCCTCCTGGAGGCGGGCGGCCAGACGCTGCTGGGTCTCGGGCATGTCGTCCCAGGCGTCGACGCCCGGGTTGAGCGGGGCCAGCTCGGTCCCGGGCGGGATGACCCCGGTCTCCAGCTGGCGCTCGAACCAGCGTTGGCGCACGACGTCCCAGCCCTCGTCGAAGCGCCCGCGGTACTTGGCCAGGTACTCCTCCGGGGCCTGGTGCGGGGCGTGGGTGGCGCCGAAGGGCAGGTAGGCGAAGAAGGGCCGGTCGGGGCGGACGCCCAAGCTGTCGGAGATCATCCGCAGCAGCTGGTCGACCAGGTCCTCGCTCAGGTGGTAGCCGTCCTCGGGGCCCGCCGGTGGGTCGACGGGATGGTTGTCGCAGACCAGGTCGGGGTGGAACTGATCGGTCTCGCCCTCCAGGAAGCCGTAGAACCGGTCGAAGCCGCGGGCCAGGGGCCAGTGGTCGAACGGCCCGGCGGCCGAGCACTGCTCCATGGGCGCCAGGTGCCACTTGCCGGCGCAGAAGGTGGCGTAGCCCTCGCTGCGCAGCACCTCGGCCACCGTGGCCGCGTGGGTCGACATGTGGCCGAGCATGTTGGGGAAGCCGGTCCGGAAGTTCGACACGGCCCGCATCCCCACCGCGTGCTGCGACCGCCCGGTCAGCAGCGAGGCGCGGGTGGGCGAGCAGAGGGGCGTGACGTGGAAGTTGGTGAACTGGAGCCCGGCACCGGCCAGGGCGTCGATGTTCGGGGTGTCGATGTCCGAGCCGTAGCAGCCGAGCTGGGCGAACCCGAGGTCGTCGAACAGCACCACGACCACGTTGGGAGCGTCGTCTCCGGGGTGGGGGTTCTCGTCGAACCAGGCCTCCGAGTCGGCCACCGTGCGCCCGATCCGCCCCTCGAACCTCGATGGTCTGGTCACGGCTGCTCCTCGGTCGGTGCCGGACCATCTCACCTCCTCGCACGCCCGCTGTCAACAGGTTCTGCGACTCGCGGTCGCAGAACATCGGGAGGGAACCCGACCTCGCTCAGCCGAACGCACCCGGGGTCAGGGACAGGACCTGCCCGGCGTCGGGCGAGGTGTCGCCCTCCAGCATCTGGCGGTAGACCGTCTCCACCTCCTCGGGGCCGGCACCGTGGTCCACCGACAGCCACTGCGGCGCCCCGTCGAGGAAGGCGCCGAAGGCCTGGCCCAAGCGCCGCTGCAGCTCGTCGGGCCCCCACTCCTCGGCGCGCTTCTGGACCTGGGTGGGGGCGGCCCATCCCGCTGCCTGCTCCGGTGACGACGGCGACCTTGGTGGCCAGATCCTGCATGGGGTTCCTCCTGGGGGGCGACCCCCCATCCCACCCGGTGGCGACGGTGGCGTCAACACCTTCTGCGATGCCCCTTCTCACAACTGGTCCGGTCTCTTAGGGTGGAGACGTGCCCGAGGCCCTCCCCGATGTGGCTTCGGTCGATGGCCGCCGAGCCCGGCGGGAGCGCAACCGCGCCGCGGTGGTCGACGCGGTGTTCGAGCTGATCACCGAGGAGCAGGGCCCCGCGACCGTCGAGGCCATCGCCGAGCGGGCCGGGGTGTCGGTCGCCTCGATCTTCCGCTACTTCGACGGCCTCGACGACCTCCACCAGCAGACCATCGAGCACCACTTCGCTCGGGTGGCCCCGCTGTTCGCCATCCCGGACATGGGCCAGGGCGATCGGCCGCGACGCAGCACCCGGTTCGTCGAAGCCCGGCTCGACCTCTACGAGGCCATCGCCCCGGTGGCCCGCGTGGCCCGGGCCCGCGCCCGCGACGCACCCCGCATCGCCGAGTCGCTGGCCGCGGCCCGCACCCTGCTGGCCGCGCAGGTACGCACCCACTTCGGACCCGAGGTGACCACCCTGACGCCGGCCCGGGGCGACGATCTGGTCGCCCTCCTCGACGCGTTGACGTCGTTCGAGTCCTGGGACCTGTTGGTGACGACGCACGGGCGCACCCGGGCCCAGGTCCGTCGGGCCTGGCTCACCGCCCTCGCCGCCCTCCTCGGCTGACCTGCGACGTTCCCGCAAGCCCGAACTGGTCCCGACTTTGGTCGTCCTGGAGACAGGTCGTCCTGGCGACCATTCTCGGGACCACTTCGAGGGGGGACCCGAGCGGTCGGGGCAGACCCTCGGGTCAGGTGAGGTGGGACTCGAGGAAGCGGCCAGCGCGGAGGAGGCTCTGGTCGGCCTCGGGGATCAGGTCGGGCGGGAAGGCCTGGAACACGTGCAGCATCTCGGGCCACACCTCCAGGTCGACCTCGCCGCCGGCGGCCTCGATGCGCTGGGCCACCACCCGGGCGTCGTCGAGGAGCACCTCGCCGTCGCCGACCTCGATCATCACCGGCGGCAGGCCGGAGAGGTCCCCGAGCATGGGCGAGGCCAGCGGATCGGTCGGATCCCCGTCGCCGAGGTACATGGCCGCGGCCTCGCCCAGGGTCTCGCGCCCGAGCAACGGGTCGGCGTCGGCCCGGGTGTCGAAGGTGGCGCCGCTCTGGGTCAGGTCGGCCCAGGGCGAGAAGCACACCCCGGCCGCGGGCTGGGTCCCGCCCTCGTCGCGCAGGGCCAGCAGGGCGGCCAGGGCCAGGCCGCCGCCCGCCGAGTCACCGGCGATGGCGATGGGCCCGGCGCCGGAGGCGTCCAGCTCGCGGAAGGCGGCCACCGCGTCGTCGAGCCCGGCGGGGAAGGGGTGCTCGGGGCCGAGGCGGTAGTCGAGGGCGTGGACGGTGCGCTTGGCCGCCAGGGCCAACCGACCCACCAGGCCCCGGTGGCTGATGAGCGAGCCCGACACGTAGGCCCCGCCGTGGAGGTAGAGGATCGTGCCCGGGCCGGTCTGGCCGGGGGTGGTGAGGCTGGCGGGACGGCCGCCGAGGGTCGCGTCCTCGATGATCACGCCGCGGGGCGGGGGCATGATCTCGCCCAGCGACTCCAGCCAGGCCCGGCGCTCCTCCAGCGTGGACTCCTGCTTCGACGACTCGCCGATGAGCTCGCGGACGGTGGCGATGCCGGGGTGGGCCATGTCGGGTGCTCCGGGTGGTGCGGTGGGACCCGCAGTCTGCCGCCACCGCCGACCGTTGCGACCCCGCCGCAATCCAACGGCGCTGGGCCGCCGGTGCGCTGGCTCTGACCGCTGGACAGGTGTCCAGACCTGGACCACACTGGCGCGCCCGCCCCGGAGGACCCCATGGCCGCCAGCCCCCAGTCGAGCGCACCCCTGGCCCTGGGCGATCCCGCCACCTTCGCCGACGGCGTGCCCCACGAGGCCCTGGCCGAGATGCGCCGCACCACCCCCGTGGCCTGGTGCCCGATGCCGTCGACTCCGGGGGCGCCGGGCCAGACCGGGACGGAGGGGTCGGGGGACGGGGACGGACAGCCCGGGTTCCACGCCGTGCTGGCCCACGCCGATGTGGTCACCGTGGCCCGCGAGCCGGTGCTCTTCTCCGCCTCGGAGGGCGGGGTGGTGCTGGAGGACCTCCCGGCCGAGGACCTGGAGATGATGCGCAACATGCTCCTGGCCATGGACCCGCCCCGCCACATCACCTACCGGCGCCCGCTGGCCGAGACCTTCCGGGTCAAGGTCATCGCCGGGCTGGAGGACCAGATCCGGGGCATCTGCCGATCGATCCTGGCCGAGGCGGCCGAGGCCGGCGACGTCGAGCTGGTCCACGACGTCGCGGCCCACCTCCCCACCCAGGTCATGGGCCGCCTCATGGGTCTCCCGGAGGGCGACTGGGACCTGCTCCACTCCCTGGCCGAGCGCCAGACCGCCGGCCAGGACCCGGAGGTCACCGGGGGCGAGGCCGACCACAGCGCCTCGATCGAGATGGCCATGTACGCCATCGCCTTTGCGGCCGACCGCCGGACCCAGCCACCGCGCGAAGACCTGACCACCCTCATCCTCGACGGCGACTTCGGCGGCGAGCCCATGAGCGACGTCGACTTCGGCAGCTTCTTCGTCCAGCTGGTCACCGCCGGCAACGACACCACCCGCACCATGTTGTCGTCCGGCACCCTGGCCCTGCTCCAGCACCCGGACCAGCTGGCCGACCTGCGGGCCGACCCGAGCCTCATCCCGGGCGCGGTGGAGGAGATCCTCCGGTGGGCCAACCCGCTGCACTACTTCCGTCGCACCGCCACCGCCGACACCGAGCTGCACGGCGTGCCCATCGCCGCCGGCGACAAGGTGGTGATGCACTACACCGCGGCCAACCGCGACGACGACGTGTTCGCCGACGCCCCGGCCTTCGACATCCGCCGCGACCCCAACCCCCACCTCAGCTTCGGCATCGCCGAGCACTTCTGCCTGGGCGTGCACCTGGCCCGGCTGGAGGGCCGGGTCTTCCTTGAGGAGCTGCTGGCCACCTGCGACGACATCACCCTGACCGGTGATCCTGTGCGGCTCCGGTCCAACCTCAACAACGGCTACAAGCGGGTGCCGGTGCGCCTCGGTCGGAGCGCCGGTGGCTGACGCCCGAGACCAGCCGGCCCGGCCGCCTCGAGCTTCCTGGTGGCGAGGAGGTCGCCGAGGAGCACCTGCCCCTCATCCTCGAGGAGCTCGAGCTCGACGGCGTCGACGAACGGCAGGTGGCCTGGCCGAGGAGTGGGGCGAGGAGCCCACCGCCCTCTACGGCATCACCGTGCCCGGGTTCCCCAACCTGTTCTGCCTGTACGGGCCGGGCACCAACCTGGCCCACGGCGGCGGCATGATCTTCCACGCCGAGTGCCAGGTCCGCTACGTGGAGGAGGCCTTGGCCCGGCTGGTGGCCCGACACCCGAACTGGGGTCGATCGCGGGGGTCAGGACCCCGAAACCTGCCCCAGAACGATGGTGGTGGGGCGGAGAGGAGCGTCAGGAGGTGACGTCGGCCCGCTGGTTGACCGAGGGAGCGACCATCGGCCACGGGCGCTCGCGCTCGACCGCGAGGGCCACGTCGAAGAGCAGGTCGTCGCGGTGGTGGCGGGCCAACACCTGCATCCCGACGGGGAGGCCGTCGACCGTCCCGGCCGGGATCGACACCGCCGGGTTGCCGTAGATGTTGGAGATGATGGTCAGGGCACCCATGTTCACCATGTCCGGGAACTTGGCGCTGAAGTAGCCGAGCAGGTTGACGGGCAGCTTGGGGGCGAACGAGCTGGCCAGGCGGGTGCCGAACAGGGCGCCGCGGAAGGCGCCGCGCGCGATCGGGTTGGACTTGGCCCAGTCGATGACGTCGTCCTCGGCGTTGCTGGTGGTCGACTCGGCCGGGAAGGCGGGGCCGGGGTTGGTGGCGCCGATGATGAGGTCGACCTCGCCGAAGGCCTGGGCCATGGCCGCGTTGGCCTGGAGGCGGAGGGCCTCGGCCGCAGCGGCGGTCTGGAGGTTGTAGAGGGCCTGGGACAGGTAGATGCCGATGGCCACCTCGTCGGTGAGCAGCGGCGCGCAGCGGGGCCAGCGGTCCCCCAGCTCGGCCAGCAGGGTGGACAGGTTGCCCATCATCCACTGGGCCGCCATGTTGGGCGTGTCCAGGTCGAGATCGACCTGCTTCATGCCGTGGTCGGCGATGAGCAGGTCGGCGTGGGTGCGGATCTGCTCCTCCACGCCGGCCTCGAGCGTGACGCCACCCAGGTTCGGGATGACCGCGACCCGCAAGCCGCTGAGGTCGTTCTGGCCCAGGTCAGCCTCCCACCGGCCGTGGGACGGGATGCTGCTGGGGTCGTAGGGGTCGACACCCGCGGTGACGTCGTAGAACCGGGCCGCATCGCGGACCGAGCGGGCCAGGTTGCCGAGCACGACGGTGTTGGGGCGGGACATGGCGTGGGGGCCGCGGGTGATGCGGCCGTAGGTGCCCTTCATCCCCAGCAGGCCTGTGTAGCCAGCCGGGATGCGGATGGACCCCCCGCCGTCGCCGCCGGTGGCCAGGCTGACCAGGCCGCCGACGACCGAGGCCGCGGCCCCGCCCGAGGACCCGCCGACGGTGCGGCCGTGGCGCCAGGGGTTGTGGGCCACGCCGTTGAGCTTGGTGACGCTCACGTTGAGGCCACCGAACTCGCTGGCGGTGGTCAGGCCGACGGGCACCGCGCCGCCATCATCGAGCAGGCGGGCCACGTTGTGGGCGGTGTGGTCCGCGATGCGGTCCTTGAACACCAGCGAGGCCCCGGTGTCGGGCCAGCCCTCGACCGGCTCCAGCTCCTTGATGCCGGTGGGCACGCCGCCGAAGGGCAGGGAGAGGTCGGCCTTGGCCGCCGCGGCCCGCGCCCTGGTGGGGTCGACGTGGGAGAAGCAGTTGAGGTCGGAGGCCTCGATGGCGGCCAGCGTCGCGTCGAGCTCCTCGAGCGGCGACCGCTCGCCGGCCCGAAAGGCATCGACCAGCGAAGATGCGTCGCCCTGCCACGGTGTCTCGGTCATCGGTTGTCCCCCAGGAGTCGGACGGTGGCGCCGGCGGCGCCCACAGGACGTCCATCATCGCTCGCGCGCCGTCGGCCCGACGATCCGGCCCGGAGAGGAGGCCGTTGACGGGACGGCGGCAGGCATCTCACGCGGTGCGCCCCGCGATGGTCCAGACTGCGCCGTGCCCACCGTCGCATCGGCCGTGGGCTCGTCGATCCGACCCTTGGAGGTTCCCCGATGCCCACATCCCCACCCCCGCCCCCGGGGCGCCGACCTCGTCGGCTGCGGCTGCTCCTCGTCACGGTGACCCTACTGCTCGGCACCCTCGTGGTGGGCGGGTCGGCCGGGACCCCGGCCGGAGCCGCCACCGGCACCCGGAACCGTCCCGTGCTGCTGGTCCACGGCTACAGCCTCTCCAACGGCACCAGCTGCACCGACACCTTCGACCGGATGATCGGTCAGATGCGGGCCGAGGGCTTCACCGGTCCGTTCATCCGGGTCGGCTACTACAGCGGCGACACCGGCTGCGACGTCAACCTCCGCTCGTGGGGCAACGTGGGCAACTCGTCGTCGTGGAAGACCATCGCCAAGGCCTTCTCCCAGTACATCTCCAGCACCTACACGGCGCGGGGCATCGCGGTGGACGTCGTCGGCTACTCGATGGGCGGCGACATCGCCCGGGGCGCGGTGTACGGATCGTCCATTCGTGAGTCCGGCTTCTCGGCACCCATCCGGGTCGAGGACGTGGTCACCCTCGGCACCCCCCACAACGGGGCCGCCTGGTACTCCAACCTCTGCCTCTGGGGCCAGTGCGCCTCGTTGAAGCCCGGATCCTCGGACATCCAGTGGCTCAACCGCAACGGCAACCCCCAGGGCCTCGGCGGCACCGACTTCACCACCGTCGGCTCCAACGGAGACTGGGTGGTGTCGGCTTCGTCGGCCACCTACATGACCATCCCCTCGGCTCGGAAGGTCGTCTACGCCAACGTCCCCCACACCGGCTCCTCCAACTACATGGGCACGCCTGCGGTCGTCACCCGCGCCGGCAACGCCCTGGCCCTGGCCGGCGTGTAGCCCCCCATGCGGTGGGTCGGGGTCCGGTGCCACCGGATCCCGACCAGCCGCCGGTGCGGTTGCGGGGAACGGCACGCGGTAGGCGCCGGCGTCAGGCGAACCCGAAGCCGTGCCCGCTGCGGATGAGGGGCAGGTCGGCCATGGTGGCCACCCCGGGCTCGGCCGCGACCACAGCCGGGATGGCGTTGATCGCCGCCATGGCGGTGGCGATGCTGGCCGCCCGCACGTGCTCGGCGATGGGCTCGTCGCGCTCGAAGCTGGCCAGACCGAGGAAGTGGTTGCGGAACGACGGGTCGCCCTCGATGGTCAGGGTCCAGCCGTCCTGGGGCGTCGGCCAGCCGGGCGGGTACTGGCCGCCGACGGTCCACAAGGTCTCGATCTCGACCAGGGTGCGGCCCTCGCGCTGGCCCCGCCAGTGCCACCGTTGGCCGGACACGGTGCCGGCCTCGTCGGCTCATCCCCGACAGGGCGAGGGGCAGGACCCCACTGAGGACGCCCGGGTTGAGGCCGTTGCCGTGGATGGTCGAGCCCCCCTCGGCGCAGGCGGCCCGCAGGCGTTCCCGATCCTCGGCCGGGAGCGACGGCGGGTGGAACAGGAACGCGGTGGTGACCACCGATGCGCCGGAGGCGAGGATGCGACACACCTCGTCGATCGAGGTCAGACGGGGCATGTAGGCCACGCAGTCGGGTGCGAGGCGCAGCAGGGTGTCGACGTCCTGGGTGGCGGTCACCCCGATGCTCGGCCGCCCGCCACCGATGCGCGCCCGACGGGGCCAGCAGCACACAGCCGGTGGTCTTCGGCTGGGCGGCCAGGTCGACACCGAGGATCCGCACCCGCCCACGGTAGGTCCGCGCCACGCGCCCCCGAGCCGCTCCCCCTCCTGAGGCGGTGGCTCATCGGGTGGCCCGGCCCCCCGGACCGTGCACTCGGGCGGGATGGGCCTCAGCGGGTGAACCCGGCCCGCTCGGACGCCAAGCTCTCATTCTCCTGGTGCATGGCCACGACGATGGCCTGGGCGTCGACCTCCAGGGTGTGGCGGGCCCGGAGGAGCAGGAACAGGCCAAAGATCACCGGCGGGAAGACGATGTAGAACGCAGCCACCAGCGACCCGGTCGCCGAGGACAGGCCGCCCACCAGCAGCGGCGCCGCCGCCTGCCCGAAGATCGCGGTGGTGAGGGCCATGGCGGAGGCGCCCACGCCGCGAGAGTCCGGCGGCACCACGTCGAGCATGGCCGCCCGCAGGCCCGGCGCCGCACCGGCCGCCGCGGTCACCCCGAGGAACTGGAGGGCCAGGCGCAGCGCCACCACGTCGAGCGCGAACGACAGCATGAACAGCAGGGCACAGATGACGGCCGACCACACCACGATCACGATCCGGCCGCCCTTCCACCGGTGGTGGAACCGATCCGAGAAGGCGCCGCCGGCGAAGGTGCCGATGATCCCACCCAACCCGAGCAGGCCGCCGGTGGCCAGGGTGGCCTGCGTGACCGACATGCCCGAGTAGCGCTCGTGGTAGATCGCCAGCCAGGTGCTGATCCCCGACACGGTGAAGAGCAGGGCGGCCACCCCCACCAGCACGTAGCGCATGGTCCTGATGCCCAGGATCATCCTCAGCTGACTGATCAGCTCGGACCAGGCCAGCCCGGCGAACTGGCGGAACGTCAGGCCCTCGGCCCCGGAGGCCCGCTCCACCTCGACGGGGCGGGGCGGGAGGGCCTCGATCTCCTCCCAGGTCATGGTCTCGGGCAGCTCCGCCTCACCCCGTCGCGGCTCGCGCAGGCGGAACACGGCCACGGCCACGAGGGCCCCGGGGATCCCCACCAGGGCGAAGGCCCACCGCCAGCCCAGCGCTTCACCGACGCCGCCGCCGATGCCCAGCCCGATCCCGGCCCCGAGGAAGAAGCTGACCTGCTGGAACGAGAAGACCCGAGCCCGCATCCGGGATGGGTAGGTGTCGCCCAGGAACGACGTGGAGGCCGGGTCGTCCACGGCCTGACCGATGCCCATGGCCGCCCGCGCCACCAGGAGGTTCACGTAGTTGATCGCGGTGGCCGAGAGGAGGATCAGCCCGCTCCAGCTGAGGAGGGTCCAACCGATGACCCGGTTGCGGCGGTAGTGGTCGGCCACCCAGCCGGCCGGGATGGTCGCCACCGCGCCCACGAAGATGAACACCGCGGGGATGAAGCCCAGCTGCGTGTCGTTCAGCCCCCACTCGTCCTCGAGGATGGGGAGCACGCCGCGAGCGACAGAGACGTCGATCTGGTCCACCAGGCTCACCAGCGCCATCACCACGAGGGGCCAGGCCGGGAACCGACGGCCAGCCGCGGCCGGGCCAGGACCCGCGGCGGGGGACACGTGGGTCTGGGGATCGGTCACGCCACGCGCCTCCTCGCGGGTTCCGACACTACCCGTGCAACAAGGACAGCCGCCGAGGTGGACAGGTCACCACGCCCCCGTGCTGCCAACCGGCCGTTCCGCCGACCGCGCCGCCCCGGGAAACCAGCGTCACCGACCTGTGTCCGCCGACCCCCGGTGGGCGCCGGCCGTGGAACGCATAGGTTCAGCGGCGTGAGCAAGACCCCTGCCGTGCCGCTGCACCCCGACGCCCCCGACTGGTTCCGCCAGGCCCTGGCCGTGCCGGTGGCCGACGAGACCATCGAGGTCGGCGGCTGCCCCATCCACTACCTGGCCTGGGGCGAGCGGGGGCGGCGGGGCCTGGTGTTCGTCCACGGCGGCGGTGCCCACGCCCACTGGTGGACGCATGTGGCCGCCTCCTTCGCGGAGCAGCTCCGGGTGGTGGCCATCGACCTGTCCGGCCACGGCGACAGCGGCCACCGCGAGACCTATGAGTTCGAGCAGTGGACCGACGAGGTCATGGCCGTGGCCGAGGACGCTGGCATCGAGGGCCTGCCGGTGGTGGTGGGTCACAGCATGGGCGGCTTCGTCACCATCGCCACCGCGGCCATGCACCCCGACCGCGTGTCAGGCGTGGTGATCTGCGACTCGCCGGTCACCGAGCCCGACCCCGAGGTCGCCTCCTACCGCCTCAAGGAGGCCTTCGGAGCGCCCCGGACCTACGCCACGGTGGAGGAGGGCCTGTCGAGGTTCCGCACCGTTCCGGCCCAGGAGCACTACCTGCCCTACGTGATGGACCACGTCGGTCGCCGGTCGCTCACGCCGTACGAGGACGGCTACCGGTGGAAGTTCGACCGGGGCGTGTTCGCCCAGTTCGCGGGGGGCTCCATCCGGGCCATCGCCCTCCCCCACCTGCGCCGGGTGGTGGCCCGCTTCGCCCTGCTGCGCTCGCAGCACGGGCTGGTGACCCGCGACATCGGCGACTTCATGAACGAGGAGCTGGGTCGGGTGGCCACCGTGGTGGAGATCCCCGAGGCCGGCCACCACCCGATGCTGGACGAGCCCCTCATCCTGCTCACCGCCCTGCGCACGCTCATGGCCGACTGGGAGCACTCCGAGCCCCACCGCCGCCGCTGAGGAGCGCGCCCGGTCGGGGGGGCCTCCCCCGAGCACGTCCCGCAGGACGGGCGTACTCTCGCCTCCAGGCGACCCGGACCAAGGGGCGCACGACAGCGGGAGCAGCGCGATGATCGTACGCAGAGTGATCTTGGCCGTGGCGGTGGCCATCGCCCTCGTCGGGTGCGGTGGGTCGGACTCCGACGACGCCGGGAGCAGTGGCGATGGCACCGCCACCACGGTGACCGACGCCGGCGGCGACGGCGGGGGCGACGACAGCGCCACCGATCCCGGTGACACCGAGCCGGCCGGTCCCACCGCCGAGCTGCCCGACGACTTCCCGGCCGAGCTGACCCCGCCCGACGACGCCGTCTACCGGACCGCGCTGGCCAACGAGCAGGGCGGGAAGAGGGACTGGTTCGTGGTGGCCTCCATCCCCGGTGAGGTGACCGAGGTGGCCGACGCCATCGTCGCCCAGCTGGAAGGCGCGGACTACACCGTCTCGGCCGACGAGGAGGGCGGGATCCCGGGAGGGGCGCAGAGCCGCAGCATCCAGTCCGAGAGCGACACCTACGTGGCCAGCATCTCCGTCGACAGCGGTGACGTGGTCGGTGGGGTGGAGGGATCGGCCAACGCGTCCTACACCGTCACCGAGAAGTAGCCGCAGGGGCGCCACCTTCCGGCACGGCCCCACCCGCGTTCCTCAGCTGGAGGCCTCCGGGCGAGCGCGCGATCGCGGTGCCGGCCATGTCGCCGGCGTCGCGCCAGCGCTCGAGGTGGGCGGCGTAGTGCATCAGGTTGCCGGGGTGCACCACGTTGCGGGCCGCCTCCATGGTGCGGGCGCCCTCGCTGTTGCCGTAGCTGGGGGTGCAGGTCGCGGAATAGCGGCCGAAGCCCTTGGCTGCGGACCACAGGGTGGAGAGCCACTCCTCCTCGGCGTCGGTCGTGGCCTCGATGGAGGTGATGCCCTCGTCCTCGCAGGTGGCGATGAGCCAGGCCACGTGCTTGGTCGACTCGGAGAGGAAGTGGGAGAAGTTGAGGCCGAACCCAGCCTGGATGAAGTGGACCACCAACATGTTGGGGAAGCCGTTGCTGAGCACCCCGTGGAGGGTGTGGGCGCCGTCGGCCCAGCGGTCGCTGAGCCGGAACCCGTCCCGGCCGACCGGGTCGAACCCGAGCCGGCTGACCAGCCCCGTCGTCACCTCGAAGCCGGAGGCGAACACGAGCATGTCGAGGTCGTAGGCGTCGCCGTCGACGACCGGGCCCGACGGGCCGATCTCCTGGACGCCGCGCCCGTCGGTGTCGACCAGGTGCACGTTCGGCTGGTTGAACGCCGCGAGGTAGTCGTCGTGGAAGCAGATGCGCTTGCAGTGCTTGCCGTACCAGGGCTTCATGGCCTCGGCGGTCTCGGCAGCGTCGATGACCTCGTCGATGCGGCGGCGGAGCGACTCCATGGTCTCGAAGTCGGAGCGCTCGAGGGCGGCCGCGTCCTCGGGGGTGCGGGCCTCGGTCTGGGTGTCGGTCCAGAGGACGTCGGTCCAGCCGTCGCCCACCAGGTCGTCGGCAGGCTGCTCCCCGGTGACCGCCTCGGTGAAGTTCCGCATGCGCTCGGTCTGCCAGCCGGGTTGGAGGCCCTTGAACCACTCGACGTCGGTCGGTCCGTTGTTGCGGACCCCGACCGCCGAGGGCGTGCGCTGGAAGACGAACACCTCCTTGGCCGCGGCGGCCAGCTGCGGGACCAGCTGGATGGAGGTGGCGCCGGTGCCGATGATCCCCACCCGCTTGTCGACCAGACCGTCCATGGGCTCGGTGGGGCTGCCGCCGGTGTAGTCGTAGTCCCAACGGGCGGTGTGGAACGAACGGCCCTCGAAGTCGTTGATGCCCCGGATGGCCGGGAGCTTGGCCTTGTGCAGGATCCCGCCCGCGGTCACGAGGAAGCGGGCCCGGAGCTGATCGCCGCGGGTCGTGGTGACGAGCCAGCGGTGCGCGTCGTCGTCCCACTCCGCCGTCTCGACCTCGGTCTGGAACAGGGCGTGGGGGTAGAGGTCGAAGTGGCGGCCGATGCGCTGGCAGTGCGCGAAGATCTCCGGCGCGCTGGCGTAGCGACGGCTGGGCATGTAGCCCGTCTCCTCCAGGAACGGCATGTAGATGTAGGACTCCACGTCGCACATGCAGCCCGGATAGCGGTTCCAGTACCAGGTGCCGCCGAAGTCGCCGGCCTTCTCGACCACGCGGAAGTCGGTGACGCCGGCCTCGAGCAGCCGGACCGAGAGCATCATCCCGGCGAAGCCGCCGCCCACGATCACCGCCGTGGTCTCCTCGACGACCGGTTCACGGGTGAAGCCAGGCTCCACCCACGGGTCGTGGTCGAGCTCCTCGTAGTCGCCCGCCAGCTGGGAGTACTGGGCCAGGCCGTCGTCGCGCAGGCGCTTCTCCCGCTCGCGCTGGTAGCGCAGGCGGGCCGCCTCCACCGGGTCAGGGTCCTGCGAGGGGTCCATGGGCTGCAAGATCAGCACGCGCGACCGGTGTCTGACGAGTCGTCAGATCCGGAGCCCGACCTCCGACCCCTCGTCTCCGCCGAGGGGGACGGTCGAGGTCTTGGTCCTCCAGGGCCGACCCCTGGGCGAGCCCGTGGCCCGCGACGGCCCGTTCGTGATGAACACCAAGGACAAGGTCCGCCAGGCGTTCGAGGACTACCAGGCCACGCAGTTCGGGGGCTGGCCCTGGGCCGACGACGACCCGGTCCACCCCCGCGACCAGGTGCGCTTCGCCCGCCACGTCGACGGCCGGGTGGAGGAGCGCGCCCTCGCCGGCCACCAGACCGACCAGTCTCCAGTGGAGACGGCGACCACCTCCGGGTGACCGCCCCGGTCGACCGCTGATCCGGGAGCGGGAGGTGCCAGACGACCCCACGGCCGAGCTCGGCGAGCGCCTACGGGTCGAGCGTCGGGCCGCCGAGGAGCAGGTGACCTCGCTCACCCGCGACCTGGCCCGCATCGTCGAGGCGGCCGACCTGGTGGCCACCGACGACGAGCACGACCCCGAAGGTCACACCATCGCCTGGGAGCGCCAGCAGGTGGCGGCCCTGCGCGACGCGGCCAGGGCACGCCTGGCCGAGCTCGATGCCGCGCTGGCCCGCGTCGAGCTCGGCACCTACGGCCGCTGCGCGACCTGCGCCGGGCCCATCGCGCCTGAGCGCCTCGAAGCCCTGCCGGGCACCCCCACCTGCATCGCCTGCGCGAGCCAGGGGTGTCGGGGCGGATCCACGGGGTCATTGGGATCGCACTGGTAGCCTGCTGGGAATGGAAGCGACGATCGACGGGGTGGGCCGGCTGGTGGTGCCCAAGGCGCTGAGAGACGCACTGGGTCTCGTCCCGGGGAGCACCCTCGACGTCAGCCTCTACGGCCCGGGCCTGGCCCTCATCCCGAAGTCGCGCACGGCCCGACTGATCTCGGTCGACGGCCAGATGGTCGCTGAATCCGACACCGTGATCGACGATGAGATCGTCCTCGGCCTCATCGACGCCGGCCGTCGGTGACGCCGCTGGCGGTCGACACCAGCGTGGCGGTCCCTTACCTGATGCGGTCGCACAGTGCCCACCAGCCAGTGCGTCAGGCGCTCGACGGTCGTTCCCTGGTGCTCACCGGCCACTCGCTGGCGGAGACCTACAGCGTGATCACCCGGCTTCCCGGGGACGCTCGCGTTGCCCCCGAGGATGCCGTCGCTCTCCTGGAGGCGAGTTTCGACGAACCGGCCGTGCTCGACGACATCACCGCGGCAACCCTGCCGCAGATCCTCGCACCGTTGGGCGTCGCGGGAGGCGCGGTGTACGACGCGCTCGTGGCCCTCGCCGCTCGCGCCCACGGCCTGGTGCTGGCCAGCCGAGACCTGCGGGCGGTCACCACCTACAAGGCCCTGAGCGCCGAGGTCATGGTCGTCGAGTCCTAGCGCGGACGCGGACTTCGACGTGCTGGCCCGCCTCACGCCCTTGACGGTCGACGCGCCCTGACGGACTGATCCTCCTTCCGCCCGGTGGCCGGCCTGTCGTCGCGACCTCTCGGCACTGGCCGCCATCGACTGGTAGCCGGCTCTACGCTCCGGCGATGGATGCCACGGCCACCTCGACGGCCGCGCCGGCCCGGAGGGCCGCCCGACCCGCGATCCGCGACCGGCTCGCCGCGGTCATCACCCGGCTCCTGGTCCGGTGCTTCTACCGGTCGGTCGAGGTCGAGGGCCCCATCCCCCGATCGGGGCGGGTGATCCTGGCCGCCAGCCACCTCAACGGCTTCGTCGACCCGGTGGTGCTCACCGCTCGCCTCGGGGTCCTCCCCCGGTTCCTGGCCAAGGCCACGCTGTGGGACGTGAAGGGCGCGACGCCCTTCCTCGGCATCGCCCGCCTCATCCCGGTGTACCGGCGGGTCGATGCCGGTGGTGGTGAGGTCGACAACACCACCACCTTCGCCGCGGCCGTCGAGGCGCTGGAGAGCGACCACCTGGTCGCGGTGTTCCCCGAGGGAACCACCCACGACGATCCCGCCATCCGGGAGCTGCACACCGGTGTGGCCCGCATCGCCCTCCAGGGCCTGCGATCGAGGCTGCCGGACGTGACCATCATCCCGGTGGGGATCACCTACGAGGACAAGGTGGCGGTCCGAGGACGGGCGCTGATCTCCTTCGGCGCGCCGATCCGGCTCCACCCCGAGGAGCACGGCGACGAGACCGACGACCACGCCGCGGTGCGGGCCCTGACCCAACGCCTGACCGACGCCCTCCGCGACGTCACCCCGCCCTTCGCCTCGCTGGACGACGACCTGGGCCTGACCGCGGCGGCCCGCACCACCCTGCGGACCCAGCCCGGCCGTCCGGTGCCCCTGGCCGCGTCGCTCGACCTCTCCCGCCGGCTGGTGGCCGGGGACCGCGACGAGATCGACCGGGTCGTCTCCACCGCGGCCCGCTACCGCGTGCTCCTGGACCACGTGCACCTCACCGACGAGGAGCTGATCGCGGAGGTCGGCCTCCGGAACCTGACCCGGCGGGTGGTCGGACTGGCCCTCCTCATCGTGGTGCTGGCCCCCTTCGCCGCCGCCGGGCTCCTGGTGAACATCGCGCCGGCGACGCTCGTGCTGGTGGCCGGGCTGCTCCCCCGCGCCCCGGTGTCGAAGGGGACGATCCGCTTCCTGGTCGCCCTGATCGCGTTCCCGGTGACCTGGGTGGCCCTGGCCGTCTGGGACGGGGGCAGCGGCTGGCTGGCCGGCGCCACCCGGGGGGTGACCTTCCCGGCCGAGCCACTGATGCGCGCCGCGTTCTCCGACCGTGACGGGGTGGTGGCCGGCATCATCTTGTTCGTGGCCGCGCCCCTCTTCGGTGCCGCCGCGCTGATCCTCCTCGACCGGCTCCGAGCGCTGGTCAAGGGAGTCATCGTCTGGCGCACGCTGATCGACCGTCGGGGCCAGCTCGACGCGGTCCGGGCCCGCCGGGCCGAGCTGGTCCAAGTCACCTCGAAGGTGGCCGCCGGATCGAGCCGGACGTGAGGAGCTCTGATCCGGTGGGTAGGGCGCGGGCCGAGGCGGGGGCCGTGAATCTCCCGGCCGGCCGGCGGCCGAGGGACCGGAGGGTGAGGGCGCGCCAGCTGGCCACCTCGGACTGCGAGCGCTGCCGGGACGGTTGGATCAGCCAGCCCGCGAACACCGCGTCCAGCCTGGCCTACGTGGTGGCCGGCGCGGCCCTGGCCCGAGAGGCTCGCGACCGTCCCGCCGACCAGCGCGTCGGGGCCCGGGCCCTGGCCGCGGCGGTGGCGGCGGCGGGGCTGGGCAGCGTCGCCTACCACGGCCCCGGCGGCGCGACCAGCCGCTGGGCCCACGACGCCACCCTGGTGACCGCGGCCGGCCTGCTGGCCCAGCGCGACCTGGCCGCGGTCCTCGGCCGGCCCCCGCCGGGCCCGGCGGCGGTGGCCGCGGTCCCGGTGGTCGCGATCGTCGCCTGCACGCCCCGCACCTCTGCTCCCACCCAGGTCTTGACCGGCGCGCTGGCCATCGCCGCCGGCGTGGTCCGACGGGTCCGGGACGACACCTCGACCTCGGACCCCGCGGGAGCGGACCTCGCCCTCGGGGCCGTCTGGGCCGCCGGTGCCGTCACCCACGCCAGCGGGCGCACCGGGGGCCCGCTGTGCCGACCGGACTCGGTCCTCCAGGCCCACGCCGTCTGGCACGTGCTCTCCGCCGTCGGCTTCTGGCTGGCCGCCCGCGAGCGGGGCCCACGGTGACGAGTGCCCGACGGGGGTGCCGCGCCGTCGTGACGGCCCTCGTGCTCACCCTGACGCTCGCGGCGTGCGGGGGCCCCGGGGTCGACGCCCGGGTGGTGTCCGACGCGGCCGAGGACCTGAGCAGCGATCCCCCGACCGACGTGCCTCCCCTGCCGACGGGGCTCGAGGATCCGCTCTACCCGGACCTGGGCGCGCCGGGGATGGACGTGGCGCACTACGACGTCGCGCTCACGGTCGACGACACGTTCACCGCGTCCGGCACGGTCACCATCACCATCGAGGCCACCGAGGACCTGTCGCAGGTCGCCGTCGACGCCCGGTCCCTGGCCGTGTCCGCGGTGACCCTCGACGGCGACCCGGTCGAGTTCACTCAGGTCGAGCCCGAGCTCCTGGTCACCCCGGAGCAGGTCATCGCGGACGGGACGACCTTCGAGCTGGCCGTCACCTACGTGGACGACCCCACGATCAACCCCGAGGCCGACCAGCTGGGGCCAGGGTGGATCCGGGCCGACGGCTACTCGTACACGGTGAACGAACCGGAGGCGACGCGCGACTGGCTGCCGTCGCTCGACCACCCGTCCGACAAGGCCACTTGGCGGTTCGCGGTGACCCCGCCCGACGGCGCCATCGCGGTGGCCAACGGGCTGCCCGAGACCCGGCCCGACGAGGGCGATGCCGGCCCGTGGGTGTGGGAGGTGGACCAGCCCATGGCCACCTACCTGGCCCAGGTGCTGGTGGGTGACTGGCGCATCGTGGAAGCGCCGGCGGTGGACGGCGTCCGCCGCATCAGCGCCCTGCTGGCCGACGACGTCGACGACCACGAGGCTCTCCTCGACGGCATCGATGCCCAGGTCGCCTTCCTCCAGGAGGCCTTTGGGCCCTATCCCTTCGCCACCTACGGGATCGCCGTGGTCGACGAGGAGATCGGCCTGGCCATCGAGCAGCAGACCCGGTCGCTGTTCAGCCCGGAGGCGACCACCGCCAGCGTCGCCGTCCACGAGCTGGCCCACCAGTGGTTCGGTGATGCGGTGACACCCGATCGGTGGGCCGACGTCTGGCTGGCCGAGAGCTTCGCCACCTACGCCCAGTGGCTGTGGGACGAGGAGCAGGGGACGGCGACGGTGGACGAGCAGGCCCAGGCCGCGCTCGAGGCCCGCAACGAGGACGGCGGGCCGCCCACCGACGACCCCACCGTCGACACGCTGTTCGGCTTCAACGTGTACGAGGGCGGGGCCGTGGTCGTGCAGGCCCTGCGGCGGGAGATCGGCGACGAGGACTTCTTCGTCCTCCTCCGGAGCTGGATCGCCGACAACTCCGGGACCAGCCGCACGACCGAGGACTTCACCGCCCTGGCCTCCGAGGTCGCCGGCCGCGACCTCACCGGGTTCTTCGCCACCTGGCTCTCGGCCACCGAGCTGCCCGCTGAGCTCCCGGCCTGACCGCTCCCACCGTCACCCCACGAATGCGGCAACGACCGCCACGGTCATCAGGCAGACCGTGAACACGCTGAAGGCGACGAGGAACCACGCCAGTGCCGCCGGATTGAGGGGCGAGCGCTGGTGACGCCACCGCCACGTCAGCCAGAGCAGCCCGAGGCTCAGCAGCCACATTCCGAACCACTGCCACAGCGGGACGGTGACCTCACCGCCGGGCTCAGCGAGAGCCATCAGGCCCGCAGCTCGACGGGGGTGCCGCGCGCGGCCGCGGTGGCGTCGAAGGTCGGATCCTCGATGTCGTGGCACATGGCCACCACGTACTCCTCGCCCATGGGCTCGACGTCCATGAAGGCACCGCAGTGGTCGAGCCAGAACTGGCCCCGCTCGGGGCCGTGCAACCGGTAGCGGAAGTCCATGAACTGCGGCGGTGCGCCCACGTCGAGCTGCATCCCCTTGAAGATGGTCTCGACGTCGGTGCCGGCGAACCCCAACGCCTGCTGCATCCGCCGGGTGTAGACGGGGCTGGCCCCCATCCACTCCTCGATGGCCACGTCGCGCATGCCGTCGCGGCCGAAGGCGGCGATGGCATGGGGCATGCCCGAGCGGTCGATCAGGTGCCCGGCCAGCAGCAGCTCGGGGACCAGCACGGCCAGCTCCTCCTGCTCAGGTCGGCCAGAGCGCGAGAACTGGACACCTGTCCACCCTACGGCCCACGCGCCCCTGGCGCAGGCCGCCCGACCGGTCACGACCCGCCGGCGGCCAACCCCGTGCGACCCGGCGGGAAGGGTCAGGGGCCCAGACGGGTTGTGCTCCCTGATGGAGACCTCACCGCACGAGACCGACGACGACCAGGCCGAGGTGGTCGTCTACTGGCGCCCCGGCTGCATGTTCTGCTCGTCGCTGCGCCGAGGGCTGGCCAAGGCCGGCCTCCCCACCCGCGAGGTCAACATCTGGGACGACCCCGACGGGGCCGCGGTGGTGCGCCGGGCCACGGGGGGCAACGAGACCGTCCCCACCGTCGAGGTCGGGGGACAGGCGCTGGTGAACCCCTCGGCCCAGGCGGTCGTCGCGCTGGCCGAGCGGGATGGCATCGAGCGAGAGGAGCCCGCCGAGGGGGGCCTGCTCAGCCGCCTGTTCCGGGGGTGAGGTCCGGGCCCCACCGCGGCCGTCACCGACCGACCCGCCGATGACCCCCGCGGCGGCGGGGTGGGACGACTACCTCGCCCGCTTCCACGACGACGAGGCCGGCATCACCGAGGACCTCCTCGGACGGACCTCCGACGACGGGACCGACCCCTACACCTGGTGTGCCGAGCCCCTCCGGAGCCGGTCCGGGACGGTGCTGGACCTGGCCGGCGGCAGCGGGCCCATGGCCGACCACCTCGGTCCGGCCTGGGTCGGCGTCGACACGGCCAGGGGCGAGCTGGCCGTGGCCCGCGCCGCGGGGAGGACAGCGCTGGCCCAAGGCTCGGCCACGCAGCTGCCGGTGCCCGATGCGGCCGTGTCGACCGTGGTCTGCACCATGAGCCTCCAGGTCATCGCCCCGCTGACCGACGCGCTGGTGGAGGCTGATCGCGTGCTCGACGAGCAGGGCCGGCTGGTCCTGCTGCTCCCGGCCAGCCGGCCGTTGGGCTGGCGCGACGGGTGGACCTACCTGCGCCTCCAGGTCGCGCTGCGCGCCGTCATCCGCTACCCGAACGGCGCGGCGCTGTCGCCCCGTCGGCTCGCCCGGCGGGCCCCGGCCACGGCCTGGCCGTCACCTCCGACGAGCGCCGCACCTTCGCCCTGCCCCTCACCGACGCCGACGCCGCCGGGCTGCTGGTCCGCTCCCTCTACCTGCCCGGAACGCCCGCGGAGCGCCGGGAACGGGCCCGCCCGATCGTCGAGGCCCGGATCGGCGACAGCATCGGCATCCCCCTCCGCCGGGTGGTGCTCGACCGGCCCTGAGGCCCTCCGGGCGCAGCGGCGTCCAGGGCTGCCTAGGGTCGACCGGCACCCACCCCCCGGAGGTCCCCCGTGAAGTTCGGCCTGCAGTTCGCCAACACCATGCAGTTCGCCACCCGCGACGGGCTGGTCGAGCTGGCCCAGGGCGCCGAGGCCGCCGGCTTCGAATCGGTGTGGACCGTCGAGCACGTGATCTTCCCCGACAGCTACGAGAGCACCTACCCCTACGACCCGTCGGGGAAGATGCCCATGGTCCCCTCCACGCCGCTGCCCGACCCGCTCATCTGGCTGACCTACGTCGCCGCGGTGACCACCGACCTCCACCTGGGCACCGGCATCCTCATCCTCCCGCAGCGCAACCCCGTCGTCCTGGCCAAGGAGCTGGCCACCCTCGACGACCTGTCCGGGGGGCGCCTCGAGCTGGGCATCGGCGTGGGCTGGCTGGAGGAGGAGTTCGACGCCCTGGGCATCCCCTTCGCCCGGAGAGGTGCCCGCACCGACGACTACGTGGCCGCCATGCGGGCCCTGTGGGACGGCGACCAGGCCGACCACGAGGGGGAGTTCGTGCAGTTCACCGGGGCCAGCGTGAACCCCAAGCCGCCCCGGGGTCGGGTGCCCATCCACGTCGGCGGCCACTCCCGCAAGGCGGCCGAGCGGGCCGGCCGGCTGGGCGATGGCTTCTTCCCGGGCAAGGGCGACCTGGCCGAGCTGGTCGACATCATGGGCCAGAGCGCGGCCGACGCCGGGCGCGACGCCGAGGCCATCGAGGTCACTGCCGGCGACGCCGACGTGTTCGGCGACGATCCGGTCGGGGCGGTGCAGGAGCTGCGGGCCAAGGGCGTCGATCGGGTGGCGGTGCCTTCGTTCCTCTACCTGAAGGACACAGCCGAGAGCCTGGGCGCCTTCGGCGAGAAGGTGATCGCCCCCACCGCGGAGGTCTGAGCCCCGGGCTCGAGCGCCCGGACCGCGGGCGAGGGCGGGCAGGCGCTCCTAGCGTGAGGGCATGTGCCGCAACATCACCACCCTGCGGGGGCTCGAGCCCTCGGCCACCGCGGAGGAGGTCGACGCCGCCGCCCTCCAGTACGTCCGCAAGGTCAGCGGGGTGCGGGCGCCGTCCGCCGCGACCGAGGAGGCCTTCTCCGAGGCCGTCCGCGCCGTGGCCGCCGCCACCACCGAGCTGCTCAGCGACCTCCCGCCCCGCAAGCAGCCACCCCCCACCGTGCCGCCCCTGCGCCGACCCGAGGTCCGCGCCCGCATGGCCGCGACGGAGGCCCAGGCCGCATCCCGCTAGCCCCACCGGGGCGACAGCCTCTCAGAGGGCGATGAGGATCGCCGGTACCAGACAGAGGGCGCCGGCGAAGGCGGCGAGCCGGGTGTTGGAGGCCAGGATCCGTCGGGCCACCCCCAGCAGCACCCGGCGCAGCAGGGGGTACGCCGTCACCAGCAGGAAGAGCGTCCAGACCGTGACCACCAGCGTCACCGCCACCACCACCCGCACGCCGTCCTGGTTGCCGAGCAGGATGGCGGCCACCAGCGTGTCGGCCAGGGTCGTGATGTTCGCGCCCATGATGTACGGGAGGGTGTTGGCCCGACGCAGGTGGCCCTTGGCCACCAGCGGCACCAGCAGCGTCAGCGACACCGACACCGACAGGGTGAGAGCGGTGACCCCGCACCCCACGAGGAACATGGGCCACTTGCGCTCGTACCAGCCCTCCCCGTCGCCCATGCGATCGGGCGAGACGGTGGGCAGCACCCGGTCGATGGCGGCGAAGCCCAGCAGCAGAAGGCCCAGGCCGATGGGGAACAGGGTCCAGCCCGGCGCCACCCGATCGACGAGGTCGACCAGGCCGCCGAAGGCCGAATCGGTCAGCGAGGTGAGACGGGGCGAGGTGCCGATGTCGACCCCGTCGAAGGTGCCTCGGTCGAGCAGGAAGTAGCCCCCCACGGCGGCGGGCACGTAGACGACCGAGGTCATCAGCAAGGACAGCACCCCGATGGACACCGGGGCCCGCCGCTGGCCCTGCCCCTTGTGGCGGAGCGCGTACACCACCCCGACCACCAACACGACGAACGACGCGCCCAGGCGAGAACCGGTGAGCATGGTGAAGGCCTGGGCCCGGTCGATGGCGCCGCCGTCCAAGAGGGTCAGCGCGGAGGCGGCGACGGGCGAGCCCGACAGCACCAGGCAGGCGCCGAGCCAGCCCAGGCCGAGGGTGCTCCACGAGCTGTCGGTGAAGACCGATCCCTCCAGCGACGGGATGAGGGCGGTGGCGCCCTCCTTCATCAGGCCGAGAGCCACGACGAACAGCGCCAGACCGGCGATCCCGTAGGCCACCCGCGCCAGTGGGCGACGAGGTTCGGCCTCCTCGGGCGCGCCGAGGACCAGGTCCTCGGAGGGGAGCTCCCGGCCCTCCACGTGCGCTCGCCGCGACGATCCCTGCGGCTGAGGCGCGAGCCTCTCGGACTCCCCCACGCTCTCCATGTCGGCAATGCCTACCAGTTATGTAGGGATTACCGCAACCGCCCCGGGCGCCGCCGCTCGACGAGCAGGTTCAGCCGCCCCCGGCGCTGGCCGGCTGAGCCTCGATCGGGTCGCTCATCCCGTAGCGACCCCGGACCGCGCTGTTCGCACAGGCCGACGAGCCGTCGCCGGTGCCGTCGCCCAGGGCGCCGTCGAGCAGCGGCGAGGCGGCGCTGAAGATGCCCCACGGGCTCTCGCACCCGGGCACGACCCTCGCACAGGCGTGCCGTGCGATACGTCGCATCACTTTGCACCCGTTCTGCAAGAAGGTCAAAGACTCGCGCCAGGTGGCACCGTCTGACCCGCGTCGTCGCCCGGGGGCGACGTCCGATCGAGGTCGCCCCTGCGTCAGCGGAGCGGGAACCCGACCCGGCGACCCATGTCGGCCGCGGCCTCGGCCCACCCGGGGTGCTCGGTGAGCGCGGCGTGGCCGTCCTCCACCGGATCGACCGGGCCCGGCCGCCACTCCCGGACCGCGGCCCCGCCGGCTCCGTGGACGTAGGCATCGGTGGCCACCTCGGCCCGCCACAGCGAGGCGCACGGGCCCGGGGGCACGCCGGTGTGGGTGACGGAGATGGCGCAGAAGGCGGCCACATCGCCGCGGTCGAGGTCGGCGGCGAGGGATCTGTAGTCGAGCAGGCCCGACCGACCCCGGCGGTCCATCCCGTAGGTCCAGCGTCCGTCGGGCTCGTCGATCCTCCGCGCCCGGACCCCGCGGTGCACACCCTCGCCCTCCGCCGATCCGGGTCCGGGGAGGGCGGCGGCGAAGTACGGGTCGAGGAGCACGCGGCCACCCTCCTCGACGGTGTCGGTGAGGACCACGGAGTGGACGTCCACCGCCGGGGCCCGGTCGTCGATGCGGCGCAGGGCGATGACCGAGGCGGGGTGCCCGCCGGCGTCGAGCAGGGCGGCCAGGAGGGTCGAGAGCGCCCAGCACGACCAGGCCGGGGTGGGCGCACCTCGGTACCGGTCGTCGAGGATCCGCCGGGCGATGGCATCGGGGTCGGCCCCCGGCGGTGGCTCCCCCGCGGCCAGCGCGTCCAGCTTGGCCGTGGTGCCGGCCGGGACCTGGTCGGCCATTGCCCCCAGCAGGGCCAACGGACCAGCGTCGGCCGGCGTCCCGATCAGCCCGGACAGGTCGCGGGCCAGCCCGGGGTCGATCCGCCACGGGGAAGGAGCAGGGACGGCCACGGGACCAGTCTGGCGGCCGCTCCTCCCGGGAAGGCAGGAGCGGCTAGCCGCGAGAGCGGTGGAGGATGGCCGACGACGGCGCCACCGTGATCGCCTCCCCGGCCTCGTCGACCGTCGCTGTGCCGTCGACCAGGAGGCTGTGGTCGGGGTGGTCAGCCCCCGCCGGCCAGAACAGCGTGACCTCGGGCCGTGTGGCCACGTTGGCCGCGGTCCGACGCCCGGCCCCGACCACCAACGCGCCGTCGGCCCAGGACACCGCCACCGACACCACGCGAGGGCGGGTCTCCCCCGCGCTGACCAGGTAGGCCGCCGGGCCCCGCTCGGCCACCGCGACCGCGAGGTCGTCCAGGTCCACCTCGATGCTCATGGCGGCATCGTCGCGCCCCCGGACGCCGGCTGCCCGGTCGCCGCCCGAGCCGAGCGCGGAGGGGCGCGGGAGCCGTGGTCGACTCCGGGTGGTGCGGCGGCCGGGGCGGGCCTGGTGCGAGCGCTCGTGGTCCGGCAAGCGCCATCGCTCTCCGAGGGGGCCGCCGGCGCGCCCGTGGCGGGCGGCGACGCCGTGGTGGTAACCAAGGGCACCCCCGGTGCCGGCCGGGGCGAG
>JBBSME010000030.1:0-26965 GCA_038233335.1 Acidimicrobiales bacterium | reverse complement strand
CGCGGCCCCCGCCGCGACCCCGCCCTGGGGCGCCGGCGATCCCGTCTGGGCCCGCACCGACCCGGGGGCGCCGCCCATCGGCCCGTCCTCGGTGCCCCCCGACCGCGTCGGCCCGCCCCCGCCCCACCGACGCTGGGCTCGGGTGGCCGTCCTGGCCGCCGTCGGCCTCCTGTCGGCCGGCAGCGTCGTGGCCGGCCAGGCCCTGCGCGACGACCCGTCGCCCGCAGCCGTCGCCGCCACCCCCAGCGCGGCCAGCAGCGCCACCGTGCCCGGCGTGGCCGACGCCGAGGAGCCGGTGGCGGCGGTGGCCGCCGCCCTCAGCCCCACGGTCGTCCAGATCGAGACCGGGACGGGTCTCGGCTCCGGGTTCGTGTACGACGCCGATGCCGGGCTGATCATGACCGCCGCCCACGTGATCGACGGCTCGTCGGACGTGACCCTCCGCCTGGCCGACGGCCGGACGTCCGACGGCACCGTCGTCGGCGCCGACGACGGCACCGACATCGCCGTCGTCCAGACCGAGGCCGAAGGGCTCACCGCCGCCGCCCTCGCCCTGGACGACCCGGCCGAGGTCGGCCAGCTGGCGGTCGCCATCGGCAGCCCGTTCGGGCTCGACCAGACGGTCACCTCCGGCGTCGTGAGCGCGGTGGGCCGCACCGTGCAGACCCCGGGGGGCGCCGCCCCCATGATCCAGACCGACGCACCGATCAACCCGGGCAACTCGGGCGGCGCCTTGGCCGACCGCGATGGCCGGGTGATCGGGATCAACGACGCCATCGCCAGTGAGTCCGGCGGCAACGTCGGTGTGGGCTTCGCCGTCCCCATCGACACGGCCAAGCAGGTCGCTGACCAGATCGTCGCCGGCCAGCCCATCACCAACGGCTACCTCGGCGTGGGGGCCGGAGAGGTCACCCAGGGGACCGCCGAGGGCGCTCAGGTCATGCAGGTCGAGCCGGGCGGCCCCGGGGCGGAGGCCGGCCTCCAGGCCGGTGACGTCGTCACCAGCATCGACGGCGACCCCATCACGTCTTCAGCCGACCTGGTCGCGGCGGTCCGGAGCCGGGAGCCCGGCACGTCCGTGGAGCTGGGCATCAGCCGCCAGGGCAGCCAGACCGAGGTCACCGTCACCCTGGGCCAGGCCCCCCCGCAGTGAGGTGATCGGCGCCGACCAGGGGGCGGCGCCGGTCCTTCCCTGACGCCGCGACCCGAGCCGTCACCCTGCTTCCGAAGGCGGGGCCGGCTCGGTCGCGGCACCCTGGCGACCGGGCGGCTGACGTGCTCCGACCCACCTGAGCGAGGGAGCCGACACCCTCGCCCCGGTGGTCCGTCGCTACCGTGACCGGTGCCATGAGCGTTGACCTCGAGGCCGGCGCGGCCCCTCCCGAGACCCGGGTCCGGCGACCCATGGCCTACGTCCCGGCCCTCGACGGCCTGCGGGCCGTCGCGGTGGTGGGCGTGATGCTCTTCCACGGGGGCGTGTCCTGGGTGTCCGGCGGGTACCTCGGCGTCGACGTCTTCTTCGTCCTGTCCGGGTACCTCATCACCACCCTGCTCCTGCGGGAGCGGGTCGGCACCGGCGGCGTCGACCTGCGGTCCTTCTGGACCCGGCGCCTGCGGCGCCTCCTGCCCGCCCTCCTGGCCCTGCTGGCCGCGGTGGCGGTGGCAACGCCGTTCTTCGTGGCCGATCCGGAACGGGCCAGCGTGCGGGGCGACGCCCTGGCCTCGCTGGCCTACGTGGCCAACTGGCGGTTCATCCTGACGGACCAGTCCTACTTCGCCGGTGCCCCCTCACCCCTGCGCCACCTCTGGTCCCTGTCGGTCGAGGAGCAGTGGTACATCGTGTTCCCGGTCGTGTTGGTGCTGGCCCTCCGGCGGGCCCGTCGGCTCGTGCCGCTCATCATCGCCCTGGCTGCCGCCACCGTGGCCTCGGCCCTCTGGATGGCCCAGCTGGCCTCGGGCGGGGGCGACCCGTCCCGGGCCTACTACGGCACCGACACCCGGGCCCACTCCCTCCTGGCCGGGGCCCTCCTGGCCGCGGTGGCCGCCCAGTGGCCGCTCCACCGCCACCGTCGCCTGCTCGGGCTGGTCGGCCTGCTGGGCGCGGTCGGCGTGGTGGCGTCGTACCTCCTCGTCTCCGAGGGGGACCTGTGGATGTACCGGGGTGGGTTCCTGGGCCTGGCCCTGGCCACCGCCGCGCTGGTGGCCGCGGTGGCCCTGCCCCGGTCGCCCCTGCCCTGGACCCGGGCCCTCGCGGTGGCGCCGCTGGTCGCCATCGGGCGGGTGTCCTACGGGCTGTACCTCTGGCACTGGCCGGTCAACGTGTTCCTCAGCCCTGGCCGCACCGGCCTCGACGGGGGCGGGATCGACGACGTGGCCCTCCTGGCCCTGCGCACGGCGGTGGCCGTGGGCTTCACCCTGGCGTCCTACTTCCTCATCGAGGTCCGCGTCCGGCGCGAGGGCATCGACGGCCTGCGTCTGCGGTTCCCCGGGCTCCGCGGCTCGCGCCCGGCCACCGCGCTGGTGTGCGGCGCCCTGGTGGTCTGGCTGCTGGTGGCCGGCACCGTGGGGACCTCCCAGGGCGGCTCCTCCACCACCGTGGCCGGCCTCCCGGCGGAGCTGGCCGACGTGGAGCGGGGCGTCCCGGACCTGCCCGAGACCACCGTCGCCACCATCCCGGACCGGATCCGCGAGGTGGTCGAGGCCCAGGGCATCGCGCCGGTCCCCGAGGACAGGCCGGTCAAGGTGCTGCTGGTGGGCGACTCGGTGGCGTGGACCCTGGGCTATGGGGCCGCTCTGGCCCCGCCGGAGATCGACATCAGCTCGCGGGCCATCCTGGGCTGCGGCGTCGTGGCCGGCTTCGCCCTGCCCAACGGCCGGATCGGCACCTCGGCCCAGAGCTGCGGCGACTGGCCGGCCTACTGGCAGGACGGCGTGATCCAGTCCCAGCCCGACGTGGTCGTGATCCAGTACGGGGCGTGGGAGGTGTTCGACCACAAGCAGGGCACGGATGTGGTCGAGGCCGGCACCGCCGAGATGGAGACGGCCATCCGGGACGGGTTCGACCGGGGGATCGAGACGGTGCTCGAGGTCAAGCCACACACCCGGTTCCTCGTGGTCGGCGCCCCCTGCATGAACGAGCAGAACGATCGGCTGGGCGGGAGCACCAGCCCCCGCAACGACCCCGCCGCGGTGGCCTGGGTAGATCGGGTGTTCGAGGACTACGCCGACGACCTGGGCGACCAGGCCGCCTACGCGGATCTGGGCGAGCTGCTCTGCCCGGGGGGAGAGTTCCTGGCCGACCTGGGTGAGGGCGAGGTCCGGCCCGACGGCAGCCACTACGCCGAGGAGCTCACCGGCCCGGTGTGGGCTTGGCTGACCGAGCGGATCGTCCCCTTCGCCCGCACCCCGGTGGAGCCCGAGCCCGCCGACGGGCGGGCCGGTGGGGAGCCGGCGGCGTCGGGCGGTGTCGGGCCCGGGGGCGACGGCCCGTAGCATCGAGCGCCCATGGAGATCGTCATCATCCTCGTCGTCATCGCTGTCGTCCTCGGCGTCGGGCTGGCCTTCGTGGCCCCCCGTCTCCGCGACCGGCGGCCGGACCTGGAGCCGCCGTCAGCCCGCCCGGTGCAGCCCGGTCCCGAGGCGGGCCCGGGACCTGAGGCTCCCGAAGGCGACGTCGACGTCCTCGAGCCGCCGACCGCAGAGGCGCCCCCCGAGGTCGTCACGCCGGTCAAGCCGTCGTTCCGGGACCGCCTGGCCAAGGCCCGGGGCACCGTGTCGGGCTACCTCGGAGCGATCCTGTCCCGCTCCGACATCGACGAGGAGACCTGGGACGACCTCGAGGAGGCGCTCATCCGCGCCGACGTGGGCGTCGGCCCCGCCACCGAGATGCTCGACGCCGTCCGGGCGCGGGTGAAGGAGGAGGGCATCGAGAGCCCCGAGCTCCTCCTCGAGGCGGTCAAGGACGAGATGAAGGCCCGGCTCGAGGTGGAGGACCGCACCCTGCACTCCGACGAGGGCAAGACCAACGTCTGGCTGTTCGTCGGGGTCAACGGCGTGGGCAAGACCACGACCATCGGCAAGCTGGGCAAGCGGGAGGCCGAGGTCGGCCGCCGCGTGGTCATGGCCGCGGGCGACACGTTCCGCGCTGCCGCGGCCGAGCAGCTGGGCACCTGGGCCGAGCGCTGCGGCGCCACCCTCGTGCGCGGCGCCGAGGGGGCCGACCCCAGCTCGATCATCTTCGACGGCATCACCAAGGCTGCGTCGCAGGGAGCCGACCTGGTCCTGGCCGACACCGCCGGGCGCCTCCACAACAAGACCAACCTGATGGACGAGCTGCGGAAGGTGCGCCGGGTCGCCGGCAAGGAGCCGGGCCACGTCACCGAGGTCCTGCTGGTGCTGGACGCCACCACCGGCCAGAACGGCCTGGCCCAGGCCCGCGTCTTCACCGAGGCGGTCGAGGTCACCGGCGTGGTGCTCACCAAGCTGGACGGCTCGGCCAAGGGTGGGATCGTGGTGGCCATCCAGGCCGAGCTGGGCATCCCGGTGAAGCTGGTGGGCCTGGGTGAGACGGCCGACGACCTGGTGGCCTTCGACCCCGACGAGTTCGTCGACGCCCTCTTCGCCACCGGCTGACCAAGGGGCCTGGCCTCCTTCTGCCGGCGCCGTGGCCCATGGACGAGGCCTTCGATGTGAGCCCGAGGTCATCGGCCTAGACCTGCGTTGGCCCAGTGCCGGTGCCCCCGGACGGCCTTGTTGAGGTGTGGGGGTGGAGTCGCGGCGACTCGCGATGCTGAAGTGGCGAAGTCGCGGTCGCCCGGCGGAGTTGGTCGGTTGGTGACCCAACCTCTCGTCGCGGTCAACGCCGCATGCTTGAGGCAACCGAGCAGGCAGTCACGTGGGGCCCAGGGTGGAGTGTCCACGAGCGCCGGATTCGCGTACAGGCACGGACAATGGGGACGAAGGGAGAGGAGCAAAGGGGTGTGCGGTACGCGCTGTGCAGCATGTGCATGTACAGCGTTGTCGAATCACACGATTGTGGTTACCCTTTGCTGCCATGACCGATGACGTGAAGCCGACGCGGCGCAAGCAGATCAGCCAGACCGACATCCCGAGCGTGGCGCTCCCGCAGGCGTTACGGGTTCCTGTGGCCATAGCTGACCACTACGCCAAGGAACCGACGCGCCCGCTAGACGTGGCGGCTGCCCTGGAGATGAGCCCGAGTTCGGGCCCCTTCCGCGGCCTGTGCGGCGCCGCCATCGGCTACGGCCTGACCGAAGGCGGACCGAACGCATCGGAGATCTCGCTCACGTCGCTCGGCAAGCGAATCGTGGCCCCGCTGGAGGAGGGTGACGACCAGATTGCGCGTCGACAGGCGGTGCTGGCCCCGACGGTTGAGAAGGCGTTCCTGGAGAAGTACGACGGGTCCCCGCTGCCAGCCGAGAAGATCGCATACAACGTTCTTGAGGCGCTTGGAGTTCCGGCTGCCCGGACCCAGGGCGTGTACTCCCTGATCATTGAGAACGCTGAGATGGTTGGATTCCTCAAACGAATCAAGGAGAAGACCTACGTCGACCTCGGCGGCCGGCCGAGCCGTGAGGTTGAGGGTAGCGAGGCTGATCCGCCCGCCGACGATGCTCAGGCTCTCGCAAGCGCAGATGAACCTGAGGTTGGCCCGGTGCGCCGTAACGGGCAGAGCGCTCCGCCGCAGCATCCGTCGGACATGTCCAATCGCAGAGTGTTCATCACCCACGGCAAGAGCCGGCGGGTGGTGGATCAGCTGAAGGAGCTTCTCCAGTTCGGCGACTTCGCGCCCGTCGTCTCCGTCGATAGGGAGTCAGTGTCGAAGCCGGTGCCAGCGAAGGTCATGGATGACATGCGCTCCTGCTCGGCTGGGATCATCCATGTCCAGACCGAGCAGCGGCTGTTGGATCCCGAGGGCAACGAGCATCGGATCGTGAACCAGAACGTGCTGATCGAGATCGGTGCAGCGATGGCCCTTTACGGAGAGCGGTTCATCCTGCTGGTCGAGGACGGCACGGCCCTTCCCTCGAATCTGCAGGGCCTATACGAGGTGAGGTACACGGGTGACGAACTTGGCTACGACGCTACGATGAAGGTGCTCAAGGCGCTCAACGAGTTCAAGTCGACGAGCAAGCCCAACGCCGACGACTGACCCTGCCGGCTGCTCGTGGGCGCGTTGAGGAAGGCTCTCTTCGCCATGGTCTGACCGCCGCCACCCGGGCGCGATCCCCTGCCGCCGGACGGCGGGATGAGTACGGTCGCGTCCATGTTCTTGTTCCGCCTGATCTTCTCGCCTGTGCGCATCGCCTTCGCCATCGCCCGGTTCATGGGCTTCAGCCGAACGATCGTGTTCCTCCTGGGTGTGGCGGTCGGGCTCCTGGCCGCCCCCACCACCGGTGCGGAGCTGCGGGCCCGGTTGATGGCCGAGGTCGAGGCCCGACGGAACCCCGGTCCGCCGCCGCCTCCCAGCGACCTGGTCTCGCCCCGCGCCTCGGGCTGAACGGGCCCACGGCACCGACGGGCGGGACGGAGCCGAGACCCTGACCAGGTAGCATCGCCAGCCGCATGTTCGACGCACTGACCGACCGTTTCGAGGGGATCTTCACCCGCCTGCGTGGCCAGGGCCGCCTGGGCGAGGACGAGGTCGATGAGGTCCTCCGGGAGATCCGCCTGGCTCTGCTGGAGGCCGACGTCAGCTTCACCGTGGTGCGGGGCTTCGTGTCCCGGGTGCGGGAGGCCTGCCTGGGCCTGGAGCTGTCGGGGGCGCTCAACCCGGCCCAGCAGGTCATCGACATCGTCCACCAGGAGCTCATCGCCACCCTGGGCGGCGAGACCTTGCGGATCACCTATGCCTCCAAGCCGCCGACCGTGGTCCTCATGGCCGGCCTCCAGGGCTCGGGCAAGACCACCGCCTCGGCCAAGCTGGCTCGCTGGTTCAAGGCCCAGGGCCGCAACCCGATGCTGGTCGGCGCCGACCTCCAGCGCCCGGCGGCCATCGAGCAGCTCCGCACCCTCGGCCGCCAGGTCGACGTTCCGGTCGTGTCGAAGGACGATGCCATCGGGGGCGAAGGCGGCGACCCGGTCCAGGTGGCGGAGAACGCCATCGCCGAGGCCCGCCGCCTGGGCCGCGACGTGGTGATCGTCGACACCGCCGGCCGCCTGTCGATCGATGCCGATCTGATGGACGAGGTCCGCCGCATCGCGGACGTGACCCAGCCGCAGTACACGTTCCTGGTCGTCGACGCCATGACCGGGCAGGACGCGGTCACCACGGCCGAGAACTTCCACCAGACCCTCGAGCTCGACGGCGTCATCCTCACCAAGCTCGACGGCGACGCCCGCGGCGGTGCGGCCCTCTCGGTCAAGGAGGTGGTGGGCCGGCCCATCGCCTTCGCCTCCAACGGCGAGAAGATCGCCGACTTCGACCTCTTCCACCCCGACCGCCTGGCCGGACGCATCCTGGGCATGGGCGACGTCCTGACCCTGATCGACAGGGCCAAGGAGGCCTTCGACGACGATCAGGCCGAGGAGGCCGCGGCTCGCTTGATGGACGGGCAGTTCACCTTCGTGGACTTCCTCGAGCAGATGCAGCAGGTCAAGAAGATGGGCCCGATCTCGGGCCTCATCGGGATGCTCCCCGGCGTGCCCAAGGAGCTCCGCAACCAGGAGATCGACGACGGTGAGCTGGGCCGCATCGAGGCCATGATCACCTCGATGACCACCGAGGAGCGGCTGAAGCCCGACCTCATCGACGGCTCCCGCCGGGCCCGCATCGCGGCCGGCAGCGGGTCCAACATCACTGAGGTCAACGCCCTGCTCGACCAGTTCAAGCAGATGCAGAAGATGATGAAGGGCATGGGCTTCGGGCCCAAGAAGGCCAAGAAGAACAAGAAGAAGGGCAAGAAGGGCGGCCGCACCACCCCCAAGGGCGGCCATCCGAAGGGGACCAAGCCGGCGACCACCGTCCCCGGCGTCCCCGCACCCGGGGAGTTCCGTCTCCCCGGCGTGTGACCGGCCCCCCGCACGCCACCGCGCACTTGTGCCGCGGCCGGGCCAGCGGGCACCATTGACAGTCGGCCCAATGGGCCGAAGATCGACGACAGAGAGAGATGCCGACCGTGGTCAAGCTCCGCCTCATGCGGATGGGCAAGAAGAAGCAGCCCACCTACCGACTGGTCGCGGCCGACAGCCGCTCGCCCCGCAACGGTCGGTTCATCGAGATCCTGGGCACCTACCAGCCCCGTCGTGAGCCCTCCACGGTCCGGATCGACAACATCAAGGCCGTCGACTGGTTGAAGAAGGGCGCGCAGCCCACCGAGCGGGTCCAGAAGCTGCTCGAGGTGTCCGGCGCCTGGAAGCACTTCAAGGACGGCACCGAGCCCGAGCCCCTGGAGGCTCCCGGCCCCGACGACCGCCCCGTCACCGCCGACGCTGAGACTGCCGAGGCGGCCTCGTGAGCGAGCGAAGCGAGCGAACAAGACGACACGGGCTCTCTGGCGGCGGAGCTTGCGGAGCCGCCAGCGCTCATCGGCCTCGGGTGGCAACGACCACAGTGAGCCAGACCGAGACGGGAGCGACAAGCCGATGAGCGACGCGGAGATCACCGACGAAGAGACCACCGACGACGAGGCTGGCGAGGAGGAGTCCTCCGACTCCACCGAGCTCCCGGCGCCCACTGCGGTGGCGGTGCTCGAGTACCTGGCCAAGGCCCTGGTCGCCAACCCCGACGAGGTCCGGGTCGAGGTCGACGAGAGCGACGGCCTCACCTTCAACGTCTCGGTCGCCGACGGCGACATGGGCCGCGTCATCGGCAAGCGTGGCCGCGTGGCCAACGCTGTCCGCGACGTCAGCCGGGCCGCCGCCGCCAAGGACGGCGAGACCGGCGTCTCCATCGAGTTCGTCGACTAGATCGTGCCGCTGCCCGACGACCTGCTGGAGGTCGGCCGGGTCGACAAGGCCCACGGCCTGCGGGGCGAGGTCATCGTCGCCCTCACCACCGACCGCACCGAGCGCGTCGCCCCCGGCACCCGCCTCTGGGTCGACGAGGTCGAGCGCGAGGTGGCCCGGTCCACCCCCCACCACCATCGGTGGATCGTCGCCTTCGCCGGCGTCGAGGGTCGCGACGCGGCCGAGGCCCTCCCCGGGGCCACGCTGCGGGCCGAGCCGCTCGACGCCGACGACGCCCTGTGGGTGCACGAGCTGGTCGATGCGGCCGTCGTGCTGGCGGACGGCACCGAGGTCGGCCGAGTGGCGGCCGTGCAGGACAACCCGGCCCACGAGCTGCTGGTGCTCGAGTCCGGCGCACTGGTCCCGGTGGTCTTCGTGACCGACAGCTCGGGCCTGCCCGACCGGGTGGTCATCGATCCGCCCGCGGGGCTGCTCGACGCCGACCTCCTCGGTTCCTGAGGGGCGCGCCCGCCGTGCGCATCGACGTCCTCACCATCTTCCCCGACATGGTCGACGGCTTCGCCGGCCTCAGCCTGCTGGGCAAGGCCCGGGAGAAGGGCGTGCTCGACGTGCGGGTCCACGACCTGCGGGCCGGCACCGACGACCCCCACCGCTCCGTCGACGACGCACCCTTCGGCGGTGGCGCGGGGATGGTGCTGCGGGCTGAGCCCCTCGCCCGGGTGGTCGAGGCCGTCGACCCGCCCCGGCCGCTCCTCCTGCTCGGCCCGGGCGGACGGCGCCTGGACCAGGCCTGGGCTCGGGAGCTGGCCACAGGAGAGGGCTTCTCCCTGTTGTGCGGCCGCTACGAGGACGTCGACCACCGGGTCCGGTCCCACCTGGTCGACGGCGAGATGTCGATCGGCGACTACGTCCTGGCCGGGGGAGAGGTGGCCGCCATGGTCGCCCTCGAGGTGGTGGGCCGCCTGGTCCCCGGCGTCATGGGCAACGACGCCTCGGCCGAGGAGGAGTCCTTCGCCGACGGTCTGCTCGAGTACCCGCAGTTCACCCGCCCGGCGGAGTGGCGGGGACGAGAGGTGCCCGAGGTGCTGCGATCCGGCGACCACGCCCGCATCGCCCGCTGGCGCCGGGCCCAGGCCCTGCACCGCACCCTGGCGGTGCGCCCCGACCTGATCGACGCCCGCGGCGGGCTGTCGGCCGAGGAGGACGCCTTGGTCGCCGAGATCCCGCCCTGGGCCCCTGGCTTTCCCGGTCACGACATCGACGGCTAGCGTGATCGGTCGCCCCTGAGCCGACCCTGCGGCTCCCGGCGAGCGACCCTCGCCCCTCCGACTCCAAGGATCGCACGCGCCATGAACCGCCTCGACGTCATCGACACCGCCACCATCGAGACCAGCAGCGATGCCCGGTCCGAGCCCATCCCCGACTTCCAGGCCGGCGACGCCCTCAAGGTCCACGTCCGCGTGATCGAGGGCAACAAGGAGCGCGTCCAGGTCTTCCAGGGCGTGGTGATCAAGCGCCAGGGCTCCGGGGTCCGCGAGTCCTTCACCGTCCGCAAGGTGAGCTACGGCGTCGGCGTCGAGCGCACCTTCCCGCTGTACACCCCGAACGTCTCCCGCATCGAGCTGGTGAGCCGGGGCGACGTGCGGCGGGCCAAGCTCCTCTACCTCCGTGACCGCATTGGCAAGGCGGCCAAGGTCAAGGAGAAGCGGGACCCGAGCACCCTCAAGAAGTAGGGATCCCGGCCTGCGGGCAGCGCCCGGGGGCTGAGGTCGTCGTGACCGGAGCGAAGCGTCCCGACCGTCGTCGTCAGCGCCTCGGCGCCCAGGGCGAGCAGCGCGCCGCCGACTGGTACGCGGCGAGAGGCTGGACGGTGCTGGCCCGCAACTGGCGGGACGGTCGGAGGGGCGAGATCGACCTGATCGTGGCTCGTGACGGCGTGGTGGCGGTCTGCGAGGTGAAGACCCGTACCAGCGCGGCCTACGGCGTGCCCGCCGAGGCGGTGACCCCCGACAAGCAGGCCCGCATCCGCCGCCTGGGCGCGGCCTGGCTGGCCCAGGCCGACATCGGACCGGCCCAGGTGCGCTTCGACGTCGTCGCCGTCCTGGGCGACCAGATCGAGGTCATCGAGGCCGCCTTCTAGGACTGCGGCGTGCGCTCGACGACGCGGTTGGGGTCGATGTCGAGGTGGCGGTAGAGGTTGGCCGCGAAGCGGTCGCCGGTGCGGTCCATGGACTCGGCCATGACCTTCTCCACGGCCCGGCGCGACACCTTGGGGAGGGGCAGGTCGACCCAGATGGTGATGTCGATGAACAGGCGGGTGGCGTCGTCGCCGAGGGGGGAGAGGGTGTAGGTGCCGTCGGCGCCGGCCCGCTCGCTGGCACCGCTCGGCGGGTCGTGGCGGAAGTCGAGCCGCTCCTGGTCGACGAGCGTCATGCGCTCGGAGAACGAGGGCGCCACCTCGACGCCGAGGGCGGATATCCCCGACAGCTGCCAGCACCAGAGGTCGCCGTCGGCTCTGATCTCGCGGATCAGCGGGGTGAAGCGGGCCAGCAGGTCCGGGCTGGAGAGCACGTCCCAGATGGCGGAGGGGGTCGTGGGCACGTCGGCCTCGGACACGTTGCGGCTCTCGAAGTGGGTCATCGGGTTTCCTCGGGGGCGTGCTCTGGGGCGGGTTCGGGCGGACCGGGGGCCCGCTGGGCGGCGACGGCCTCCTCGGTGGGGTCGGCGCCGCCGCAGCCCTTGAGGGGCCAGACGAAGGTGAGCATCCCGGTCCACAGGACGTGGGCCACGATCGGCGCCACCAGGCCGCCGGTCCACCAGAACAGGAGGCCCCACACGGTGCCCCCCAGCAGGGCGGCCAGGCCCAGAGCCCACTTCCGCTCGACCATCTGGACGGCGGTGTAGGCCGCGACGGCGGCCACCAGACCGACCTCGTCTTGGACGAACCCGCGGAAGAAGACCTCCTCGGCCACGGCCATGGCCACGACGGCCCCGACAGTGAACCAGAGCCGGCTGCGGTCGCGGATGGCGTAGAGGTCGTTGATCTGGGCCAGGAAGCCGGGGAAGAGGCGGCACAGGACGGCGTGGCCGATGTGGGTGGCGACCAGCCAGGCCGCGCCGATCCCCAGTCCGATGCCGGCCTCGACCGGGGTGATCGGTCCGATCACCGCGTCGAGCCGACCGTCGGCGGCCAGGGCGGCCACCGAGAAGGTGGTCAGGGCACCGGCGGCGACCCAGCTGCGGGTCCACAGGCCCTCGCGGGGGAGGAGGAACAGGTAGGCCCAGGCGGCCAGGGCGACAACGAGTCCAACGACGAGCAGCACCCTCTCGCCCTACCCATGTGAGTGGCTTCACAACATGCGGGTAGAGCCCCGAGATGCAGATCCTCCTCACCGGGGCCAGCGGTGCCATCGGCTCCGACCTGGGCCTGGCCCTCGAATCCGCTGGTCACAGCGTCCTGGGCGCCACCCGTCACCCCTCCGCCTACGTCGGTGCCGGGCGGGCTGTGACCTTCGACCTCGACGCCGACGAGTGCGACCCCGCGGGCGCCATGGGGTCGGCCGACGCTGCCTACTACCTGGTCCACGCCCTCGACCGGCGGAACGTGACCGAGCTCGACCGGGCTCGTGCGCAAGTCTTCGCGGCGGCGTGGGGCCCCGACCGGCCGGTCGTGTACCTGGGCGGCCTGGGTCCGGCGGCCACGCCCTCCGCGCACCTGCGGTCCCGGCACGAGGTGGGTGAGATCCTGCGCGACCGCTGCCGGACCGTCGAGCTGCGGGCCTCGATCGTGCTCGGACCGGCGAGCCTGAGCTTCCAGCTCCTCCGCCGCCTGTCCTGCCTGGCCGGGCTCTCGCCTGTGCCCGTCGGCGTCCCCCGGGGGTCGTCGGCCATGACCCAGCCCATTGCCCAGCGCGACCTCACCGAGGCACTGGTGGCGGCGCTGGCCCACCCTCCGGGCTCCTACGACGTGGGCGGACCGGAGGCGCTCAGCTTCCGTGCCCTCCTGGAGCGGGCGGCTCGCGCCCAGGGGCGGACGCTGCGCACCCTCCCGCTGATCCCGCTCGATGCGTCCTGGTTCGGCCCGGTGGCCTCGGTGGTCGCCGGCGTCGACCCGTGGGCCACCACGTCGCTGTTCGGGAGCATGGCCACCGAGACGGTGGTCGACGACGCCCGCCGCCCCCCTGGGCCCGACGGTCGGGCCACCGACCTGGACTCGGCCCTCGCCCTCGCCCTGTCCGCCTGATCGCACTGCGCGCGGTGTGGCCTCGCCCAGAGGGGTGGTGCGGCAGGGGCAGGTCGGGTGGGCCTCACCGGTGACAACTGAGGGCCCGATGCGTACCGTCAGGGTCCCCACCACTGAGGAGCGCCATGGCTGAACCATCCACACCCGCTCGCCGGGGCCGATCGCGCCGCACTGGCTGGCGGGCGGCATCGGTGATCGCCCTCCTGGTCGTGGTGACCGCATGCGGCGGTGGGGACGACTCGGCCTCGGCCGAGGTGGAGTCGACCGCGGGACCGAGCCCGACCTCGGCGGAGGACGGGCCGAGCACCGAGCCCGGAGCCCCGGAGGCCACCGGATCCACCAGCGGCCCGGCGGGCGACGAGGAGGCCCGGGACTTCGAGGTCCGCATCACTGACGTGTTCGAGCCGGAGGGCGAGACGATGCAGCTGGTCGGGATCATCGACGACGGCACCCTTCGGCCCACGGATGCGTTCGAGACGACCGGTCCCGGGACCTCGACCTTCGGCGTGGTCCTCAGGATCGATCGCGTCACGCCCCAGCCCCCCGGGGACGACGTCGAAGAGGCGGAGGCCCCGAGCGGGATCAACCTCGTCGTGACCGTGGACGACCCCGATGTCGTCATGCAGGGGCAGGTCATGGTCCGCCGGGTCTGAGCGACCGTCCTTCGGTGGGGACTCGGACGGGTCCCGCCGGTACCGTCGAGGACATGGTTGACGACACAACGACCGCCGGCACCGACGAGGCCCAGGGCACCTACCTCGTGGAGGGCGGGTCCTTCGAGCGGGACCAGCGCTACCTCGACGCCCGCATCACCGCCGACGGCTCGTCCGAGTGGCCGGTCGAGGCCGGGCGCTACCGACTCGTCGTGGCCCGGGCCTGCCCCTGGGCCAACCGGGCGATCATCGTGCGGCGGCTGCTGGGCCTGGAGGACGCCCTGTCCATGGGCGTCTGCGGCCCGACCCACGACGCCGACAGCTGGACCTTCGACCTCGACCCCGACGGGGTGGACCCGGTCCTCGGCATCCCCCGGCTCAAGGACGCCTTCGAGGCGGCCGTGCCGGGCTACCCCCGTGGCATCACCGTGCCCGCCATCGTCGACATCCCCAGCGGTGCCGTGGTCACCAACGACTTCCGCCAGATCACCCTCGGGATGTCCACCGAGTGGTCCGCCCACCACCGCGACGGCGCCCCCGACCTCTACCCCGAGCACCTCCGCGACGAGATCGACGAGGTGGCCCACCTGGTGTTCACCGACGTGAACAACGGTGTGTACCAGTGTGGCTTCGCCGGGTCCCAGGAGGCCTACGACGAGGCCTACGACGCCCTGTTCGCCCGCCTCGACTGGCTGTCGGAGCGCCTGGCCACCCAGCGCTACCTGGTCGGCGACACCATCACCGAGGCCGACGTGCGCCTGTTCACCACCCTGGCCCGGTTCGATCCCGTCTACCACGGCCACTTCAAGTGCAACCGGCAGAAGCTGGACCAGATGCCGGTGCTGTGGGCCTACGCCCGGGACCTGTTCCAGACGCCCGGCTTCGGCGACACCATCGACTTCGACCACATCAAGCGCCACTACTACTGCGTCCACACCGACCTGAACCCCTCGGCCATCGTGCCCAAGGGCCCGGACCTGTCGGGCTGGCTCACGGAGCACGGCCGGGAGGAGCTGGGCGGGCGCCCCTTCGGCGACGGGACGCCCCCCGGACCGGTGGCCGAGGGCGAAGAGGTCCCGCCCGAGCACCGGGCCGCCTGAGGCGCCGGCGCGGGTCCGGGCGCGCGCGGTTCCCGCACCGCGCGAGCATCCACCCATGGCCGCACCGCTCGTCACCCGAGTCCTCCCTGCCGACCCGATCGCCTCGCTGGCCGACTACCAGGCCGCGGGCGGCGGCCGGGGCCTGGAGGCGGCCCGTCGGCTCGGGGCCAAGGCCACCATCGACGAGATCGAGGCCTCGGGCCTGCGCGGTCGCGGGGGCGGTGGCTTCCCGACCGGTGTGAAGTGGCGCACGGTGGCCGAGCATGCCTCGGCCGACGTGGCCACCACCGTCATCGTCAACGGCGCCGAGGGCGAGCCGGGCTCGTTCAAGGACCGCACCCTCATGCGACGGACCCCGTACGCGGTGATCGAGGGGGCGCTCGTCGCCGCCTTCGCGGTGGGTGCCGATCGGGTGGCCGTGGCGATCAAGGAGAGCTTCGGCCCGGAGCGGGAGCGCCTGGCCGCCGCCATCGAGGAGGTGCGCCAGGCGGGGTGGTGCGAGGGCGTGAACGTCGGCACCAGCCTGGGCCCCAGCGCCTACCTGTTCGGCGAGGAGACGGCCCTTTTGGAGGTGGTGGCCGGACGTCCTCCGTTCCCCCGCATCGCGCCGCCCTTCCGCCACGGCACCGAGGAGGGGGGCTCGCGACCGTCGTCTTCGGCGGACACCCTGATGGCCCTGGAAGGTGCCGACGGATCGGCGCCGACCCTCATCAACAACGTCGAGACCATCGCCCACGCGGCCGGCATCATGGCCGAGGGGGCGGAGTGGTTCCGGTCCCTGGGCACGGCCGAGTCACCCGGCACCGTGATCTGCACCATCAGCGGCTCGACCACCCGGCACGGCGTGGCCGAGGTGCCCATGGGCACGCCCCTGGAGAGCGTGATCGACGCGGTGGGCGGCGGCGCCCGCGACGGCCGACGCTTGGTGGCGGCCATGTCGGGCGTGGCCAACGCCCTGATCCCGGCCCAGCTGTTCGACACCATCGTCACCTACGAGCACCTCGAGGCCATCGGCAGCGGCCTCGGCGCCGCCGGCTTCCTCGTGTTCGACGACGCCGACGACCTCGCCGCGGTGGCCGCCGGCGTGTCCCGGTTCCTGGCCGTGGAGTCCTGCGGTCAGTGCACGCCCTGCAAGGCCGACGGCCTGGTCCTGGCCGACCGCCTCGAGAAGATCACCGCGGCCGACTCCGGCCCCGACGACCTCGCCACGATCGACGAGAAGATCGCCACCGTGGCCGACGGCGCCCGCTGCTACCTGGCCACCCAGCACGAGACGGTGCTGCGCAGCCTGCTGGCGGTGTTTCCCAACGCGCTGTCGGTCCACGTCGACGACACCGTGGCCATCACCGAGGTGCCGCTCATCGCCCCCATCGTCGACATCGTCGACGATCGCGCCGTCCTCGACGAGTCGCAGGCCACCAAGCAGCCGGACTGGAGCCACGACGACACCGACTCGGGCAAGACCCCCGTCGAGCTGTCCGGGTCGGTGCCCCCGGCCTGACCGCGGTGCCGTAGTGGGGACCAATCGCGTTGCTGGGGCAGCGCGTTTGGTACCCGGTTCGAGGACGGGCCTGAAGTGGCGACCAAACGCGTTGCTGGGGCAGCGCGTTTGGTACCCAGTTTGTCAGGGTCGAGCGCCGCGGGGCCCGCGTCGGTGGCGCTGGGACCAGCACGACCGGTGCCAGTGGCGTCGGTCCTCGGGCGCGCTGACCGGCACGACGACCAGGTGACCCGTCCCTGCGGCGATGGTGCCGTGGCAGCCGGGGCAGGCGTAGGGCTTGGTCGCTTGGTAGGGCTGGACGCGTCGGACCTCGACCGGCTCACCGTGCAGGTCGTCGATGGCCGTGCCGTCGTCCCGCAGCCACGCCGGCCGCGCCGATCTCGGCCCCGACCGGGACCGACGGCCGCCGGATCGGGCCTTGGCCATCCTCAGCCCAGCAGGGCCCAGGCGAGGAGGGCGACGCACACGACCAGCGCGCTGGCCACCAGCAGGTAGTCGGCCGGGCCCTTGCGGGTCGGGCGGTGCGGGTTGAAGCCCATGACCGTCAGTATCGTGCCGCCCATGCCCGACCCGCACTTCGAGGCCATCCGCGTCGACCGCACCGAGGGCGTGGTCACCATCACCCTCGACCGTCCGGAACGCAAGAACGCGCTCAACGGGGCCATGACCCGCGAGCTCAAGGCGGTGCTGACCGAGGTCTCGGCCTCGGCCGAGGACAGGGTCCTGGTGATTACCGGGGCCGATGGGGCGTTCTGCTCCGGTGCGGACCTGGGCGATCGCGACGGCCAGACGGCGGCGGCCAACTCGTTGGCCCACATGCGCGACCTGCACGGCCTGGCCCAGGTGCTCCACGACGTGCCCCAGCCCACCCTGGCCCGCATCAACGGCGTGGCCGCCGGGGCCGGGCTCAACCTGGCCCTCGGGTGCGACCTCACCATCGCCTCCACCGAGGCTCGCTTCTCCCAGATCTTCGCCCGGCGGGGCCTGTCCACCGACTTCGGCGGGGCCTGGCTGCTGCCTCGGCTCATCGGCCTGCACCGGGCCAAGGAGCTGGCCCTGCTGGCCGACATCGTCCCGGCCGAGGAGGCCCACCGCCTGGGCCTGGTCAACCGGGTGGTGCCCCCGGAAGAGCTCGACGCTCTGGTCGATGACTGGGCCTCCCGCCTCGCCGCCGGCCCACCCATCGCCCTGACCCAGACCAAGCGGATGCTCAACCGCTCCTTCGAGACCGCGTACGAGGCCCAGCTCGAAGCCGAGTCGACCGCGCAGTCCTACAACTTCTCCACCGACGACACCGTCGAGGCCCTGCGCGCCTTCTTCGAGAAGCGCCCGCCCGAGTTCCACGGCCGCTGACGCGGGTTCGAGGTCTGGCTGTCGCACCCCCTGGGTAGGGTCGGACCCACGCTCGTCGGCCGGCGTCACGGCCCTCCGCTCGCTCGTTGCGCGGTCTACCCGCGCTCATCGCTCGGAGGGCCCCTGTGCTCGCCAAAGTCTCGTCCGCCACCCTGCTCGGGGTCGAGGGCCGTCCTGTCTTCGTCGAGGTCCACGTCGGTCAGGGCCTGCCCGGGTTCACCGTGGTCGGGCTGCCCGACACGTCCTGCCGGGAGGCGCGCGACCGGGTCCGGGCCGCGCTGATCTGCTCAGGGCTGACATGGCCTCCCCAGAAGATCACCGTCAACCTCGCCCCCTCGTCGGAGCGCAAGATCGGCAGCGGCCTCGACCTGGCCATCGCCCTGGCCCTGCTGGCCGCCAGCGACCAGGTTCCCGCCGACGCGCTGGCCGACATCGGCTGCCTGGGCGAGCTGGGCCTCGACGGCTCGCTGCGGGCCGTCCCCGGCACCGTCTCACTGGTCGACGCCATGGCCACTTCCCAGATGGTGGTTCCGGTGGCCGGCGCCGCCGAGGCCCGCCTGGTCGGCCGCCACCAGGTCCGCCCGGTGGAGCGCCTCTCCGACGTGGTCCTGGCCCTCAAGGGTGAGGCCCCCTGGCCGGACCCGCCCGAGCCCCCACCGCCGCCCCCGGATCCGCCCCCGCCGGACCTGGCGGACGTGCGAGGCCAGCCCATGGCCCGCCAGGCCCTGGAGATCGCCGCCGCCGGCGGTCACCACCTGCTGTTCATGGGTCCCCCCGGGGCGGGCAAGACCATGTTGGCCCGGCGCCTGCCCGGGCTCCTGCCTCCCCTCGACCAGGACGACGCCCTGGCCGTGACCCGGGCCTACTCCGCCGCCGGGATGGGTGTCCCCGGCGGCGGGTTGCTCGCTCGGGCCCCGTTCCGGGCTCCGCACCACTCCTCGACCATGGTCGCCCTGATCGGCGGCGGGACCGCGGCGCTGCGGCCGGGAGAGCTGTCGCTGGCGACGGGGGGGATCCTGTTCATGGACGAGCTGGGGGAGTTCCCTCCCTCGGTGGTCGACGCTCTGCGCCAGCCGTTGGAGGAGGGTGTCGTCCGGGTGGCCCGAGCCCGGGCGTCGGTCACCCTGCCGGCCCGGTTCCTGCTGGTCGCGGCCACGAACCCCTGCCCCTGTGGTGAGGCCACCGAGCCGGGCGCGTGTCGGTGCTCCGACGCGGCCCGGGCCCGGTACCGACGTCGGCTCAGCGGCCCGGTGCTGGACCGCTTCGACCTCCGAGTCGAGGTGCACCGGCCCGACCCGACCGCGCTGCTGGCGGCTGAGCCCGATGAGGCCACGGCTCCGGTGGCCGACCGGGTGGCAGGTGCCCGAGAGCTGGCTGCCGCTCGCGGCGTCCGGAGCAACTCGGCCCTGCCCGGTGAGCGCCTCGACGAGGTGGCCCCGCTGGCCCCGGGGGCCAAGAGGATGCTGGAGGCGGCGCTGCGCCAAGGCCGGCTCACCGCCCGCGGCCTGGCCCGGGTACGACGGGTGGCCCGCACCATCGCCGACCTCGACGGCCTCGATCCGGGCTCCGCCCTGGAGGCAGAGCCAGTGGCGCTGGCCATGGCCCTGCGGGCCAACGCCTCACCCTTGGAGGCGGCCGCATGACGGCCCGATCCGACTGCTCCCCGGTGGGTCCCGAGCCACCTCCTTCGCTCTTCGACGACGACCTGCCGGGCCCGGCCTGGTGGGTGGCCCTGGCCGGGCTCCCGGGGATGGGGCCGGCTCGACTCCGCGCCCTGTGGGAGACGGCGTCCGGACGCGAGGCCTGGCGCACGGTCGGCGCCGGCCGTGCCCACTTGGTCCCGGAGGTGGGCCAGCTGCTGGGCCGCACCGCCGAGGAGACCTCCCGCCGGTGGGCTCGGGCCGCTGGTCGGCTGGACGTGGGGGAGCGGTGGCGGGAGCACGTCGACCTCACCGTCTCGGTGCTGGGGGACGACTCCCACCCGCCTCGCTTGGGCGACGACGTCGAGCCCCCGGTCGTCCTGTTCGCATCGGGCGACCGGGAGGCCCTGGCCGGTCCCACCGTGGCCATCGTCGGCACCCGGCGCTGCACGCGACCCGGCGCCGAGCTGGCCCACGAGCTGGGCCTGGCGTGCGCCCGGTCCGGCATCCGGGTGGTGTCGGGTCTGGCCGTGGGCATCGACTCTGCCGCCCACCGGGGCGCGCTGGCGGCGGGACCGGACGGCGCTCCGCCGGTCGCCATCGTCGGGAGTGGCCTCGACGTGGTCTACCCGGCGCGCAGCCGCACCCTGTGGTCCGAGGTCGCAGCCCGGGGGGTGGTGCTGAGCGAGTACCCCCTCGGCACCGAACCGGCCCGCTGGCGTTTCCCCGCCCGCAACCGCCTCGTCGCCGCCCTGGCCGACGTGGTCGTGGTGGTCGAGTCCCCCCGCTCGGGCGGCTCGATGTACACCGTCGATGAGGCCCTGCGACGAGATCGCCAGGTGCTGGCGGTCCCGGGGTCGGTGCGGTCCGCCGCCTCCTCCGGGACCAACTGGCTGCTGTCCCAGGGCGCCACTGTGGCCTGCGGTCCCGACGACGTGCTCGACGCCTTGGGCCTGGCCGACGCCGGAGCCGACGACGGCACCCTGCTCGACCCGCGGCCTCGCCCGAGCGGCGACGGGCGCCGGGTCCTCCGAGCCCTGGGGTGGGAACCGGCCACCCTGGACACCCTGAGCCGCCGCACCGGCCTGGGCCTCGGCACGCTGGCCGTGGCCCTCGACACCCTGGAGGCCGACCGCTGGATCGACCGCGACGGCGGCCGGGTGGAGCGGAGGGCCCGAGCATGAGGGGCACAGCGGGCGGAGTCCGGATGCTCATGCGGTGGGTCACCGAAGCCCTGATCCGGCGCCGGTACCGTGGGCGCCGTGGCCTGGGAGACCGACCTGTTCCTGCAGTCGCTCACCAGCGTCGGGTCCAGCACCGTCCGGGCCTACCGGACCGACCTGGCCCGCTTCACCACCTGGGCCGGCCGGCTCGGCGTCGAGGGCCCCGGGCCGGTCGACCACCGCACCCTGCGGCGCTACCTGGCCTACCTCTCGGCCTGCGGGCTGGCCTCGCGCACCATGGCCCGCCACGCCAGCTCGCTGCGGCGCTACTTCGGCTGGGCCACGCGCACCGGCCGCATCCCCATCGACCCGTCGGCCGAGCTCTCCGCGCCCCGGGGCGACGCTCGGCTCCCCGAGGTGCTCCGCCACGACCAGCTGGGCGAGATGCTCGACGGGGGAGAGGACCCGCCCGAACCCAAGGAGGTGGCCTTCCGCCGTCGCGACGACGCCGTACTGGAGCTGCTCTACGGCAGCGGGCTGCGGGTCTCCGAGCTGTGCGGCATCGCGGTCGCCGACCTCGACCTGGATCGGGCCCGGGTGGTGGTGATGGGCAAGGGGGCCAAGGAACGCCTCCTCCCCATGAGCGAGCCGGCGGTGCGCGCGGTGCGGGCCTGGCTCTCGGTCCGGGCCGAGCTGGTGGGCGCGGCCGACCCCAGCGTGGCCTTCGTCAACCGCCGGCTGCACCCGCTCACCCCGCGCGACGTGCGGCGCCTGCTCGACCAGCGCTCGCCCACGGTCACCCACCCGCACGCCCTGCGCCACAGCTTCGCCACCCACCTCCTCGACGGCGGGGCCGACCTCCGGGTGGTGCAGGAGCTGCTGGGCCACGCGGACCTGGCCACCACCCAGATCTACACCCACGTCAGTCGCGAGCGGCTGCGCCAGGTCCACACCGACACCCACCCCCGGGCCTGACCCGGCCGGCTATTCGGCCCTCCGCGGCCGGGCCAACCACGGCACCCGCATCGGTCCCGGCGCGGGGTGGGGCGGGGGCCCGGCCACGGCCGTCGGCCCGGATGGTCGTGGTCAGCGTGCTGGTGGCAGTGATGGGCGGGTTGGCTCCGACCGCCACGAGACCGGCCGCAGCCCAGGGGTCGGAGCTCGACTACGACCCCCCGCTGGTGGCGCCCATCACCGACCCGTTCCGTCCGCCGCCACAGCCGTGGCTGCCGGGCAACCGGGGCATCGAGTACGCGACCGAGCCGGGCACGCCGGTGCGGGCCGCGGCCCAGGGCGTCGTCACCTTCGCCGGGCCGGTCGCGGGCAGCCTGCACGTCACGGTGAGCCACCCCGACGGGGTGCGGACCTCCTACTCCTTCCTGGCCACCATCGCCGTCCGGGCCGGTTCCGCCCTGTCCAAGGGGGTCGTGGTCGGCACCACCGGCACCCGGTTCCACGTCGGCGCCCGCCGGGGCGACCTCTACATCGATCCGGCCTCGCTCTGGGGTGAGGACGGCCCGCCCTGGGTGCGCCTCGTGCCCCTCATCGGGTCCGGACCCCGATCGGGGGGCAGGGGTCCTCCGCCTTCGGGCCTCGCCGTCGCTCCGGGTGCCGACGACACACGAGCGGCGAGGATGCCGAGCTGGTGAAGCTGCCGGCCCGCGGTGGGCGCAGCCTCGGCGCCACGACCAGGCTGACCAGCAGGTGGGCCCCTCTCGGCTGGTGGCTCCGGGGTGGGCTGCGCCTAGGATGCTCCGTCGGCCCCACCGTCCGGTGGAGCCTCACTCATCACTCAACCCGGACCACCAACGGTCGCCTTCACGGGCGTCAGGTCTGGGCGACGCTCAACCGTTGGGAAGGAGACGACGTGGAACAGCCCGTCGTGACCATGAAGCAGCTCCTCGATGCAGGTGTCCACTTCGGACACCAGACGCGCCGGTGGAACCCGAAGATGCAGCGGTTCATCCACGGTGACCGCAAGGGCATCTACATCATCGACCTCAAGCAGACGCTGACGCGCCTCGAGTCCGCCTACTCCTACGTCCGCGACACCGTCGCCGACGGCGGGACCATCTTGTTCGTGGGCACCAAGAAGCAGGCCCAGGACCCGGTGCAGAGCTACGCCGAGAAGTGCGGCATGCCGTACGTGAACCAGCGCTGGCTGGGCGGCATGCTCACCAACTTCGAGACCATCGCCAAGCGGGTCGCCAAGATGAAGGAGTACCGCCGCATGCGGGACTCCGGCGAGTTCGACGCCATGCCCAAGAAGGAGGCCCTCCTACTGAGCCGCGAGCTCGACAAGCTGGAGCGCAACCTGGGTGGCATCCACCAGATGGAGAAGCTCCCCAGCGCGGTGTTCGTGCTCGACACCAAGAAGGAGCACATCGCCGTCACCGAGGCCAACAAGCTCGGCCTCCCCCTGGTCGCGGTGGTCGACACCAACTGCGACCCCGACGTCATCCAGTACGTCATCCCGGGCAACGACGACGCCATCCGATCCGGCACCCTCATGTGCCGGATCATCTCCGACGCCGTCGAAGAGGGCCGCCTCATGGCCTCCAAGCGCAGCGACGCGGCAGCCAAGGTCGTCCGCTCCGACGAGGACGAGGCCCGCATCGCGGCCGAGCAGGCCGAGGCCCGCAACCAGGCCGCCGCCGCAGCCCAGGCCCGCGAGGCCCGCCTGAACGCCCCTCCGGGGACCGAGCCGGCGGAGGCCGCTCCCGCTGCCGCTGAGGCCCCCGAGGCCCCGGCTGAGGCGGCCGCCGAGGAGCCGGCCGGCACCCCCGACGCGGCCTCCACCGAGGCCGCGGCCGAGGCTGCCGCTGCCCCCGCCGAGCAGGCCCCCGCAGCCGAGCCGGCGTCCCCGGATGCCGCCGCCGGCACGCCGGACACCACCGCCACCGAGGCCGCCGCGGAGGCGGCCACCACCGAGGAGCAGAGCTGAGCGTGGCTGACTTCACGGCCAAGGACGTCCAGGCCCTCCGCCAGTCCACCGGCGCAGGGATGCTGGACGCCAAGAAGGCCCTCTCCGAGAACGGCGGCGACCCCGAGGCCGCAGCCAAGTGGCTCCGGGAGAAGGGGCTGGCCAAGGCGGCCGGTCGCTCCGACCGCGACAACAGCCAGGGCACCGTGGCCGTGGCCCAGTCGGGCCGCGTGGCCGCCATCGTCGAGCTCAAGTGCGAGACCGACTTCGTGGCCAAGTCCGACCAGTTCATCTCCCTGGTCCAGGAGATCGCCGTCCTGGTGGTCGGCGACGGCGAGGGCGCGGCGGCCTCCAAGTCCGCGGCCATCGACGACCTCAAGCTCGTCCTCAAGGAGAACATCGAGCTGGGCCAGATCGTCCGGGTCGAGGCCGGCGACGGCCACGTCATCGACTCCTACGTCCACCGCCAGGACGGCCGGGGTGTCAACGGCGTCATCGTCGAGCTCGACGGCGGCACCACCGAGCTGGCCCACGAGGTCGCCGTCCACGTGGCCTTCACCAAGCCCGCGGCGGTGCGTCGCGAGGACGTCGACGAGGCCCAGGTGGCCGAGGAGCGGGCCACGCTCGAGTCGATCACCCGGGCCGAGGGCAAGCCCGAGGCCGCCATGGAGAAGATCGTCGAAGGTCGCCTCACCGGCTGGTTCAAGGAGCGGGTCCTGCTCGAGCAGGGCTTCGTCAAGGACGAGAAGACCACGGTCAAGGCGCTCCTGGGCGACGCCCAGGTCGTTCGCTTCGCCCAGGTCATCGTCGGGAGCTGAGCCCCTCCGTGGCCGAGCAGCCCTGGTCCCGAGTCGTCCTCAAGCTCTCCGGCGAGGCCTTCGCGGGAGACGCCGGGTACGGCATCGACGGCGCGACCGTGCGGATGCTGGCCGAGGAGATCGTCGAGGTCCGCCGGACCCGCCAGGTCGACATCGCCGTCGTCGTGGGCGGGGGCAACATCTGGCGAGGCCAGGTCGGCGCCGGCGCGGGCATGGACCGGGCCCAGGCCGACCAGATGGGCATGCTGGCCACGGTCATCAACGCCCTCGGCCTCCAGGACGTGCTCGAGGACCTGGGTCAGCCCACCCGTGTCCAGACCGCCGTGCACATGGCGCAGATCGCCGAGCCCTACATCCGCCGCCGGGCCATCCGCCACCTTGAGAAGGGGCGGGTGGTGATCCTGGCCGGCGGCCTGGGCAGCCCCTTCTTCACCACCGACACTCCGGCAGCACTGCGCGCCGCGGAGATCGAGGCCCACGCTGTGCTCAAGGGCACGCACTCGGGCGTGGACGGCGTCTACACCGCGGACCCCAAGCTGGACCCCTCGGCCACCAAGCTGGACGAGGTCACCTACATGGACGTGTTGAACCAGGGCCTCAACGTCATGGACCCCACGTCCATCACCTTCTGCATGGACAACTCCCTCCCCATCGTCGTGTTCGACGTGACCGCCCCGGGCAACCTCCGGCGTGTCCTCGACGGCGACCGGGGAGTCGGTACGCTGGTCCGGTGACCCCGCCTACCACCCACGTCGTGCCTGGTGAGCTGCGCCGTCGCGGCATTCTGGGCTGCTCCGAACGACAGGGCGTGCCTCGATGAGTGACGAGATGGTGGATCTCGTCCTGGCCGAGGCGCGGGAGAAGATGGACAAGGCCGTCGTCCACGCTCGCCACGAGATGGCCTCGATCCGCACCGGGCGCGCCGCGCCGGCCCTGGTCGAGAAGCTGATGGTCGAGTACTACGGCTCCGACGTCCCCCTCCAGCAGCTGGCCAACATCTCGGTGCCCGAGGCCCGCCAGCTGGTGGTCACGCCCTACGACAAGGGGTCGGTGGCCGCCGTCGAGAAGGCCATCCGCCACTCCGACCTGGGCCTCAACCCCAGCAACGACGGCAACCTCATCCGGCTCAACTTCCCCACCCTCACCGGTGAGCGCCGCAAGGAGCTGGTGAAGGTCGTCAAGAACATGGCCGAGGAGAACCGCGTCTCGGCCCGCAACGCCCGGCGCACGGCCCGCTCCGAGCTGGAGGGACTGGAGAAGGACGGCGACATCTCGAAAGACGACCTGGCTCGCGCCGAGAAGGAGATCGACACCCTCATCCACGCCGCGGAGACGCGGATCGATGAGGCCCTCAGCCAGAAAGAGACGGAGCTGCTCGAGGATTGAGCGGCGGGCGCGCCGGCTGGCGCGTCCTGCTCGATCCGCAGCGGCACGACCGAAGGAGACCCATGGGCGACGACCGCAGGCGTGACCAAGCCCGACCCGGGGACCCGGCCGAGGGCGTGCGCATCATCGGAGCCGACGAGGCCGCCGAGGCCATCGAGCGCGGCGACGTGGCCGAGCGGCGGGGCGACCGCCTGCCCCGCTACGGCGACCGTCCGGCCAAGCCGCCCGTCGGCCCCAAGCCCGCCCTCCGGTTCCCCCTCGAGGGCTCGGCCGACCCGGCCGGGGCCGCCAGAGTGCGCCCGGCCAAGGGCGTCCGCTTCGACCCCCGACCGGCCCCGGCCTGGGACGAGCCGGCGGTGGAGGACACCGACGACGACCCGTGGCCGGCCGAGGACACCTGGGGCGTCCCCGCCAGCGGAGGGTGGGACGAGCCCCACGACGACGTGGTGGCCTGGAGCCAGGGCCAGACCGGGTCTCAGCCCGCGGCAGGGGATGCTCCGGCGCCGGCGGCCGAGGAGAAGGAGCTGTCCTGGGCCGAGGGCTTCGTGGACGACGAGGACGACCCCTGGGACGGCAGCTGGGACGAGCCGACCGGTGCCATCTCCTGGGCCGACGACGCAGCCACGCCCGCCGGCGAGCAGCCCGTTGCGCCCGAGCCCGCCGACGACCCCATCGATGAGGACCCCGTCGACGAGGACCCTGTCGGCGACCAGTGGGCCGCGTTCGGTGGGGCGGACGAGGGCGAGGCTGAGGGTGAGGACACGCGCCGCAAGGGGCGCCGGATCTTCGCGCGACGCCACACGACCGATGCCGACCCCGAGGAGCCACCGGTGGCCCAGGACCCGACGCCAGCCGATCCGACCCCCGGACCGGAGGCCGAGATCGACCTCACCGAGGCTTCGCCCGCGACCACCGTGGAGGAGACGGGCGACGATGACGCCTGGGGCCCGCCCTCCGAGGAGCTCGACGCCTGGGGCCCTCCGTCGGAGGACACTGCGGCGATCGACGCCTCGGGAGACCTGCCCGGTGCCGACCAGCTCCGATCCGAGCTCCCGGACCCTGACGACCTGGACGGGGAGGGAGAGGCCGACCCGTCCGCGCGCGGCCCCCTCTTCGACGACGCCGGCGGCTGGGCCGAGCCGCCCGCGAAGGTCTTCGACTTCGCCGACGAGCCGCCCGCGGAGGTCTTCGACTTCGCCGACGAGCCGCCCGCGGAGGTCTTCGACTTCGCCGACGAGCCGCCCGCGGAGGTCTTCG
>JBBSME010000029.1:0-28453 GCA_038233335.1 Acidimicrobiales bacterium | reverse complement strand
TGGCCTGGCGTCGACCACGCCTTCTTCAACGACACCCGACCCGAGGTCCACGACAAGGCCGTCTCCGACCAGGCCTGGGCCCAGACGGTGGCCTTCCTCCACGCCGAGCTCGACTGACGCCGACCGTGAGCTCGAGGGGCCCGGCCGTGGCGGCCATGGCTGACGACGACCAGGGTCTGCCCGAGCGCTACGTGCGGCTCGGCCTGGCCCTGGGCCGGTACCTCGACGGGATGGTCGACGCCTACTACGGCCCGGAGGCGTGGCCGGTCGAGGCCGACGAGGGGGCGCCGACGCCGCTGCCCTCGCTGGTGGCCCGGGTGGCTCGACTGGTGGCCGACCTCGATGGGGGAGCCGACCCCGACGTGGAGGGTCGCCGCCGGGCGTGGATCAGGGCCCAGGCGGTCGGGCTCCACACCCTGGGTCGAAAGCTGGCTGGAGAGGACGTGGCCTACCTCGACGAGGTCGAGCTGAGCTACGGCGCCCGGCCCCGCCGGGTGACCGAGGACGCCCTGGCCCAGGCCCACGAGCGCCTGGACGTCGTCCTCCCCGGGAACGGGGCTCTGCGGGAGCGGATGATCGCCTGGCGCGAGGCCCAAGTGGTGCCGTCGGACCGGTTGGAGGGCTTGGTCCGCGACCTGGCCGACGACCTGCGGGAGCGCACCCAGCGAGCCTTCGGGTTGCCGGAGGGCGAGCAGGTCGACTGGGTGCTGGAGTCGGACAAGCCGTGGTCGGGGTTCAACTACTACCTGGGCGGGCTCCAGAGCCGGGTGGCCATCAACATCGACCTGCCGGTGCCGTCGCTGGCCCTGCCCCACCTGGTGGCCCACGAGGCCTACCCCGGCCACCACACCGAGCACTGCCGCAAGGAGGTGGGCCTGGTCCGGGAACGAGGCTACCTCGAGGAGTCCATCTTCCTGGTCGGCACCCCGCAGTGCCTGCTGGCCGAGGGACTGGCCGACCTGGCCCTGGAGAGCCTGGTCGGCACCGAGACCGAGGCGGCGATCGCGCCGCACTTCGCGTCGGCGGGTGTGGCCTTCGACGCCGAGGTGGCGGCCCAGGTGCGGACGGCCCTGTCCACCGTGCAGGGGGCTCGGGGCAACCTGGCCCTGATGCTCCACGACGACGGCCGACCGCCCGAGGAGGTGGTGGCCTGGGCCGAGCGGTGGCTGCTCCTGCCCACCAAGCGGGCCGAGAAGCAGGTGGCCTTCATCTCCGACCCCACCTGGCGGGCGTACATCTTCTGCTACACCGAGGGCGTCGAGCTGTGCCGCCGCTTCGTGGCCGGCGACCCGTCCCGGTTCGAGCGCCTCCTCACCGAGCAGATGGTCCCCGCCGACCTGGTCGCCCCGGCCAGCTGACCGTCAGTCGGGGAGGGAGTGGGCCACCTCGTGGCCTCGGCATCGTCGGAGTAGATGATCGTGTGCAGTCCGGAGATCATGGGCGGACGATAGGTGCGCGGGACGGCCGTTGCTTGCATGATGCGGGCATGGACGACGCCGAAGGCCCCCCGCTGGAAGCCGTGCCCGAGGACTGGGACCGCGCCCTCGCCGTGGTGGCCCACCCCGACGACATGGAGTACGGGGCCTCGGGCGCGGTGGCGAGGTGGACCGACCAGGGCAAGGAGGTGGCCTACCTGCTGCTGACCGCAGGCGAGGCGGGCATCGACTCCATGCAGCCGTGGGAGGCACGCAGCCTGCGCGCCGAGGAGCAGCGGGTCGCCTGTGCCGCGGTCGGGGTGACGGATCTGGAGATCCTCGAGCACCCTGACGGGATGCTGGTGCCCCGCCTCGACCTGCGACGCGACATCGCCCGGACGATCCGGCGGGTCCGACCCGAGCTGGTCATCACCCTCAACCACCGGGACACGTTCGGGCCCGGGGCGCTCAACATGGCCGACCACATCGTCGCCGGGCAGGCGACCATCGACGCCGTGCGCGACGCCGCCAACCGCTGGGTGTTCCGCGAGCTGGCCGAGATCGACGGGTTCGAGCCGTGGGGCGGGGTCCGGTGGGTGGCCGTCTCCGGCTCACCGCAACCGACCCACGCAGTCGACGTCAGCGACAGCATCGATCGGGCGGTGGCCTCGCTCGCCGCCCACCGGGTCTACCTTGACGGCCTCGGCGGCGGCCCGATGACCGACCCCGACTCCTTCCTCCGGAGCATGGCCGAAGGCGTCGCGGCCCGCTTCGGCGGGGTGCCGGCCACCACCTTCGAGCTGCTCTCGATGTAGCCCGCTTAGGCGGCGTCGGCGACCAGCTTGCGGGCGATGACCTTGATGCAGAGGGTCTCGTCCGCGCCCTCGAAGATCGACAGCACGCGGGCGTCGACGAAGTAGCGGCTGACGTCGTACTCCTCGGCGTAGCCCATGCCGCCGTGGATCTGCATGGCCTCGCGGGTGACCCACTCGGCCGCCTTGCAGACGTAGGCCTTGATGAGGGTGGCCTCCATCTGGCCCTCGCCCTTGGCCATGAGCTTGGCCACTTCGTAGGCGAACTGGCGGCTGGCCTGGATGAGCACGGCCATGCGGCCCAGCTTGGCCTGGGTGAGCTGGTACTCGGCGATGGGCTGGCCGAACACCTTGCGGTCGAGGGCGTACTGGCGGGCCGCCTCGTAGGCGGCCTGCATGACGCCGATGGCCCGGGCCGCGGTCTGGATGCGGCCGTTCTCGAAGCCGGCCATCTGGTAGTAGAAGCCGCGCCCCTCACCGCCCTCCATGCCGATCAGGTTCTCGGCCGGGACGAACCAGTCCTCCAGGGCGACCTCGTAGGAGTGCATGCCCCGGTAGCCGATGGTGTCGATGGGCCGACCCTCCATCTTCCCACCGCCGGGGGCGCCGTCGCCGGCCTCCTGGGTGAACTGGAAGCCGTGGCCCTCCCCCCGCGGCTTGGAGACGATGAACAGCGACAGGCCGCGGTGGCCCTTGCTGCGGTCGGGGTCGGTGCGGGCCAGGAGGAGCAGGACGTCGGCCCGGGCGCCGAAGGTGCACCAGGTCTTCACCCCGTTGATCAGCCAGCCGCCGTCGGTGGGGGTGGCGCTGACCTTCACGCCGGCCACGTCGGAGCCGAAGTCGGGCTCGGTCACCGCGACCGCGTTCATGATCTCGGCCGAGGCCAGCTGGGGCAGCCAGTGCTTCTTCTGCTCCTCGGTGCCGCCGGCGATGAGGGCCCGCGCCAGGATCTCGGGCCGGGTGATCAGTGACCCGCCCGCCCCCAGCGACCCGCGGGAGAGCTCCTCGGTGGCGACCACCATGGCGATGTACTCGCCCTCGCCACCCTCGCCGTAGCCCTCGTACTCGGTGGGGATGGACAGGCCGAACGCGCCCAGCTCGGCCAGGCCCGAGATGATGTCCTCGGGGATGTCGGCGTTCTCGCGGTGGATGTGCTCGGCGATCGGGGCCAGCTCCTTGTCGGCGAAGCGCCGGAAGGTGTCCTGGACCAGCTCGAAGTCGCCGTCGAGGTGGCGGGGGCCGTCGCTGTCGATGCTGGCCAGCAGCTCGGGGGCCCGGAAGTCGGCGAGGAAGCCGCGGGTGGCGTCGAGGGCGGTGGGCTCCACGCCCCACTCGGCCTCGCGGCCGAACAGCTTCCCGGCCAGCTCGCCCACCGCATCGGCGATGAAGGCGCAGGTGATGCGGCCCTCGAGGTCGCCCTTGGCGGCATAGCCGAGCAGGCCCCGGCCGGTGGCGATGGCGGCCGCGGCGTGGGCGGCCTCGTAGGCCAGGACCTGGCGGGCGTCGATGGTGTCGCGGGCCAACACGGCCACGGCCGAGTCGACCACGGCCTGGGCGGCGTCGAGGGCCGAGGCGGCGGCGGCGAGGTCAGGAGTCGCGGTCATGGCCGGCGAGGCTACCGAGCACCGCCGATTCGCTCACATCCCAGGCGTCAGGCGGTCCGTGAGTCGATCGTGACGGCCTCGTCCTTGGACGGGAAGGAGTCCATCCAGGTGCGGAGCATGATCAGGGTGCCGGGCAGGAGGACCTGCGGCTCCACCGCGATGACCGCGGCACCGAGGAACACGTCGGTGGCCGGGAGCCAGACCGCCGGGTCCGCCGGGTCCGCCGGGTCCTCCTCGACCCACGACCCCATCCACCCGACCGCGCTCTTCATCCGGGCCATGTTGCCCCCGCAGAGAGTGCCCGCCGCCGCACCCACCGTGGACGGCCCTGGACGGGGGACGTCGAGGCGTCGCGCCCTACGCTGGCCGCCCGTCCCACCCATGGAGGAACACCCGGTGACCGTCCACGAGCGCCCCTTCGGCCGCACCTTCGAGGAGTTCGAGGTCGGAGACGTCTACCGCCACTGGCCCGGCAAGACGATCACCGAGTACGACGACCACCTCTTCTGCATGATCACCATGAACCACCACCCGCTCCACACCAACGAGTGGTTCGCCGAGCAGACCCCGCAGGGGCGCAACGTGGTGGTCGGGAACCTGGTGTACTCGCTGGTCCTGGGCATGAGCGTGCCCGACGTGTCCGGCCAGGCGGTGGCCAACCTCGAGGTGGAGGTGCTCAAGCACTCCAAGCCCACATTCCACGGCGACACCATCCACGCCGAGACCCGAGTGCTGGACAAAAAGCTCACCTCCAAAGGCGATCGGGGCATCGTGTCGGTCGAGACCAAGGGCATCAACCAGCAGGGCGAAGAGGTCTGCTACTTCCGTCGCAAGGTGATGGTGTGGACCGACGCCGCCGCGCCCGGACGGCCCCGCCCCTACGACGTCGAGGCCGTCTGGTCCGACGAGGCCTGAGCGTGGACGCGGGTCGGCCCGATCCCCGGGTGATGCCCTCCGCGGCGCAGGGGTTCTCGGCCGGCGTGGCCGACTACGAGCGGGGTCGACCGTCCTACCCGGCTGATGCGGTGGAGCTGCTGTGCCATGAGCTGGCCATCGGCCCGGGGGCGCGGGTGGTCGACCTGGCCGCGGGCACGGGCAAGCTCACCCGCCTCCTGGTGCCGACCGGCGCCGAGGTGCTCGCGGTGGAGCCGGTGGCCGAGATGCGGGAGCAGCTGGCGGTCTCGGTGCCTGGGGCCCGCGCCCTCGACGGCACGGCCGAAGCGCTCCCCGACCTCGGGGGTCCGGTCGAAGCCGTCACCGTGGCCCAAGGGTTCCACTGGTTCGACGCTCCCGTGGCCCTGCACGCCATCGCCGGTGCGCTCCGGCCCGGGGGTGGGCTGGGGCTGATCTGGAACGAGCGCGACGGCCGGGAGCCCTGGGTGGCCGAGCTGAGTCGCCTCATCCGCTGGGACGAGCGGGGGAGGTGGCGGGTGCCCTACACGGTCGAGGAGGACTGGGCCGCTCGCATCGAGGCGATCGACGCCCCCTTCGGGCCGGTCAGCCGCTACGACACCACCTACCGCCAGCCCATGGATCCCGAGACCCTGGTGGCCCGGGTGCTGTCCACCTCCTACATCGCCTCCCAGCCCGACGCGGATCGACGTGTCCTGGCCGGCCAGGTGCGAGAGCTGGTGGCCGACCTGGGCCCGTCCTTCGAGCTCCCTTACGTCACGGTCGTCTACTGGTGTCGTCGCGACCCCTGATCGCCGCAGCGCCGCTGGTGGCGGAGGTGGCTGCGTGGTTCGGGACCGAGGGCCGGGACCTCCCGTGGCGGAGAACCCGGGACCCGTGGGCGGTCCTCGTCGCCGAGCTCATGCTCCAGCAGACCGGGGTGGCCCGGGTCGAGCCCCGGTTCCACGCCTTCCTGGACCGCTTCCCGTCGCCCACCGTCTGTGCCGCGGCGCCGGCGGGTGACGTGGTGGAGGAGTGGAAGGGGCTGGGCTACAACCGGCGGGCGGTCAACCTCCACCGCTGTGCCACCGCGGTCGTGGCCGAGCACGGTGGCGAGCTGCCGCTCAACCTCGGGGCGCTGCTGGCTCTCCCCGGCGTCGGGCCCTACACCGCCCGAGCCGTCCTGGCCTTCGCCGGGGAGCAGCCCGTCGGCGTGCTCGACGTGAACGTCACCCGCACGCTGTCGCGGCTGAAGGGTCGGGCGGTGAGCCAGCCCGAGGCCGATGCCCTCGCCGTCGAGGCCGACGCCTCCGCCCCCGGCGGCGCCTGGGCCTGGAACCAGGGGGTGATGGAGCTCGGCGCGACCGTGTGCCGGCCCCGGCCCCTGTGCGAGGTCTGCCCCGTGGCTGCGCGGTGCGCCTGGCGGGCCGGCGGCTTCGCCGGCGACGACCCCTGGCCCCGGCCGCGCCGCCAGTCCCGCTTCGCGGGCAGCGACCGCCAGGGCCGGGGTCGGCTGGTCGACGCCCTCCGGTCCGGCCCGGTGGCCGAGGCCGACCTGCCCGCGGTGATGGGCTGGCCCGCCGACCCCGACCGGGCTCACCGCGTCGCCGCCACCCTCCTGGCCGACGGCCTGGCTGTGGCCAACGCCGGCGCCTGGCGCCTCCCCTGAGCGTCGGCCTCGGCCCTTGAGCGGGTCCCGGTGCACGGTTCCCGGTGTGCCCGGCCGGGAACGGCTTGGCCGTTCTGGTCGGTGAGCGCGCTGTTTGCGGCGCGTCTGGCGCTCAGAACGGGCGGTGGCCGCGGGACGTACCGTGACCGCGATGCGGGAGTACCGGTCGGAGCGGAACGAGCGGTGGGCCGGCTTCGTCCACCGCCCTGACGACATCGTGATCAGCACCCGGTCGAAGAGCGGGACGACCTGGGTGCAGATGATCTGCGCCCTGCTGGTGTTCCAGACACCGGACCTCCCCGCCCCCTTGGCCGAGATCTCGCCGTGGGTCGACTGGGACCTGGCGCCGATCGAGGTCGTCCGGGGCCGGCTGGAGGCCCAGGAGCACCGCCGCATCCTGAAGACCCACACGCCCCTCGACGGCCTGCCCCTCGATCGACGGGTCACCTACATCGTGGTCGGCCGCGATCCGCTGGACGTCGGTCTGTCGCTGCACCACCACGTGGCCAACCTCGACCGGGACCGGATGCAGCAGCTCACCGGGTCACCCTCGTCCGCGCCCCCACCTCTGTCTGCGAGAGTGTGGATGCGGTGGTGGATCGATGCCGACGATCGGCCCGAGGACCAGCTCGACCGTCTGCCCGGCGTCGTCCACCACGCGGCCGACGCCTGGGCCCGGCGCCACCAACCCAACGTGGTGCTGGTCCACTACCAGGACCTGACCGACGACCTCGAGGGCGAAATGCATCGACTGGCCCACCGACTCGGCATCCAGGTGCCCGACGACCGGTGGCCAGAGCTGGTGGAGGCAGCCACCTTCGAGGCCATGCGGGACCGGGCCGTCGAGCGCGTGCCCGACCGTCTGGGCGTGCTCAAGGACGACCAGGCCTTCTTCCGTTCCGGCCGCTCCGGCGAGGGTCGCGCCCTCTTCGACGAGGACCAGCTGGTCCGCTACCAGCAGCGCCTCGTGTCGATGGCCCCCGCCGACCTGGTCGCCTGGCTCCAGCACTGACCGGGGCCAAGGCCCGTAGTGGTCCCGAGGATGGTCGTGGGGGCGACCAGAATCGGGACCAGTTCGCCTCGACGTGGGGCCTGGCCGAGCGGGCGACACAGCTCGTGACCAGGGCCCGGGTTCGCTGTCACACCCCCTTCGTAGGGTTCGGGGCATGGAAACGTGTGAGTACTGCAACGGTGAGATGGAGCTCCACCCGGTGACGTTGCTGTCCCTGGGCGAGCGGGAGTGGCGGGGCTGCTGCGCCCGGTGTGGGCACGTCGTGTCCCACATCGAGGGCAGCCCCGCGCTGCGACCCTGGCGCCTCGCCTCCTGACGCCGACCGACCAACCGATCCGCCGCCTCCGGCAAGGACGGGCGTCAGCTGGTCAGGCTGCTGCGCCCGTCGGTCCGCCACCAGGAGGCGGTGAGGGTGAGGCCCTCCACCGACGCCCGGGGCGCCAGCTCCTCCCACAGCCGCTTGTAGCCGGTGCGGGTGATGATCCACCGCCCGTCCTCCTTGGCGTAGGTGTCCTCGTAGAACCCGGCGCCGCGGATGGTGATGTCGAAGTCGAGCAGGATCACCGTGTCCTCCATGGCCCAGGTGCCGGCGGCCTCGGTGGGGGAGGTGAGGATGATCTCGGGGTGGTGCCCGTGGTGGGCGGAGTGAAAGGACTCCGCGCTCATGGAGCGGTCGAGGAAGTCCATCACCGCGTCGCGCCCGGAGAAGGAGTTGGCCCCACCCGAGTAGGTGGCCTCCACGTCCGGCGCCAGCAGGGTGGCCATCTCCTCCCACCGCTTCTGGTCCAGGCACCGGAAGTAGGCGTACTTGAGCTGGGTGATCTCGTGGATCTCCACCAGGTCGTCAGGGGTCAGGGCCACGATCAGGTCTCCTCGGTCAGGAAGGCGGTGATGAGCGGATCGACCACGTCGGGCGCTTCGACGTGGAGGAAGTGGCCCACGCCGTCGAGCACCTCGGCCCGTGACCCCGGCGCCGGGAGGTGGACCGCGGCGTCGGTCACCAGCTCGGCGCCGAGGCAGCCGTCATCGGCGCCGTGGAGGTAGAGGGTGGGGATCGGGGTGGGCGTGAGCCAGCCGCCCTGGGGCTCATCCAGAGCCGGGTCGGTGGGCCCGTCGCCCAGGGTGGCCCGGTAGTAGCCGAGGGCCGCGGCCAGGTTGTTCGGGTCGCGCAGCGCGGCCTTGACCGCGGGTAGGTCGCCGGCGGGGTCGTACCCCGGGGACCAGTCGGCCCACAGCCGCTCGATGAACAGCAGGTCGTCGGCGGCCACCGCGGCCTCGGCCAGAGGGCTCTGGAAGAAGAACATGTAGAAGCTGCGCTTGAGCTGGTCGTAAGAGGCAAACCCGGCGAACATGGCTCCGGCCGGCGGCACGGCCAGGGCCACGGCGCGGCGCCAGAGGTTCGGCTGCCAGGCCGCAGCCGCGTAGGTGGCCATGGCGCCCCAGTCGTGGCCGACGATCACGGCCCGAGGGTCGCCGCCCACGGCCTCATGCAGCCGGCAGGCATCCCGCGCCAGCGCGCCCACCTGGTACAGCCCGTCGGCGGGGACGGTGGTCGGGGCGTAGCCCCGCAGCCACGGGGCGACGGGTCGGAAGCCGGCGTCGGTGAGGGCGGGGATGAGGTGGCGCCAGGTGGGCGCGGCGTCCGGGAAGCCGTGCAGGAGGAGGGCGAGGGGCGCGTCGGCCTCCGCGCGAGGGTCGGTGAGCCACCCGACGTCGAGGTCCTCCAGCGCGGTGTGGCCGAACGACAGACCGGGGGGCAGGCCGGGGGGAGCATCCATCGGCGCCGAGGGTAGGCGCGCCCGTGGGACCGAGGGACGGGGCCCGGGACCGAGGGCAGGGTGACGGTGCCGTGCTCGCGAAGGCATCACGGCCGCTCGCGGAGGTATCTGTCACTTTGGTCACACAGCGTCCACGCTCCCGTCTCCTCAACTACGGTTCGGCGCCACCAAGGCCGGGTGACACGAGGACGCGATGGTCAACATCACCTTCTGGGGCGTGCGGGGTTCGACCCCTTGCCCCTGCACCGAGAACCAGCGCTACGGCGGCAACACGGCGTGCGTCTCCATCGAGCGGCCGGGGCGCGACCCGATCATCTTGGACCTGGGCACCGGCCTCCGGTTCTTCGGCAAGACCCAACCGGTCGACGGGTCGTTCTCCGGCACCGCGTTCGTGACCCACATCCACTGGGACCACGTGCAGGGCCTGCCCTTCTTCACGCCGGTGCTCGCCCCCGGCGGGCACCTCACCGTCCACGCCCCCCGACCCGCACCGGACCTGAGCCTGCAGGATGCCTTCGGGCAGTTCATGCGTCCGCCGTACTTCCCGGTCCGGGCCGAGCAGCTGCACGGCCACATCGACTTCGTCGACGTCGATGACGGCGAGGTGATCGAGGTCGACGGGGCCACGGTGCGGTGCCGCTCGGTGCCCCACGTCGGCGCGACCCACGGGTACCGGGTCGAGGTCGACGGCGTGGTGGTCACCTACATCAGCGACCACCAGCAGCCGGCGGACGGCACGGACCGGATCGATCCGGGGGCGTGGGCCCTGTGCGAGGGCGCCGACCTGGTCATCCACGACGCCCAGTTCCTGCCCGACGAGTTCTCCCGCAAGTCCAACTGGGGCCACTGCACCGTGGAGTACGCCGTGCACGTCGCCGCGTCGGCCGGGGCCCGGCGGTTGGCCCTGTTCCACCACGACCCGGAGCGCAACGACGCGGCGGTCGACGCTCTGCTCGACGATGCTCGCCGGCTCGGCGCCGAGCGGGGCCTCCAGGAGGGCATCGCCGCGGCCGAGGGCACGACGGTGTCGCTCTCGCCTGCACCTGACGCCGACCTGGCCGACCGAGTCGCCTCCGCCCCCGCGGTCGACGCCTCGGCTCGTGTGGTCGCCGGCCGGTCCGCCAACGGCTCCTAGCCGCGACGAGGCGCGGGCCGTCCCAGGAGGGACCCGGCGTCCACAGAGGTGCCATGGACTTCACCCCGAACCCTGACCACGAGGCGCTGGCCGAGGGCGTGCGGGCGGTCACCTCCGACTTCGACGACGACTACTGGTCGGCGTGCGACCGGGAGCACCGCTTCCCCTGGGACTTCTACCGGGCCATGGCCGACGGCGGCTGGCTCGGTGTGGCCATCCCCGCGGAGCACGGCGGCGGGGGCTGTGGCATCGCGGAGGCCGCGATCCTCATGCGCGAGGTGGCGGCATCGGGCGCAGCCATGAACGGGTGCACGGCTCTCCACCTCACCGTCTTCGGGTTGGAGCCGGTGGTGCGCCACGGCAACGATCGGCTCAAGGAGGCGTTCCTCCCCCGGGCGGCCGCGGGCGACCTCCACGTGGCCTTCGGCGTCACCGAGCCCGACGCCGGCACCGACACGTCGCGCATCACGACCAGGGCGGTGCGCGACGGCGACGACTGGCGGATCTCGGGCAGGAAGATCTGGACCTCGAAGGCGGAGGAGTCCGAGGTCTGCCTGCTGCTGGCCCGGACCGGCGACGATCCGGCCGCCGGGCTCGACGGCCTGAGCCTCTTCCTCGTGGACCTCGACCCGGCCCACGTGCAGGTCGCCCCCATCCCCAAGACGGCCCGCAACGCCGTGGGCAGCTGCGAGGTCTTCTACGACGAGCTCCCGGTCGAGGGCTGGCGGCTCGTCGGTGAGGAGGGCGAGGGCTTCCGCCACCTGCTGGCCGGGCTCAACCCCGAGCGGGTCCTCATCGCAGCCGAGGCGGTCGGCACCGGCCAGGCCGCGCTGCGCCGGGCGGTGGCCTACGCCGGCGAGCGGGAGGTGTTCGGTCGGCCCATCGGAGCCAACCAGGCCCTCAGCCACCCGCTGGCCGACGCCCACGCCCGCCTGCGCGCCGCCTGGACGATGATCGAGATGGCGGCCTGGCGCTACGACAACGGCCTGCCCTGCGGCGAGGAGGCCAACACGGCCAAGTACCTCGCGGCCGAGGCCGGGTTCGACGCCTGCGATCGCGCCATCCAGGTCCACGGTGGGCTGGGCTTCGCCGAGGAGTACCACGTGGGCCGGTACTGGCGAGAGGCCCGGATCATGCGGGTCGCCCCGGTGAGCCAGGAGATGACCCTCAACTACCTGGCCCAGAAGGTGCTGGGACTGCCCCGGAGCTACTGACCGGTCCGGGCGGCCGGGGGAGGAGCGGTCGCTAACCTGACGACCCGTCAGGTCAGTCCGGCCTGCGCTGACCCGGAGGTCCCATGACTGCCCCCGCCATCGATCCGGCCCGGTTCCGCCAGGTCCTGGGCCACTTCCCGACCGGGGTCACCGTGATCACCGCTCAGGACGACGACGGACGGATCGGGCTGGCCGTCGGGTCCTTCTTCTCTGTGTCGCTCGACCCGCCACTGGTCGGGTTCTGCGCCGGATCCCAGTCATCGAGCTGGCCCCGCATCCGGGACGTGGGCCGCTTCTGCGTCAACGTGCTCAGCGCCGACCAGGAGGAGGAGTGCCGGGTCTTCGCAGGGAGGTCGGCCGACAAGTTCGTAGGGCTCGGCTACGACGCCGCGCCCTACTCGGGGGCGCCCCGCATCCACGACGTGCTGGCGTGGATCGACTGCGAGCTGCACGCCGTCCACGAGGGCGGCGACCACGACATCGTGGTCGGCCGGGTCCACGACCTGGCCGTGGTCGACGAGGGCCACCCCCTCGTCTTCTTCCGAGGCGGCTACGCGCAGCTGGACCGCTGAGGTTTCGTCCTCACTCGCTTCGCTCCGTTCGGACGAGCTATCTGTGCGCCTGCGGCCGCGCTGAGGGATCCCAGCGGACGGGGCTCGTCCCTCGCGCCCGATCCGCTTCGTGCGGGGGAGACCCCCGCACCCCCAGCGGCTGCGCCGGCTGGTGACCGTCTCGCAACGCTGACGTCGGCCGCTGGTCGCCGTTCTCTGCGTTGCCTCGGTGGGTGGGGTCGTGGTTTCCCTGGGGGGTCAGGGCTCCTCCACGTCGAGGGCGGTGAGGAGGAAGGCGAGGGTCTCGGCCTCCTTGCGCCAGGCCTCGTAGCGGCCGGAGGGGCCGCCGTGGCCGGCGCCCATCTCGACTCGGAGCACGACCGGCCGGTCCGGCGCTCCCGCGGTCTGCTCCCGGAGGCGCTGCACCCAGATCGCCGGCTCGTGCACCCCGACCCGTGGGTCCGACAGCCCTGCGGTGGCCAGCACCGCCGGGTAGGGGCCGGTGCCCACGTTCTCGGTCGGGCTGTAAGCCCGCATGGCCGCGAACACCTCCGCATCGGTGATGGGGTTGCCCCACTCCTCCCACTCGGTGGCGGTGAGGGGGGCGCCCGGGTCCAAGATCGTGTTCAGCGCGTCGACGAACGGGACCTCGCCGACCACGGCTCGGAACCGCTGCGGGGCCAGGTTGAGGGCCGCGCCCACGAGGAGGCCGCCGGCGCTGCCGCCCCGGATGGCGATCCGGTCGGGGGCGCACCAGCCCTCGGCGGCCAGGTGGTCGGCCGCGGCGACGAGGTCGGAGAAGGAGCGCTCCTTGGCCAGCAGCTTGCCCTCCTCGTACCAGCTCCGGCCCATCTCACCGCCGCCTCGCACGTGGGCGATGGCGAACACCACGCCCCGATCGAGCAGCGAGAGGCGGGGGATCGAGAACCACGGGTCCATGCTGATCTCGTAGGCACCGTAGCCGTAGAGCACGAGGGGAGCGGTGCCGTCGAGGGCCACGCCGGCTCGGTGGGCCACCGAGATCGGTACCCGGGTCCCGTCCTCGGTGGTGGCCCACACCTGGGCCGTCTCGTAGTGGTCGGGGTCGAAGTCGCCCAGCACCGGGGCTCGCTTCAGCTCGACCCGGGCGCCGGTGGCCACGTCCTCCTCGAGGGTGGTGGCCGGCGTGGTGAGCGACTGGTAGCCGAACCGGTAGCGGTCGGTCTCCCACTCCTCGTTGGCCGCACCCGACAGCGAGTACCCGGCATCGGGGAAGGTGAGGTCGCGGCCGGCCGCGGCCACCGCCTCGGGCGACGGAGCGTCCTCACCGGTGGCCTCCAGGGCGTCGACGTGCAGGAGGCGCAGGGCCGGTCGGCCGTCGGTCCGGAGGTGGACCACCAGGTGGTGGGCGAACGCCTCGACCCCGAGCAGCCGGGTGCCGGGGGAGTGGGCGATGATGGGCTGCCACCGGCTCCGGTCGGGGGCGGCCACCGGTGCCCGCCAGAGGGCGAAGTCCACGGCGTCGTCGTTGCTGACCAGGTACAGCCAGTCGCCGTGGTGGACCACCTGCACCTCGACGCCCTGACGGCGGGGGATGGCCAGGCGGGCGCCACCCTCGGGGGCGTGGGCATCGACCAGGTGAATCTCAGAGGTGACGGCGCTCCCGATGTCGATGAGGATGAGGTCGCCGCTGCGGCTGGCGCCCAGGCCCACCCAGAACCGATCGTCGGGTTCCTCCAGGACCAGAGGGTCGTCGGCGCCCGTCGGGTCGGCGCCCAGGTGGTGGGTGTGCACCCGCCAGGGTCGGCGGGCCGGGTCGAGGGTCGTGTACAGCAGCGCCGCGCTGTCGGCCGACCAGGCCACCCCGTAGGACACGTTGAGGATGGCCTCGGGCAGGTCCTTCCCGGTGCGCAGGTCCCGCACTCGCAGCTCGTGGGCCTCCGACCCGTCGTGGTCGACGGCGTAGGCGAGGAGGTAGCCGTCCGGGCTGACGTCGGCCGCGCCCAGCGACAGGTAGTCGTGCCCCTCGGCCAGGGCATTCTCGTCGAGAACGACCTCGGGCGGCGCACCCTGCGCTGGTCCGGTCCCGTCGCCGGCGTCGGGACGCCGCTCGTGGACCGCGTACGAGGACCCTTCGAGGGTGCGGGACTGGTACCACCAGGCGCCCTTCCGGTGGGGGACCGACTGGTCATCCTCCTGGGTGCGCTCCCGGATCTCGGCCTCGATCCGGTCGACCAGGGGCGTCAGCGGCGCCAGGACCTCGTCGGCATGAGCCGACTCCGCCTCCAGGAGCGGGAGCAGGGCCGGGTCCTCGTGGTCGCGCATCCAACCCAGGTCGTCGAGCTCGTCGGTGCCGTGGCGTTGGCGACGGACCGGCCGCCGCTCGGCCACCGGGGCGTGGGCGGCAGCGAACGGGGTGGGGCGGGGCGGCGGCATGGGTGCGGAGGGTACGCGCAGGAGCGGTGCCGGACACGTGGGCCTCCGGCCGGCCTCGTGCCGCCGCTCGGTAGGGTCCGGCCATGCCCATCTACGCCCTCGGCGACCAGGTGCCCGACATCCACCCCGAGGCCTACGTGCACCCGGATGCGGTGGTCATCGGCTCGGTGCGGATCGGGCCCCACTCGTCGGTCTGGCCCCACGCCGTGCTCCGCGGCGACGATGGCGAGATCTTCGTCGGCGCGGGCACCTCGATCCAGGACGGGACGGTGGTCCACACCACGCCGTCCTCGCCGACCACCGTGGGCGACGACTGCGTGATCGGCCACAACGTCCACCTCGAGGGCTGCACCATCGAGGATGGCGCGCTGGTCGGCTCGGGGGCGATCGTGCTCCACCGAGCTGTGGTCCGCACCGAGGCCCTGGTCGGGGCCAACGCCCTGGTCACCAATGACACCGAGGTTCCCAGCCGGGCCATGGCCCTCGGGGTGCCGGCGGTCATCAAGGAGGGCCGGGTCGACCCCGAGGCCATGATCCAGATGGGGGCGAAGGCCTACCGCGACCGGATCCCGCGCTACCGCGACCAGCTCCGCCGCCTGGACTGAGGGGGCGGGCGGACCGCCGCCCGGTCAGGTGAAGCTGTTCAGGTACTCGAAGGCAGCGACGCCCGGGATGTTCCGGACGACGGTGAACACCAGCAGGGCGGCGCCGAGCGACCACCACACGGCGCTGGGCACCTTGGGCAGCCGGCGGTCGTGGACCCCGAGGGTGCGCAGCAGCCAGAACAGCCACAGGACGGCGGCGATGGGGACGCCGACGGTCACCCACACGTTGTGGTCCAGCGCGCCGAAGATGTCGCCCCGGGTGAGGGCGTGGGTGGCCCGCAGGCCCCCGCAGCCCGGGCAGTCCCAACCGGTGAGCTCGCGGAGGGGGCAGCCCGGGAACATGCCCGCTCGGTTCGGGTCCTGCCAGGCGGTGTAGGCGGTGGCCACGGTGGCCGCGGCCCCGATGACCGTGGGCATCAGCCACGGGTGGCGGTGGTTGGCCCGGCGGAACCGGCCCGGCTCGGGTGGTGCCCAGGTGTCGGGCCCGGCCCCGGCCTCGGGCCCCTGAGGCCAGGCCTCGGGCCCGTGGTCGTGCGCCGGCGCCTCGCGGTGCGGAGCCGGAGCTCTCGGCGCGGGTTCGACGAGGGTCACAGCCGCCACCCTACCTCCAGGCCGGTGGCGGCGCGGGTCGTCACGGTCCTCAGGGGAGGGCGTGGCCGGCGGCGATGGCGTCGTCCATCTCTCGCCCCCGCTGGACGCCTGCCGCGATCTCCTGGGCCAGGTCCGGGTACTTGGTCATCAGCGTGGAGTAGATGAGCGTCTGCTCCTCGAGCAGGTCGGCATCGGGGGCGAGGGTGGCCGCCGCCCCCTCCAGGTAGAGCATCTGCTTCGTGAGCAGCACCAGCTCGCGCGGGATCCGCACCCGGTAGCGGACCATGGCCCGGATCATGGTGTCCATCAGGTCGCCCAGCTGGGCGGTCACCACGCCTTGCTCGACGAAGGGTTCGTAGAGGCGGGCGATGGTCGCCGTCATCTCGGCCACGTCGACGTCCGGGGGCACCGACCCGAAGGCTCGCAGGGCCCGCACCATCGACGCGTAGTCGTTGGTGGTGATCGCCATCAGGTACATGGCCAGTCGGGCGCGGGTGGACTCGGTCAGCCGACCGACGATCCCGAAGTCGAAGAGCACGAAGGTGCCGTCGGGCAGGACGCAGGCGTTCCCCGCATGGAGGTCGCCGTGGAAGAAGCCGTGGATGAGGACGCCCTCGACCACCGTCTGCACGCCCAGGCGCAAGAGGCGCTCGGTGTCGATGCCCTCGGCCCGCATGGCCTCGACGTCGTTGAACCGGAGCCCGTCGATCCGCTCCATGGTGAGGACCCGCCGCCCCACCAGGTCGTGGTGCACGGCGGGGACCCGGCAGTCGTCGATCTGCGAGGCCACCAGCACCTCGCGCATCCGCTCCATGTTGTCCGCCTCGAGGCGGAAGTCCATCTCCTCGTGGAGGGTGCGGGCGAAGTCCTCGGCCAGGGCCCGGGGAGAGCCGACCGATGCCTGGGGGATGCGCTCGAGCAGCTCGCAGACGATGAGGAGGGCCCGGAGCTCGTCGCGCACCTGCTCCTCCAGGCGGGGGCGCTGCACCTTCACCACCACGGGGCGACCGTCGAGCAGCGTCGCCCCGTGCACCTGCGCGATGGACGCGGCCGCGAGAGGCTCGTCGTCGAAGGTGGCGAAGACGCTCGACAGCGGGCGGCCCAGGTCTTCCTCGACGGTGCGACGGGCCAGGGCGGTGGGGAAGGGGGGCACCGCGTCGCGCAGGGAGGCGAACTCCTCGATCCAGTCCCGGGGGAACAGCCCGGGGCTGGAGGCGATGACCTGGCCGACCTTGACGAAGGTGGGTCCGAGCTCGGTGAACGCGGTCCGCAGCCGACGGGGGAGGGGGTCGCGGACGCGCGCCAGGTGCCGGGCGAAGGTGGCGCTGATGTCGGCGGAGCGGCGGGCGATGCCGCCCCGGTTGGCCGGCGCGTGGTCCAGGGTGGTGGCCATCGACGGTGACCGTACCCTGGTGGTGGCTGCGGACTTGGTGCGAGGCGCCGGTCAGCGGGCCTGACCGGCCCCGACCACAACGTCTACCGCGGTGTGCCGGTGAGCTCCAGCGAGCTGAGTCGGGCGGATCTCAGAGCGGGCATGGATGCGCAGTTCGGCCCCTAGATCCCACGATCTCGTCGAGGTGAGGGCGCCGGGCCGGGGGCGGCTCTCGACTCGGTGACGGTGGCGTCGGCGCTCCCGTGCCTCGATGAGACTTGCGTGGCGATCGAGCGTCTCCTCGAAGCGAGCGCGCGTGTGAGGGTGGTCCCGACGTGAGATGATGGAGGGAACATGGGCCAGCCGACGCGCGGTCCTTCCCATGCGTCGGAGGTCGTCCGAGCATCCGCCGGCCAACGGCGAGACCCGCGTGTCGGTCGGCCGCCACCCAGCCGGTCGTCCGGGCGGGGGTTGCTGGCCTTCGTGGTGGTCGCGGCGGCCGGAGCCGGTCTCTTCTACGGGTCGATGACGCCGCGGTACTACCCGGCCGACGAGCGCTCCCACACGGCGTACGCCCAGGCGATCCGCAGTGGTGTCCTGCCCAGCATCGACACGACGCTGCCCGACGACGGTGAACACGGCGCCGCGGATCGCCAGCGCATCTACGTGGCGAACCACCCACCGCTGTTCCCCGCCGTGCAGGCTGCGGTGGCGGTCGCGGCGGGGTGGGTCGGCATCGAGGAGGCGGAGCTGACCGTGGGGAGGGCGCTCAACGTGCTCTTCGCCCTGGCCGCCGTCGTCGCCCTCGCCGGCCTCGGCCGCGCCATGACCGGTTCGCGACGCCTGGGGATGCTCTCCGCCGCCCTGTTCGCGGCGATGCCGGCGCTGTGGTCGCTGGCCAGCTTCGGCTACAGCGACGGGCTGGCGCTGCTGGCGACGGTCCTCGTGGTCTGGGCTGGAGTTCGGGCCTGGTCCTACCCCCTGAGCCGTGTGTGGGTGCTCGTCAGCGGCGCGGTGGTCCTGGCCGGGCTGAGCCGAGGTTCGGCCCTCGGTCCCGCCATCGCCGTCGGAGCCTTGGTCGTCGCCGGTCGCGCCGGGTCCGGTCGGGGTGCCGGGAGCCACGGCGCCAGCGGCTCGCTCCCTCGCCCCTCGGCCACACCACGAGATGTGGCCGGCGTCGCGCTGGGCATGTTCGGTCCGGTGGCGGCGATCGCCGGGTGGTGGTACGTCCGCAACATCGTGATGTTCGGCGATCCCCTGGCCTCGGCCGCGCTGCTGGAACGGTACGACAAGACGCCCCGCCCCGGAGGCCTGCTCGGGGCTCTGACCGATCTCGAGTGGTGGCGGATCATGTTCGCCGACCTGGTGGGCGGCGTGTACGCGCCGACCTTCTTCGCACGGCCCCACCTGGCGACTTGGGCCCTCTGGGTGATCGCCGCGGTGGTCGCCGTCGCGGTGGTCAGCCTCGTGGCCTCGACGGTGTGGCGGCGGAGCCAAGAGGGGGCGCCGCGCCTTCACGGGCTGCCGGTCGTCGGAGTGGCCACCGCCGTCGTCGTGCTCGGGGTGTTCCGCCACATCGCCGGCGGTGGAGGTTCGCACCCGCGCTACATGCTTCCCGTGCTGGCACTGCTGACGGTGATCGTGATCGCCGGTCTGGACCGCCTGCACCGCGCCGCGCCCGCGGCGGCGGTCGTGGTGATGACCGCCACGTCGCTCATGCTGCTGGGCCAGAGCCAGAGCTGGATGGCCGACGTCGCCGAGGAGTTCGGCGCGCCGGCCTACGGACCGCCCGGCCTCCGCGTGCTCGCAGTGGGCCTCATCGTCGTCGGCATCGCCGGATCACTCGTCGTCGCCCTCCGCGAGCGAGGTCGCCACCGCGATGCCGAGCGGTCCGCATAGCAGGGCTCGACCTAGCGGGACCTCCCTGGGTAACGCCGGCCTCAACCCTCGGGTCGGGCCGACCGGTACCGCGTACGGTGCTCCGTGGGGGCCGGTCGAGGGCGGGGGTGAACCGTTCGTGCCAGCCGAGGGCGTTGGTCGGCTGGGCGGTCGGGTCATAGGCGGCGATCCGCGCCGATCAGAGGGCCGCTAGTTCTTCGACGGCCCCGGGGCGGTGGGCACAGCAGCCGGGGAGGGTGTCGCCCAGGTCGTAGCGGTCGGCGATCCAGGTCGTGCGGGGGTCGGCGGCGGCGGCGGTCCAGTAGGTGGCGTTTTCGACCAGGGTCGCAGGGAGAGGTGCCGGTAGCCTCCTGACCCGTGGGTCAGGTCGGAGCTCCCGAGGTGGTCAGGTCCGGCGCCCGGTGACGGCGCCCGCGGCCCCCAGCAACGCGCCCGACGCCACCGGCGACGCCCTGCTCTCGGCGGGAACGGCCCGCCAGGGGTGGGAGCTGCTGCGGGCCGAGCTGTGGCGACGGCGACGGGGCCTGGCCCTCGGCGTGTTCGTCGGGCTGCTGTGGACCGCGGGCCGCGTCACCATCCCCTCGCTGGTCCAGCGGGCCATCGACCAGGGCATGGAGGCCCGGGACGAGGCCGCCGTGATCCGCTGGTCGCTCCTCATCGGTCTGGTCGCGGTGGTGACCGCCCTGTCCACCGGGCTGCGCCGGTACCTCGCCTTCCGCGAGGCCCGGGTGGCCGAGGCGTCGCTGCGCGACCGGCTCTTCGCCCACCTGGTGCGCCTGTCGTTCCCGTTCCACGACCGGAGCCCCACCGGCCAGCTCCTGAGCCGGGCCAACCTCGACCTCCAGCAGGTGCAGAACCTGGTGGTGCTGGTCCCCCTCACCATGGCCAACGTGGTGACGGTGGTGGCCACCGCGGCGATCCTGGCCCGGATCAACCTCGGCCTCACCGTCCTGGCCCTGGGGGTGCTGCCGTTCGTGGTGGTGGTCACCCGACGGCTCAGCAGCCGGCTCTTCCCGACCATGATGCGCGTCCAGCAGGAGTCGGCGGAGCTGGCGGCCGTGGTGGAGGAGACGGTGGCCGGCGTCCGGGTGGTGAAGGGCTTCGGCGCCGAGGACATCCAGGCGTCCAGGCTGTCCGCCGAGGCCGACGACCTCTACGGCGCATCCATGGACGCCGCTCGCGTCCGCTCGTCCCACGTGCCCTCGCTGGAGCTGCTGCCCAACCTCGGGCTCATCATCGTGCTCGCCTACGGCGGCCACCTGGTGATCGACGGCGGGCTCACCATCGGCGAGCTGGTCGCCTTCAACGCCTACGTCGCCCTGCTGGTCACCCCGCTCCGCATGTTGGGGTTCATCGTGGCCGTGGCCCAGCGGGCCCTGGCCGCGGCCCAGCGTGTCGGCGGGCTGATGATGACCGATGTCGAGGTGGCCGAGCTCGACGACCCGGAGGAGCTGCCTGGGGGCGCGGGCTCCGACGTGGGCAGGGTGCGCTTCGAGGGGGTGCGCTTCGCGTACGTCGACGGCGCGCCGGTGCTCGACGACTTCGACCTCGACATCCCCCCGGGCCAGTCGGTCGCGGTGGTCGGAGCCACCGGGAGCGGCAAGTCGACCATCGCCCGCCTGCTGTGCCGGTTCTACGACGTGGAGGAGGGCGGGGTCGTCCTCGACGGCGTCGACGTGCGCTCGCTGAGCCTGGCCGACCTGCGCCAGTCGGTGAGCCTGGTGTTCGAGGACACCTTCCTGTTCAGCGACACCCTCGCCGGCAACATCGCCTTCGCCCACCCCGACGCGTCGCCCGAGGCGGTCGAGCGGGCGGCCCGCCTGGCCGGGGCCCACGCCTTCATCTCCGCCCTCCCCGACGGCTACGGCACGCTGGTGGGGGAGCGGGGCTACTCGCTGTCGGGCGGCCAGCGCCAGCGCGTGGCCATCGCCCGGGCCATCCTGGCCGACCCCCGGGTCCTGGTCCTCGACGACGCCACCAGCGCCGTCGACCCGACCAAGGAGCACGAGATCCGCGATGCCCTGGGTGAGGTGATGAGGGGTCGCACGACCATCGTCATCGCCCACCGCCCCGCCACCATCGCCCTGGCCGAGCGGGTCGTCCTGGTCGACGGGGGCCGGGTGGCGGCCGACGGCACCCACGAGTCGCTGCTGCGCACCAGCGCCCGCTACCGGGAGGTCCTGGCCTCGGTCGCGGCCGAGGACGCCGAGGACCACTCCGCGTCCCTGCCCATCGGGGGCGGATCGTGATCCCGGCATCGGCGGTGACCGAGGAGGACCGCCTGGATCGCAAGGCGGCCGGCCAGGTGATGCGCCGGACCGGGCGCACCCTGGGGCCCTACCGCCGGACGCTGTGGGCCGCCCTGGGCCTGCTCGTCACCTTCACCCTGTGCACCATCGCCGGGCCGTACCTGGTCCGCTACGGGATCGACCACGGGATCCGCGACCGCGACACCGGCGCCCTCAACCTGGCCGTGGGCGTCTACATCGCCGTCGCCATCCTCGGCTTCGTCGTCAACCGGGTCCAGATCGTGACCATCTCCCGGGTGGGCGAGGGCTTCCTGCGCGACATGCGCAACCGTGTCTTCGACCACCTGCTCAAGCTGTCGATGCCCTACTACGACCGGGAGAAGGCCGGCGTGGTCGTGTCGAGGATGACCTCCGACATCGACTCCCTCCAGGAACTCGTGCAGCAGGGGCTCCTCCAGTTCGTGTCCAGCGTGCTGCTGATCCTGCTCACCCTCATCCTCCTGGCCCTGACCTCGTGGCAGCTCTTGCTGGTCGTGGCCATCCCGCTCCCGCTCGTGGCCCTGGCCAGCCGTCGGTTCCAACGGGACTCGAACCTGGCCTACCTCACCATCCGGGACCGCATCGGCCTCATGCTCTCCCACCTCCAGGAGGGGCTGAGCGGGGTGCGCGTCATCCAGGCCTACGGCCGGGAAGCGGTCGAGATCGACCGCTTCGCCCACCGCAACCGCACCCTCTACCGGGCCCACATGCGGTCGGTGTGGATCCAGGCCTGGTACCTGCCGGTGATCGAGCTGGCCGGCACCGGCGCCACCGCCCTGGTCGTCTACGTGGGCGGTCGCCTCGTGCTCGACGGCGGGGCCAGCGTCGGCACCGTGGCCCTGTTCGTGCTGTCGCTGTCGAACCTCTTCGACCCCGTCCAGCAGCTGTCGCAGCTGTTCAACCAGGTGCAGTCGGGCGGTGCCGGGCTGAAGAAGCTCTACGAGGTGCTCGACACCGAGGTCGACGTGCCCGAGGCCCCGGATGCGGTCGACCTGCCGGCCGCGGGATCGATCGCGGTGGCGGGCCTCGGCTTCGCCTACCGGGCGGACCTGGAGCCGGTGCTGCGCGACGTCGACCTCGAGGTGGCGGCGGGGGAGCGGCTGGCCCTGGTCGGCCCGACCGGCGCCGGGAAGTCGACCCTGGCCAAGCTGGTGGCCCGGTTCTACGACCCCACCGAGGGCATCGTGGCCTACGGCGACGTCGACCTGCGCCAGGCCACCCTCCGGTCGCTGCGGAACCGCATCGCGGTTGTGCCCCAGGAGGGGTTCCTGTTCAACGGCACCATCCGCGACAACGTGCGGGTGGCCCGCGGCGACGCCTCCGATGCCGAGGTCGACGCCGCCCTCGACGCCCTCGGGGTCCGGGAGCGGTTCGAGGCGTTGCCCGACGGCCTGGAGACCCAGGTGCGGGAGCGGGGCAGCCGCCTGTCGGCGGGGGAGAAGCAGCTGGTGTCGATGGCCCGGGCGGCGCTGGCCGACCCGGCGGTGCTGGTGTTGGACGAGGCCACCTCCAGCCTCGACCCCGGGACGGAGGCCGTGGTCGAGGTGGCCGTCGAGCGCCTCATGGAGGGTCGGACCACGATCGTCATCGCCCACCGGCTGTCGACTGCGGCCCGGGCTGACCGGGTCGGCGTCGTCGACGACGGCCAGCTGGTCGAGCTCGGCTCCCACGCCGAGCTGGTCGAGGTCGACGGCGGCCGCTACCAGGCCCTCTACGCGGCCTGGACCAGCGGCCTGGCCACCACCTGAGGGGGAGGCGGCCTCAGGTGCGGCGGAGGGTGGCGTGGAGGTGGTGGGTCAGCGGTTGGCCCACCGCGGCCATGGAGATGTCGTAGGTGAGGACGTCGCCCTCGACCCGGTAGGTCCGCTCCGTGGCGGTGACCTCCTTGGCCGTCGCGGTGCCGGCCACCGCATCGGAGGCCAGCTCCACCTCCACGCCGGTGGCCGAGGCGTCGACGATCCCCGAGCAGGCCTCCACCACGCCCGGGGCGGCGGCCACGACCAGCTCCACCCCGCCGTCGCCGGTGAGGCGGAAGAAGCCGCTCTCGCCGTGGAGCCCTCGCCCGTCGTCGACCGCGGTCGTGGCTGATCGGTAGGCCAGGACCGGCTTGCCCGGCACGGGCGTGACCTCGATGCGCTCCCGGTAGGCGAAGCCGTCGATGGTCGGGTAGTCGCCCTCGCCCGCGCCGGTCCAGATGCCCACCAGGGCCGCGACGGGGCCGTGGAGGGCCGGATCCGGCGGAGGAGGAGCGGCCGCAGCCTGCCCGTCGCGAGTGGCCGACGCCACCGCCGGTGCGGGCGTTGCGGGCGCGTCGTCGGGCTCGCCGGAGAGCAGGTGGGCCCAGCGGGCGTCGCGCTGGCCCGAGCGGCGGGGGAGGAGCCGGACCAGGGGCTCTCCCCACCCGGCCATGTCCTCGAGGGTCTGCTCCACCTCCTCGGGGCCGGCGAAGGGGTGGAGGCGCCCGCCCCGGGTCTTCAGCTCCTGGGGCGTCTGCGGGCCGCGGAGCAGCAGCACCGTGAGCACCGCCTGCTGGGGGTCGTCGACGGTCAGGGCCTCCTGAGCGACGTGGCGGTACTTCGTGACCCGGCTGCCGGTGGTCGGCAGCACCTTGCGGACCAGCTTCTCTTCCCGGAGCTGGTCGAAGGCCTCGGTGACCTGGGCCTCGGACAGGTCCATCACCGGGTTGCGGCTGGACGACTGGTTGCAGGCCGACACCAGTCCGTTCATGCTCAGCGGGTAGGTGGCGGGGACGGTCCGTTCCTTCTCCATGAGGCTGCCCAGCACCCGCGCCTCGGCAGGGGTCAGCACCAGGTCCACGGCGCGCACCCTACGGGACGGTCCCGTGGTGCGCGGGCTGCGAAGTCGCCACTTTGGGGCCTCAAGTCGTCACCCTGCGTGACCGATGGGTGAGGCATGCATCGGCGACCCCTGACCCGCGCCCTGGGCGGGCTCCTGGCCCTCGTGATCCTCCTGGCCCTGGTCGGCTGCGTGCCGGACAAGGCCACCTTCCGGGGCCACGGCTGGGGCCACGGACGCGGGATGAGCCAGTGGGGGGCGCTGGGCTACGCGGTGGACCACGGCTGGAGCGGCACCCGCATCCTCGATCACTACTACGGCGGGACCTCCACCCAGGTGGTTGCCCCCGGCGACCAGCGGGTCTACCTGACCGCCAGCAAGGGCCAGGCGCTCACCGTCACCCAGACCGCCGGTCGGTTGCGGGTGGACGGCTACGGCGCTGACGTCGCCGCCGTGCGGGTGATCCGCCTGTCGTCCACCCACTACCGCACCTACCGTGGGACGAGCTGCTCGGGTCCGTGGGCGCTGGTGGGCGATGCGCCGGCCAGCGACGTCGAGGTCCGCTCCGCCGTCCCGGCCGGGGAGGACCCCAACCTGATGCTCCAGCAGTGCACCTCGAGCGGCACCCGCTACTACCGCGGGTCGCTGCGGCTGGTGCGGGCGCTGGGCACGGTCGTCACCGTCAACCAGGTCGCGACCGAGGAGATGCTGCGGGGCATCGTGCCCCGCGAGGTCTCCCCGTCGTGGGCCGATGCCGGGGGCGGTGTGGGGCTCAACGCGGTCCGGGCCCAGGCGCTGGCGGCCCGCTCCTACGCCCTGGCCGGTGACGGCCGCTGGGGCTCTTGGGCCACGACGTGTGACAGCACGAGCTGCCAGTCCTACGGCGGGTACGGCGCCCGCGCCCACGGGTCGGGAACGATCGTCCGGGTGGAGGACACCCGGACCGACCGGGCGGTGCGCGACACCGCCAACCAGGTGCGGATGTTCCCCAGCGGGGTCATCGCCCGCACCGAGTTCGGGTCCTCCAGCGGCGGGTGGACCGCCGGTGGCACGTTCCCGGCGGTCCGCGACGACGGCGACGACCACGCCGGCAACCCCAACCACGACTGGACCGTCACCCTCAGCCGGGCCCAGGTCGAGGCCGCCTTCGACGCCTACGCGGGACGGGACATGGGGACGTGGGAGGGCTTCGACAGCTACGTCCGCGACGGGCGCGGCGACCTCGGAGGGCGGGTGGTGCGGGTCAGGGCCCGCTTCGGCAACGGCGACCTGACCGTGACCGGCGACCAGATGCACGCGATCCTCTCGCTCAAGTCCTCGTGGTTCGCCACCTGACGCGAGATCGACGTCCCGGCCCCTCGGCCGTCGGCGACCTGACTGACCTGACCTGACCTGATCTGACCGCCACCTCACCTCTGCGAGGCCCCGTGTCGCCCACGTCCCCCCTCCACCCTCCCCGGGCCGCCGCTCGCCGCTCCCGTCGAGGGGGCCGCCTCCTGGTCGCCGCCGTGCTCGCAGTCGTGACGGCCACCGGGGTGCTGCCCGGGCCGGGCGACGTGCTGGCCCCGGCGCCCGCCGGGGCGGCCGACACCACGGTGCGGACGCTGCGCAACGTCGACGTCAGCCTCGACACGCTGTCGGTCCCCACCGGCTCCTCGGAGTACAAGTCCTCGCCGGCCCTGGCTGACCTGGACGGCGATGACCGGCCCGAGCTGGTGGTCGCCGCTCCCAACGGCACCGTCACCGCGACCCGCCTCACCGACGGCGCCACGGTCTGGCGACGCGACCTCGGCAACGTCGCCATCCAGGCCTCGCCGGTGGTGACCGACGTGGACAACGACGGTCAGGTCGACGTGGTCGCCGCGACCATGGACGGCCGGGTGGTGATGCTCAACGGCCAGAACGGCGGGGTGCGGCGCACCTTCCGCCAAGGCGCACCGTTGTTCTGCCCGTCCGGGGTCGACTGCCGCCCCGACGGCTTCTACGCCACCCCGGTGATCGCCGATGTGAACGGCGACGGCCGCAACGACATCATCGCCCCCAGCTACGACCACACCGTCTACGCCTGGAGCTGGGGTGGAACCCTCCTGTGGCGGTCCTTCCTCCACGACACGCTGTGGTCGTCGCCCGCTGCGGTCGACATCGACAAGAACGGCTCACTGGAGATCGTCCTCGGCGGCGACATCTACGCCGGGAACCCGCTGGGTGTTCCCCAGGGCGGGCTGCTCTGGGTGCTGAAGGGCAGCAACGGGGCCCGCTTCCCCGGCTACCCGAAGTCGCTGCCGGGCCAGACGATCTGGTCGTCGCCGGCCGTCGCCGACATCGACGGCGACACCCGCCTCGACGTGGTCGTGGGGACGGGGAACAACGGGCCCTTCGGCGACGGCTCCGCGGCGCGCCGGCTGTGGGCGTTCACCCTGGCCACCCGCCAGAACCTGCCCGGCTGGCCCGCGGCCATGCCCGGTCGGGTGGTGGGCCAGCCCGCGGTGGGCGACATCGACAACGACGGCCGGCTCGAGGTGGTCGCCGGCTCCGAGGGGGGATACGTCACCGCGGTCGAGCACAACGGGGTGCGGAAGTGGGCCACTTGCAACGCCGCGGCCACCAGCGCGTGCTCGTCGGGGCTGCCCACCCACGGCGGCGTGGCCATCGCCGATGTCGACAACGACGGGAACCAGGAGGTCGTCTCGGCCCAGTCCCAGCGGCTCCGGGTGTACCGGGGCTTCGACCGTCAGCTGGAGGCGGAGTACCGCCTGACCGGCAACGGAACGCTCGGCCCGACCTCGGTCGTGGCCATCAGCGAGATCAACGGCTCCACCGTGATGGCCCAGTCCTACTTCTACCGGGTCAACGGCCACGGCGGGGCGGCCCGCGCCGGCGACCTGGTCCGCACCAGCGTGATCACCACCGATCAGCCGCTCTGCGCCGAGGACTGGCCCGGGTACAAGCGCAACGCGTACCGCGACGTCGGCTGATCTCGGCCGGCACGGTGGCGTTCCGCCCGAAGGGCGCCGGGCGGGAGCCCGCACAGCCGTGCGACCTCCCGGGTGAGGTGTGACTGGTCGGCGTAGCCTGCCGAAACGGCCGCATCGGCGAGATGCGAGTCGTCGTCGAGGAACCGACGCAGGCGGGTGACGCGCTGATGCTCCTTCGGGCCGAGGCCCGTGTGGTCGAGGAGTCGCCGCAGGAGGTGCCGGGATGTGATGCCCAGCGCGTGCGCGGTCTCGTCGACGCTGAGCCTCGGTAGGAGCCGCAGCGCGTTCGCGACATCGGCGGGCGGATCGACCGTCAGCCGGTGGTCTGGGGCACCGAGGCGCACGGTGTCCTCGAGGTTCCGGGCGCGTCGGGAACCCACAGCATCGATGAGTGGGATCTCCATGTTGCGCAGCTCGTGGGCGGGGACGCCGAAGAACGTGGCGACGGCTTCCGGCCGCAGCCGGAGGCCGCGACATGACGACCCAGCAGCGAGACGGTGCACGACACCTCGGTCTGCCAGACCGACGGCCACGGCTCCACCGAACCCGACGATGACGTCGGCGCAGCCGTCTGGCAGCACGCGGTGGTCCAGATCCGTCCCGACGCGCTGCTCCCAGAGGCAGGCGACCGTCGATCGCCACCCCGGTGGCGGTGGCCACTCCCGATACATGTCCGATTCGTCCAAGACAGTCACCAGTCTGCCGTCCGACACTGTCGACCGTGGACCTACGAGCTGACATCATCACGCTGGGCGTGCCGGACCTCGCCCGCGCCCACGAGTTCTACGTCGACCGGCTCGGCTGGGAGCCGGCCCTCGCGGTGCCCGACGAGGTCACCTTCCTGCGCGCCGGTCCCGGGCGGATGATCGCCCTCTTTGCGCGGGCCGGCCTGGAGGGCGACATCGGTGATGGCGCCGCGGCACCTCCGTTCGACCTCGGCAGCCTGTTCCCCTCGGCCGCAGCCGTCGATGCCGCCGTCGACGCCATGCGCGCCGCCGGTGCGTCCGTGCGCAAGGCGCCCCAGCAGGCTGACTGGGGCGGCTACCACGCGTACGTCGAAGCGCCGGACGGGACGCTGTGGGAGCTTGCCCACAACCCGGGCTGGCGCGTCGACGACGACGGCACCGCCCACATCGGCCCCGTCGACTCTCACGAGTGACGGCCGCGCCCGGTCAGCTGGTGTTGGGTGGTGTGAAGGTCCATTGGCCGGGTGGTCCTCGGAGGGTCCAGTGGCAGTGGGTCTTGAGGTAGTGGTGGTAGACGCAGAGCAGGGCGTTGTTCCAGAGGGCGGTGGGTCCGCCTTTGTGGAACTCGGTGATGTGGTCGACCTGGAGGCCGCGGGTGGTGTGGCAGCCCGGCACGACGTTGTGAGCTGCGCTGGGGGTGAGTGATGTGTCTCCGCGGCTAGCGCCTCTAAGGCAACGACCCGGT
>JBBSME010000028.1:0-28527 GCA_038233335.1 Acidimicrobiales bacterium | reverse complement strand
CGTACCGGTCACTCCTTGTGGGGGGGCACAGGGGCGCCGCGCTCTTTGGACCACTTATTCGTGCACAACCCGCCGCGAGATGGTGGGGCTATGGGTCCTTCACGCCGGGCGGTCATGGGTCGGTCCGGGTCAGGACGAGGGCACCCAACGGTCCGGGGTCCGCCCGCCACCCCTCGGCCACGAACACGGTGCAGTCGGGCTCGCTCAGCACTTCGGGACCGACGGCGGCGGGGCGGTCGAGCGCCGGGAGGTCCCGAAGTGACTGCGGCGCCGCAGCCCGGGCCGAGGCCCGTAGAGCGACGACCTCGATCGGTGCATCGACGCGGACGTAGCCGTTGCGGCGCTCGTGCTCGGCCGGGAAGGCATCGACGGTGGGCACCCGGAGCTCGTGGGACTGGCCCGCGTACCGGCAGTCCAGCTCCAGGGTGACCTCGATGCCCTCGGCCCCGGCCAGGGCGGCGGCGGCCTCGTCGCCCAGGGCAGCCAGGGTCGCGTCGAGGCCACGGAGATCGGTGCGGCCGGGCCAGGTCCGGACCAGGTCGTGCTGACGGGCGGCGCCGAGGACGCCGACCGCGGAGAGGACCCCGGCCCGGGGCGGGATGATCACGGTGGCCATGTCGAGGGCCTCGGCCAACCCGCAGGCGTGGAGGGGCCCGGCCCCGCCGAAAGCGACCAGGGCCAGATCCCGGGGATCGACGCCGCGGGCCACGGTGACGGCCCGCACGGCCTGCTCCATGGCCGCCTCCACCACCCGGATGATGCCCTCGGCGGTGATCTCAGCCGCGGCCAGGGCGGCCTCGGCCGCGACCACGTCCACCGGGCCGAGCCCGGGCAGCTCCGTGTCGGGGGCCAGGCGTCCGGCCACCAGATCGGCATCGGTGACGGTGGGCTGATCCCCGCCCAGGCCGTAGCAAGCCGGGCCGGGGACGGCGCCGGCGCTGCGGGGACCCACGGTGAGAGCCCCGCCCGGGTCCAGGGCGGCGATGGAACCACCGCCGGCCCCGATGGTGTGGACGTCGAGCGAGGGCAGCCGCACCGGCAGCCCGGCCACGATGCGCTCGGCCGCCGGTTCGGGCGCGCCGTCGCGCACCAGGCACACGTCGGTGCTGGTGCCGCCCATGTCGAAGGTGACGGCGTCGGCGAAGCCGCAGGCGGCCGCCACCTCCGCGGCCGCAGCCACCCCGCCGGCGGGGCCGGACAGGAGGAGGGTGGCGGGGACCTCGGCCGCTCGGTCCAGGGCGACCAGGCCACCGGCCGACCCCATCACCAGCACCTCGTCGGCCACGTCGGCCAGGCCCTGGAGGTAGCTCCGACACGGGGGACGGAGGTAGGCGTTGACCACCGTCGTCGCTGTCCGCTCCAGCTCCCGCATCTCGGGCGACACCTCGTGGGAGCAGGTGACATCGAGGCCGCTGTCGCGGAGGCGGGCGGCCACGTGCTGCTCATGGACCGGGTCGAGGTCTGCGTGGAGGAGGGCCACGGCGACGGCGACGGCGCCGTCGAGGTCCAGGCCGTCGACCGCGGCGACATCGACCGGCACCACCTCCGTCCCGTCGGCGTCGAGGCGGCCCGGCACCTCGTGACGGTCGGACCGGGCCACCAGCGGCTCAGCCCGATCGGCGAAGGGGTCGTACAGCGCGGGACGGTCCTGGCGGCCGATCTCGATCACGTCGGCGAAGCCCTCGGTGGTCACCAGGACGACGCGAGCACCGCGCCGCTCAAGGAGGGCGTTGGTGGCCACGGTGGTGCCGTGGTGCAGGGCGCCTGGTCGGCCCGCCTCACCGGGCAGGGCATCGACGCCCTCGCGCACGGCCCGCCCGGGATCGTCAGGCGTGGAGGGGACCTTGACCACGGTGCCGTCAGCCCCGACCACGTCGGTGAACGTGCCACCGGTGTCGACCCCGACGCGGGCACAAGCAGTCGGTGGGGACACCGTCCGAGCATGCCACCTCGCCGGCCCCGGATCGCCGCCGAAAGGTGACCCCGGAGAATCCGCTCAGGAGCGAGCCACGGCTGCCGATGGGGCCGATGGGAGGGGCAGCCCCACCTGCCTCCAGAGGGTGAGCCGGTAGGCGAGCCCGGGGCCCGAGCGGCCCGTCGCCGACGGAGGAGGCGGCAAGAGCGGACCAGCACCGCGTCGTTGCCCTCCGAGGCGCAGCCGAGGAGAACGCCGCAGGATCTGACCTATCCGGGCACGCCATTGGGGGAGTCCTCCCCCGTGACGGGCCATCGCTGGACCCCGATGATGGACCCTGATCACGACACCGAGGCAGACCGCATGAGCCCGCAGCAGTCCGAGCGCACCAACGTCTTCGTCGCCCTCGTCGGGCTGGCGCTGGTCCTCCTCGCCCTCCCGCTCTCGTCGCTCCTCCGGGCCGCGGTGGTGGTGACCATGGTGGGCGTCGGCCTCTCCTACCTGTTGACGGCCAACCCGCTCCAGGTCGTGCGGTCCGACCGGTCCCGCCGGGACCCCGAGCAGCGACCCTGAGGGCCGCTACTCGACGACGATCTCGCCGGACATCGACGAGTGGATCTCGCAGAAGTACGAGTAGGTGCCGGCCTCGTCGAAGGCGAAGGAGAACGACTCACCCTGGCCGAAGGTGTCTGATCCGAACGTGCCGTCGTCGGCGGTGGCGGTGTGGTTCACGCCGTCCTCGTTGGTCCAGGTCACCTCGGTGCCGGCCGGGACGGTGAGGGAACCCGGGTCGTAGGCGATGTCGACCATGGCCACCGCGCCCGCCCCCGCGTCACCGCCGACATCGGCCGCAGTCGTGTCCGAGGACTCCGGCGCCGCAGTCGTGTCGCCCCCACCATCGGCTGCGGTCGTCGCCTCGGTGGTGTCCGAGGAGCTGTCGGAGTCGTCGTCGCTGCTGCACGCGGCGAAGGCGCCCAGGGCGAGGACGGCGGCCAGGGTGCCGAGGACGCGTCGCGAAGGAGTGATCATCGTCACATCCTCCCAGGTCGGGGACCCTGGCTCGTGCCAGCCCCGACGCACGACCTCAGCGGGGCTTGTGGCCGGTGCCCCGACCGGGGGTGATGAACAGGGCCCGGCCCGGCTCGAGGACATCGACGGTGTGCCACACCCCAGGCCCGTTGATCACGTAGCCGCCAGCCCCCACCTCGACTGGCCGCTCCTCGCCGTCGATCTCCTGGATCATCCGGAACCGACCGGCCACGACCACCACGACCTCGTCTCCCGCCGGGTGGCGCTCCCACGCGTCCCAGTCGGCAGCGACGTCGAACATGGTCACCAGCCGACCCTCGTCGCCGTCGGAGGCGAACCGCTGCTCGTAGCGGGCCAGTGCTTCCGGATCCCAGGCGAAGTCCTCCACCGGGAGGGCCGTCGGCCCGAGGCCGAGGTGGATCGGGGTGTCGGTCAGGTCAGGAACGGGCTCCATGCCCCTCCATCGTCGCGCCGGCCCGAGCTCCGACGGCCTGGCTAGTGCCGCGTCAGGCAACGTGTGCCCGTCCGCCAACGGCACCCATGGGGCGCCCCGCCCGTGAGGCAGAGAGCAGCCCTGTCGTGCCCGGGCGTCGATTGGATCCGTGTCCGCAAACGCCGGGAGCAGGCTGTGAGCGGTAGTCAGGCTGGGGCCTTGGCGCCGTACTTGCGTTGGGCTGCCTGCTTGGACACACCGAGCATGACGCCGATCTCCGACCATGATCGGTGGGCCGCTCGGGCGGCTTGCACGGTCTGGACGAGTTCGGCATCGACGTCGTCGCGCTGCTGGGCGAGCTGCGCGATGTGTCGGAGTGAGTCGGTGTCGGCGGATCGGAGGTCTGCAGGGTCGACGGCGTCCGCCCAGGCTTCGAGAGCGGCGCTCCTTTCTGCTCGGGTCTTGGTCACGGCGTCCACCAACCTTCGAGGAACTTGGGTCGTGCCGGCATGGCGTGGATCACTGCTGCCCCCTTCTCATCGTCGACGACACCGACCTCGAGCGGCTCTGCGTTCATGGCCGGACCGATGTACATCGTGACGGCCGGTCGTTCGTTTCGAACGCTTGCCAGTGGTTGCGCAGTGCATGGAGCATGTCGTCGTCGGTGACACCGTGCTTGCGGGCGCTCGCCTCGATGTCCACCACTTGCGAACGGTACCTACTTCGCCCCGAGCCGTCAACATGTGTTGACGGCTCGGGCATAGCCTGCCGGGGTCATGGAGAACACATGGAGGTGCCCCGTATAACGCCGGCTCCGGGTCACGCTACGGACGTTGTGACGTTGCCTGACGCAGCACTAGCGGCGTGGCCTGACCGACAACCTGCTGAGTCCAACCCCTGTGGCGGCGGATGGGCATCGCGACGACGGAGGAGATGCTGGCGTGGGCCGTGGCGCTGGATCAGGACGAGACCATGCTGCTCCGCCCGCACCCGCCAGGCTGACCGACCGCGACGCGGCTCCCGCGCCCGGTCACCAGAGGACGATGAGGTCGTCACCGACCGTCCTCTCGACCCGGCGTGAGAACGCGCCACCGTCCTTGTCCGAGCCGTCCCAGGCGATGAGCGCGACATCCGCGATCGACGCCAGCCAGGCGTCTCGACGGGAGAGGGCCTTGGCCCGGTCGGCCAGCTCGGCCGGCACCTTCTTCTCCAGGACGACCTCGGACGGGGCCTGGGCCCGCAGGGCCAGGAACGCCTCTCGGTCCGCGAACCGCATGTTCTCCTGGGGGTCGGGCCAGGGCAGCACGGCAACCCAGTCGACCCCGGCGTCGAGGGCGGCCTGGCCAGCGAGGGCCTCGGCACCGGGGCGGAGCCCGGTGAGCACCACGAGGTCGTCGTGGAGCTGCGCATAGGCCGCCATCATCTCGGCCAGCCGGCGGCGCAGGTCGGCCACGGCGTCAGGATCCTCGGGGACGGACCGCTGCCCGCCGGTGACGCACAGCGTGCCCACCGGGATGCGCCCGTCCCGGCGGCGCCGCTCGACCCGACGCTCCGCCGGGTCCATGTCGGCCAGCCGGGCCGCCGAGGCCGACGGAGCCGACGATCGCCCCGCGGGCGCATCGGCCGGACCCCTGTCGGCCTCGGTGGGGGGCTCGGAGCCGCGGGCGTCGTCACCCCGTTGGCTGGAGGCCACGGCCAGACGGTCCACCACGTCGTTCATCTCGTCGCCGGAGTGGCCCTTCACCCAGCGGGGGACGCCGAAGCGTCCGTCCTTGTGGGCCTCGATGAGGGGCTTCCACAGGTCCTGGTTGGCGACGGGCTGCTTCTGGGAGTTGCGCCAGCCCCGCTTCTCCCAGCCCCGCCACCAGCCGTCGCGGAAGCAGTTGGCCACGTAGGTGGAGTCGGTCACCACGTCGAGCTCGCCGTCGAGGCTGCGGGTCGCCTCCAGCACGGCGCGCAGCTCCATGCGCTGGTTGGTGGTGTCGGGGTCGTGGCCCCTGCCCCACGCACCGCCGGGCACGGCCCAGCCCCAGCCCCCAGGGCCCGGGTTCCCGGAGCAGGCTCCGTCGGTGTAGACGACCGTGGTCATCGGGCGAGCATCGCAGACCGGCGCTCGGACGGCGGACGAGGCCGGCTCCCGGACACGCAGCGTTCACACGGCGCGGGTGCGAACGGCGACGACCGATGCGAGAGTGGGACGCGGACCAACCCTGGAGGACCGGAACGTGAGCATCCACGACGACTTCGTCGATCAGCTCCTCGATGCCGACCCTGAGGAGACGCGGGAGTGGGTCGAGTCCCTCGATGCCGTCGCCAGCGTCCGGGGCCGGACCCGCGCCGAGTTCCTGATGCAGAAGCTGCTGGAGCGCAGCCACGAGCTCCAGTTCGGGATCCCGGCTCGAGTGCGCAGCCCCTACATCAACACGATCTCCCGCCACGCCCAGGACCAGGAGTACTGGTTCCCCGGCGACGACGACCTGGAGCGCCGCATCCGGGCCTTCATCCGGTGGAACGCGGCGGTGATGGTGATCAAGGCCAACAAGGCGGCCGAGGGCATCGGCGGCCACCTGGCCACCTTCGCCAGCTCCGCCGCCCTCTACGAGGTGGGCTTCAACCACTTCTGGCGGGGGAAGGACGCGGGCCAGCCCGGCGACGCCGTCCACATCCAGGGCCACGCCTCGCCCGGCATCTACGCCCGAGCCTTCCTGGAGGGGCGCCTCGACGAGGAGGACCTCGACGGCTTCCGCCGAGAGATCGACGGTCGGGGCCTGTCGAGCTACCCCCACCCCCGCCTGATGCCCGACTTCTGGGAGTACCCGACCGTCTCGATGGGCCTGGCGCCCATCTCGTCGATCTACCAGGCCCGGTTCAACCGCTACCTGCACGCCCGCCAGATCGACGCCACCGACGCCAGCCGGGTGTGGTGCTTCCTCGGCGACGGCGAGACCGACGAGCCCGAGTCCCTCGGATCCATCGCCTTGGCCGCCCGGGAGCAGCTCGACAACCTGACCTGGGTGGTGAACTGCAACCTCCAGCGCCTGGACGGACCCGTCCGGGGCAACGGCAAGATCATCCAGGAGCTGGAGGCCGTGTTCCGGGGCGCGGGGTGGAACGTCATCAAGGTGATCTGGGGCTCGAGGTGGGACGACCTGCTGGCCCGCGACGTCGACGGCGTCCTCCTCGACAAGATGAACAGCACCGTCGACGGCGACTTCCAGCGCTACGCGACCGCCGACGGCGCGCACATCCGGGATCACTTCTTCGGTCCCGACCCTCGGCTGCGGGCCATGGTCGAGGACTTCTCCGACGAGGAGCTCAAGGCCCTCCCCCGAGGGGGCCACGACTACCACAAGCTCTACGCCGCCTACCGGGCCGCGACCGAGCAGCGGGGCGCCCCCACGGTGATCCTGGCCAAGACGGTCAAGGGCTGGACCCTGGGCGAGGGGGTGGAGGCCCGCAACGCCACCCACCAGATCAAGAAGATGACCATGACCCAGCTGCGGACGCTGCGGGAGCGGCTGCACCTCCAGGAGGAGATCCCCGAGGAAGCGCTGGCCGACGACGCCGACCCGCCCTACTACCGGCCACCCGAGGGCAGCCCGGCCCACACCTACCTGATGGAGCGACGGGAGGCCCTGGGCGGACCGCTCCCCTCCCGCGTGGTGCGCACCCGGCGAGAGCTGGAGCTGCCGCCCGCCGAGGCCTTCGACGAGCTCCTCGCCGGGTCGGGCACCCAAGAGGCCAGCACCACCACCGCCTTCACCCGGCTGCTCCGGGTGTTGGCCCGCGCCGAGGGGTTCGGCCGCCGCATCGTGCCGATCATCCCGGACGAGGCCCGCACCTTCGGCATGGACTCGCTGTTCAAGGAGTTCGGCATCTACGCCTCGCAGGGCCAGAAGTACGAGCCGGTGGACCACTCGCTGCTGCTGTCCTACACCGAGGCCAAGGACGGCCAGCTCCTCGAGGAGGGCATCACCGAGGCCGGGTCGCTGGCCTCGTGGACGGCGGCGGCCACGTCCTACGCCACCCGGGGCGTGCCCATGGTGCCCTTCTTCATCTTCTACTCGATGTTCGGCTTCCAACGGGTCGGTGACCTCATCTGGCAGGCGTCCGACGCCCGGGCCCGGGGCTTCCTCATGGGGGCCACCGCCGGGCGGACGACCCTCACCGGCGAGGGGCTCCAGCACCAGGACGGCCACAGCCTGGTCCTGGCCTCGACGGTGCCGGCCTGTCGGGCCTACGACCCGGCCTTCGCCTACGAGGTGGCCACCCTGGTCCGCCACGGCATCGAGCACATGTACGGCTCCGAACCCGAGGACGTCTTCTACTACCTGACCCTCTACAACGAGAACCACCCGATGCCCGAGATGCCCGAGGGCGCGGCCGAGGGCATCGTCGAGGGGCTCTACCGGTGGGCCGGCCCCCTCGAGGGGACCGAGGTCCGCGCGTCGATCCTGTTCTCCGGCACCGCTCACCTCGCCGCTCGCGCTGCGCAGGAGGAGCTGGCCGAGCACCACGGCATCGGGGTCGACCTCTGGAGCGCGCCGGGCTACAAGCAGCTGCGCGAGGAGGCCCTGGCCACCGAGCGGGAGAACCGGCTCCACCCTGATCGGACCCCCCGCCTCCCCCGGGTGACCGAGCTGCTGGGCGAGGGGACCGCCCCGGTGGTGGCGGTCACCGACTTCATGGCCGCCGTCCCCGACCAGATCGCCCGCTGGGTCCCCCGCCCCTACCCCTCACTGGGCACCGACGGCTACGGCCGGTCCGACACCCGGGAGGCCCTGCGCCGGTTCTTCGAGACCGACGCCGGCCACGTGACGGTGACGGTGCTGTCGAGCCTGGCCCGAGCGGGCGCGATCGACCCTGGCGAGGTCGACAAGGCGCTGGCCCGCCACGGCATCGACCCGGACGTCCCGCCGCCCTGGACCCGCTGACCTACTCGCCGACGTAGCTCACGATCGCGTACGCCGGACCCGAGTCGGGGAGCACGGCACGGACCTCGGCCACCGGGCTGCCGGAGCCGACCCTCACCCCGAGGATGGTGAGCTCGTCGGCCAGCCGCTCGGAGATGTCGGGGGGCTCCCCCAGATCGGTGAACTGACGGGCGTAGGCGGCCACCACATCCCGTTCGACCCCGTCCAGCTCCACCACGAACGACCACCCGGGACCGTCGCAGGTGCAGGGCCCGGGCAAGCCCACCACGCGGCTCCCGACCTCGAGGGGTCGGGGCGGACCCTCGGTGTCGCGCACCGCCGCCACCACGTCGGCCTGGTCCGGGCCCTCGATGGGGCCCTCGGGCAACGGCACCGGGAAGACCGCGTCGGTGGGCGTCGGCGGGAGCGGTGGTTGCGCGCCGGGGTCCTGGCTTCCCGGCGGCTGGTACACGACGGCCAGGCCCGACGTGATCCCGGCCGGTCCCACCCGGCGCAGGGCCGACACGGTCAGGCTCTCGCCGTCGGCACCGTCGACGAAGCGACCCGAGCAGCCCAGGCCCTCGGGCACGGTCAGGCAGCCGCCGTCGCCTTCCATGCCCAGCCCACCGGCCTGCTCGGCCACCGCGCTGAACACCGCCACCGGGTCACCAGTGACGAGCAGCAGGGCGCGGTACCCCTTCCCGACGAGGTCCGGGAAGGGCACGCCCAACAGGAGCGAGCCGTCGGGCACCTGCAGCCCGCCGCCCAGCGGCGTGCCGGGGCCGGCCATGCCGTCGGTGTCGACCGCGAACGGGCCAAGGTCGGCCGTGGTCACCTCGGTCCGCCCCGAGAGCACCTCGAGGGGCTCCTCCCTCGGGGTGGAGGTGGCCCCCTCGTCGCCCGAGCAGGCGGCGGCCACCAGCGCGAGGACCACCGCGAGGGCGAGCAGCCGTGCGAGAGGGCGCCGAGCGGGTCGAGCGGCAGGCATCGGCGCGACCGTAGGCGACGCTGTGCCGGGCCCGGCACCGCCCGCGGCGCCCGATGGCGACCGGTACGGTGGACCCGTGCCCGCCGCCGTCTTTCCCGTGACCGGCGACGACCAGGCCGACTCGCTCCTGGTCGCTGACCCGCTCGCCCTGCTGCTGGGGATGATGCTCGACCAGCAGATCCCGATGGAGAAGGCGTTCCTAGGCCCCCACCTGCTGACCCAGCGGATGGGGGGCCTCGATGCCGCCGCCATCGCGTCGGCGGACCCCGAGGACCTGCTGGCCCACTTCATCGAGCGGCCGGCGCTGCACCGCTTCCCCAAGAGCATGGCCGAGAGGGCCCAGGCCCTCTGCGTCGCCCTGGAGGAGCACCACGGTGGCCGGGCCGCAGACGTCTGGGAGGGAGCGGCCGGCGGCGCCGACCTGCTGGCCCGTCTGCAGGCCCTGCCCGGGTTCGGCGAGGAGAAGTCGCGGATCTTCGTGGCCGTCCTGGCCAAGCGGTTCGCGGTCCGACCCGACGGGTGGGAGGCGGCGGCGGGCGGCTACGCCGACGGCAGCCGACTCTCGGTCGCCGACATCGACTCGCGCGACGCGTTCGACCGGGTACGGGCGTGGAAGCGAGAGCAGAAGGCCCAGGCGCGAGCCGCCGGCTGACGACGAGCACGGATCGGCCACGGGCGGCCGGAGGACGGAGGTCGAGGGGTGCACCACAAGATGAACGGGCGCCACATCCTCGTCGGGCTCGTCGTGGCCCTGCTGGCGGGGCTGGCCGGCTTCGGCCTCATCGGCCCCGCGGCCGGGACCGAGCGCATCACGTCCTACGAGGTGGTCGCAACGGTGAACCCCGACCGGACGGTCTCCATCCGGGAGGTGATCGACTGGGACTTCGGGTTCGCACTCGACAAGCACGGGATCTTCCGCGACATCCCGACCGATGCCGGCGTCCCCGAACAGATCCGGGTCTGGTCCCCGGATGCGCCGGACGGGACGCTGGCCAGCCGGCAGGGGGGCGACATCAGGATCCGCATCGGTGATCCCGACACGGTGGTACGGGGCCGCCATCGCTACGTGATCACCTACGTCCTCCCCGAGATCGTCCAGGACGACCGCTTCGCCCTCGATGCCATCGGCGACAGCTGGCCGGTGCCGATCGAGAACGTCCGGGTCACCCTGGCGGGCACCGTGCTGGACGATCCCCGCTGCTTCGTCGGACCATCCGGGTCCACCGCCCGCTGCCCGCTCGCCGACGGGGCCGATGGCGGCTACCGCACCCAGGTCGACCGCCTGGACGCCGGGGAGGCGGTGACCATCGAGGGCACCGTGCTCGACCCCCCTGCCCCGCCGGACGGGGGCGGCCCGCCCGTGGTCGACGAGGTGAGCTCGGCCGCGGCCGGCTCGACGCTGCCCCCCTTCGTCGCCCGCGACCCCGACCTCGGGCCCCGATGGGCCGCGATCGTGGCCGCGCTCGGTTCCCTCATCGCTCTCCTTGTGTTCGCCCGGTCCCGCCAGAAGGGCCGCAACGAGGTCGCCGCGGGCGGTGCCACCTCCGCCGCCTTCGCATCGTCGGGCGACGACGTGTTCGGCTTCCTGTCGACCACACCCGACGGCGGCTCCACGACGGGGGCGACGACGACCGGGGCGACCACGATGGTGGCCGACGCCGACATGGCCGACCTGGCCGGGCTCGACTTCACCCCGCCGCCGGGGGTCGAGCCCTGGCAGGCGGCGGTGGTGCGGCGGGAGCGGATCGACTCCGACACCATCGGCGCCTGGTTCTCCAGCCAGGCCGCCCACGACATCGTCACCTTCGCCACCGCCGGCGGGACGGTCCACATGCAGCCCGGTCCTCGAGCGGCGGAGGCCGATCCTGAGACCGCGGCGGTGCTCACCCGGGCCATGGGCTCGCGCCCCTCGGTCGCCCTCGGTTCGTTCGACGCCAGCTTCGCGGCGGCGTGGAGCAGCGCCGCAGGGATCATCCGCTCGTGGTCATCCAGCTCGGGCACCTTCCGCCACGGTGCCCCCTCCGGCTCGGCCGGCGGCAACCTCGCCCTGGGCCTGGGCCTCGGCCTCGGCCTGGGCCTCGGGCTGTCGCTCCTGTTCGCGGTGGGGTTCCTGGTCGGGCTGCAGACCGCAGCGGCGGGCGTGGGGGTGACGGCCTTCGTCGTCGGCGTGCTCAGCCTCGCGCTGTACAGCCGGCTGGTGCCGAGCCTGAGCGTCACCGGCTCGGCCATCTGGCTGCGAACCGAGTCGTTCCGCCGCTTCCTCCACGAGAGCGAGGCCCAGCACGTCGAGTGGGCGTGGCGGAACGGGCTGCTCCGCGAGTACTCGGCCTGGGCCGTCGCCCTGGGTGAGGCCCGGGCGTGGGGGCGGGCCCTGGAGGTGGCTGGGGTGCCACCGGTCGAGGTCGACCACATCCACAGCGTCATGGCCCCGTCGGTGCACTCCTCCGACTTCAGCTCGAGCCACACGGCCCCCTCCAGCTCGGGCGGCGGCGGAGGTGGCTCCGGCGGCGGAGGCGGCGGCGGGGGTGGCGGCAGCTGGTAGCGGCTAGGTGTGGGCCTGGCGGTCGAGCCAGCCCAGCAGCACGGCGATGGCCCGGGGGTCGTGGCGCAGCTGGTGGCCCGCACCGCCGACGATGCGCAGCTCGGCCGAGCCGTGGGCATCGGCCACCACCCGGGCGTCGAAGTGGGGCACGGCCTCGTCGTCGAGCCCGTGGACCATCAGCAGCGGACGGGGCGCCAGGGCCGGCGCCGCGGCCACGGGGCGGATGTCGCGCAGATCCCTGGCCCACCGCTCGGGCTGGGGCGGGAACCCCGGCGTGGAGATGATCCCGATCTCCCGGCTGTGCTGGAGCAGGCGACGCGGGTGACCGGCCCAGTCGTCGAAGTCGGCCGGCGCCGCCAGGGCGGCCACACCGACCACCCCGGGATCGAGGGCACCGGCGCAGATGGCCAGGCCGCCACCGGTGCCGAACCCGGTCAGCCAGGTGCCGTCGACGTCGTGCACCTCCCGCAGGGCGGCCAGGCCGGCGGCGATGTCGTCCTGCCAGCCGCCCAGTGAGAAGTCCCCGTCGGAGCCGCCGGCGCCGCGAAGGCGGAGGGCCAGCACCACCCACCCGAGGGAGGTGGCGATCCGGTCGGCCAGCTCGGGCAGGTCCTTCCCGGCATCGGCCGCCCCTGCGGTGGCCGGCGGGAGGCTGTGGACCAGCACCAGGCCAGGGCGGCCGGTGCTGCTGCGGGCCCGGGGCCGGGCCAGGTGGCCGACGAGGGTGAGGTCCCCGGACCGGACCGGGTGCTCGTCGACGGGCACCTAGGGCACCCGTGCCGGTGCGAGCCCGGGGGCGAGGGCCACTAGGCGTCAGCGTCGAGGTCGGTGGCGGCCCGCTGCGCAGCCACCGCGCCGGGGCAGCGGCACAGCCGGTACCCGCGGTTGCGGGCTTCGGCGAGGGTGTCGGGGCCGAAGCTCAGGTAGGTCCGGGCCTCCATCAGCTCGTTGACGGCATCCTCGTCGCAGTGGTCCAGGTCGTGGACCCGCTGATCACGCTTGTCGCCGACCCAGCGGCTGTCCTCGAAACGGGTGGGGCGCTCCATGGGCGGTGATCCTAGTTCCGGGCCCGGTGGTCACCGAAGGGGCGGGCCGCCACTCAGGTCCCGCCCGGTGGCTCGGCCTCGGTGCCGATGGCTCCGATGGCCCGGAGGTACTCCAGGCGGGCGTCGAGGATGGCCACCACGTCCTCATCGGCCAGCTCCGGGCGCTCGTCGGAGGCGCGCTCCAGCACCCGTCCCACGGCGCCGTCCTCATCGAGCACCTCGTCCTCGTCGCCGAGGGCCACGGCGTCGGTCGTGGCCTCCTCCAGCACGTCGGCATCGGTCACCAGCACCCAGCGGACGTCAGCCAGGCTGACCCGAGCGGTCACGTTGTCCGGGAGCCGATCGACGATGAACGGGATGGCCTCCTCCAGCTCGAACACCGCCGGCGCCACCCGCCCCTCCAGCAACACGACCTCGCGACCGACGGCGTAGAGGGCGATGGCCACCACCAGCACGAGGGCCACCACGGCGAGGAGCACGACGATCACGCACCGATGATGCCAACTGGGAGCGCGCTCGTCCCCAGCGGAGGGGGCGAGGTCCCTCGGGCCCGGGAAGTCCTGGCTGAACGCCGTCGGTGCTGTGGGACGCTGTGCCCGCGGCTGAGGATGGCCGCATCCCGAGGTCGGAGGAGGACGAGGATGCTGCGGGCTGCGACCGGGGAGGACCTCGGCTTCCTACGAGAGGTCCTGCACCTGGCCGCGTTCCCGCCCGGCACCCCCGTGCCCCCCGCCGGGATCGACGACGATCACGTGGCCCGCTACCTCGAGGCATGGGGTCGGCCCGGTGACCTGGGCCTGGTGGCCTGGATCGACGGTGCCCCGGTCGGGGCGGGGTGGGTCCGGCTCATGGACCCAGGGCGACCGGGCTACGGGTTCGTCGACGACCGCACGCCGGAGCTGACCGTGGCGGTGATCGACGCCCAGCAGGGCCGGGGGCTCGGGCGAGCGCTGGTGGCCGGGATCCTCGACCTGGCTGCGGTCCACGGCCACGACCGGGTCAGCCTGAGCGTGGCCGACGCCGTCAACCCGGTCGCCACCGGTCTGTACCGGTCGCTCGGGTTCACCGAGGTGGGACGGGACGGCGGCGGATCGCTCACCATGGTCGCGGCCACCGCTCCCCCACCTCCGGCGCCGATGGCCAAGGGCCTGGCCGGGCGCGCCGCGACTCCGTCAGACGGTCCCGCGCTGGCCCGACTGCGCGAGCTGATGTTCATCGGCGACGGCCTGGGGGGCCGCCCTGCGTGGGTGGCCCCGTTCCTCTCGCGTGCAGCCGACGGGCTGGGGACGGGCCGGTGGCGAGCGGTGGTGGTCGACGACGACCGGGGGCGACCGGTGGCCTCGGCCATGGCGGTGCACGGCGAGGTCCCTCCGGCGCCCGGTCGGGAGAACGGCCGCACCGCCCACATCGGGTCGGTGGCCACCGAGCCGACCTGGCAACGTCGGGGCTGCGCCCGCGCCGCAATGACGGCTCTGGTGGCCGAGCTCGATGCCGCGGGCGTGGAGTCGACCACCCTCAACGCCACTGCCGACGGAACCGACCTCTACGACTCCCTTGGCTTCGTCGCCAGCCCGGCCGGCGCCATGCGCCGCCCCGGCCCACAGGCGTCCCCCTGACGCCGCCGCGATCAGAGGCCGATGCGCTGGGCCAGCAGCTCGCGGTGGTAGGTCGGGTCGCCGAAGAGGAGCTCGGAGGACTTGGCCCGCTTGAAGTACAGGTGGGCCGGGTGCTCCCAGGTGAAGCCGATGCCGCCGTGGATCTGGATGTTCTCGGCCGCGGCGTGGAAGTAGGCCTCTGAGCAGTAGGCCTTGGCCAGCGAGGCCACCGACGGCAACTCGTCGTTGAGCTCCGAGGCGCACCAGCCGGCGTAGTAGGCGGCGGACTTGGCCGACTCGACCTCGAGCAGCATGTCGGCGCACTTGTGCTTGATGGCCTGGAACGAGCCGATGGGCCGGCCGAACTGCACCCGGTCCTTGGCGTACTGGACGGACATGTCGAGGACGAGCTGGCCTCCGCCGACCTGCTCGGCGGCCAGAGCCACCGCGGCCAGGTCGAGGACTCGTTCCATCACGGCCCAGCCCTCGCCGTCGGTGCCCAGCAGCGTGGCCGCGGTGCCGTCGAAGGTCAGCCGAGCCTGCTTGCGGGTCTGGTCCATGGTGGGCAGCGCCTCGCGGGTGAGCCCGTCGGCGGCACCGGCGACGGTGAACAGGCTGGTCCCGGCGTCGGTCGTGGCCGCCACGATGATCAGGTTGGCGGTGTGGCCGTCGAGGACGAACATCTTCTCGCCCGAGATCGTGTACCCGTCGCCGTCCTTGGTGGCGGTGGCGGTGATGCCGGACTCGTCCCACTTGCCGTTGGCCTCGGTGAAGGCGACCGTGGCGATGGTCTCGCCCGAGGCGATGCCGGGCAGGTGGGCCTCCTTGGCCGCATCATCGCCGGAGTGGAGCAGGGCGTTGGCGGCCAGGGCCACCGTCGAGAAGTAGGGGGCGCACAGCAGGGAGCGACCCATCTCCTCGAAGATCACGATGAGCTCGATGTAGCCGTACCCCGAGCCGCCGTACTCCTCGGGGATGGCCAGGCCCTGGAGGCCCAGCTGCTCGGCCATCTGGCTCCACACCGCGGGATCGAACCCGTCCTCGGTGTCCATCTGCTCCCGCACCGCGGTCTCGGAGGACTTGTTCTCCAGGAACTGGCGCACGACCTTGCGCAGCTCCTCCTGCTCGTCACTGAAGGCGAAGTTCATGCCGGGACACTGCCCCACCGGCCGCCCGCCGTGCCACCAGGGTGCGTGTCCACTTGTGTACACAGCAGCTATCGTCAGGCCCGTGACCGAGTCGGTGGCCGTCCGCACCCTTCGGGCCAACGCGGCCGCCTACCTGCGACGGGCCGAGGGCGGCGAGCGCATCGTGGTCACCTCCGGCGGACGGCCGGTGGCCCAGCTGGGCCCGCTCGACCCCGGCGACGACGCCCCCACCCTCGAGGAGCTGGCCGCCAGGGGCCTGGTGGTCCCGGCCCGGCGTCCGGACCGGCCCCCGCCCGACGTCCGCCTCGACCCCTGGCCCGGCACGCGGTTGGACCGCATCGTGGGCGAGGTCCGCTCATGACCTCCGCCCCCCCACCCCCCGGCTTCTCGCGACGATCGGTACACGTTTTCGTGTACCGATCGTCGCGGGAACGGCCATGACGCTCGTCCTGGACACCACCGCGCTGCTGGGCCGGTACCTGACCGGGCCGCACCGCGCCGTGGTCCTGGAGGCCATGGCCGACGACCCGACCTGGTGCGCGTCGGCACTGGCCCTGGCCGAGGCGCTGCCGCTGGTGGACCGGGTGACCGAGAGCGCCACCGACCGAGACCGGCTCCGCCGCGCTCTGAGGGACGACTGGGAGCGGATCCACGTGGTGCCGGTCGATGCCCTGTGCCTGGACCGAGCGGCCGAGCTGGCCCGGGCCCAGCCTCTGCGCACCGTCGATGCCCTGCACCTGGCGGCAGCGGACCGTCTGCCCCCGCCCGTCCGGTTCGTGACCTTCGACCCCCGCCAGATCCCGGTGGCCCTGGCCCTGGGCTACGAGGTGGCCTCCACCTGAGAGGTCGGGACCGGGGGGGCGCCGGGCTCGACCGGCGCCGACGGGACGATGGGAGCCGGCGGCGCGACGGGCTGGGACGGACCCGCGGGCTCGGTCGGAGCCTGGCCTGCGGGCGGGACCGGTGGGGCGACCGATCGAGAGCTGCTGGTGAGGCCCTCGGTGATGGCCCGGGCGAAGCGCCATCCCCCGACATGTCGTAGCCGCAGCGATCGAAGCCGTGCAGCGATCCCGGGCAGAAGTGGACCCTGTCGTTGGCCCGCACGATGTTGCGACCGGGAGGCACCGACGGGTTGATCTGGTGGCCGACGCAGCGCTCACCGGCCATGCACGGCTGGGTGTACGACCACACCCGGCCCGGCGTCACGTACTTGCCGCCGTCGAGCACCACGAGGCCCTGGCGGTAGGACTCAGACCGCATGGCGTCCTCGGCGACCTCGGCCGACGCCGCGGTGGTGGCCGGGGTCGCGGCCCAGGTGACCCCGGTGCCCGAGCCGGTCCAGATCGCCTTCACCACCTTCATCTGGTTCCGGTAGGACGAGGTGTCGCCCGCTCCCACGCAGGGCTCGAAGTACGAGCTGCTCTGCAAGAAGGTGATGATGACCGCGGCGGGCCGGGTGGCCCGGTCCGCCTGCATCTGGTCGAAGAACGAGCAGGGGGCTCCGCCGAAGTGGGCCCTGATCACCGCGTCGTCGCCTCGGGTCGCGGCCCACTGGCGGATCTCCGTCTGGGACTCGAACACCAGCGAGTCGCCGTAGACGATGACGCGGGGACGGGATGGCTGGCAGCCGACCAGACCGGTCGTCACCCGTCAGGGCCAGGACCAGAGGTCCAACGATCCGCCACATCCCCCGACATCGCATCGTTGGATGTGGCACGGCGTCGCCCGCTGCGCTCAGCCCCTTGCGACCTGGGCCCAGGGCAGGTCGGCCCGCTCGGCCGCCGCGGTGCCGGCCCGGTAGCCGAGGGCATCGGTGGGCGCGGCGCCCTGGCGGGTGACCATGCGGGGGAACAGCTGGGACAGGTGGTCCTCGACCTCGGCCTCGCGCTCGACCAGCACCGGCACCAGCGCGCCCCCGCTCTCCCGGTCGAGGTCGGCCACCGTGTCGCGCCCGGCGGCTTCGAGCCGCTCCCCGATCCGGTGGGCGAAGCCCCGCAGGAACGACGCGCGGAACCCCCGGCTGCGTTCGCGCGAGCCGGCGCGGGAGGAGCGCGCCAGCTCCTGGAGCGCAGTCTGGGCCTGGACCAGGAGAGAGGTGAACAGCACCTCGGTGGCGGCCACGTCGGACTCGAAGCCGACGACGGTCGACATCTGCAGGCCCTGGTGCGAGACCGCCCGGCACCGACTGGCCTGGGCCAGGATCTGCACCAGGAGGCCCTTGGCGTCGGCATAGGGATCGTCGATGAGCAGCCGGCGGGCCAGGGGCCGGACCCGGGCCCCGCCCGCCGACCGGCTCACCACCGCGTGCTCCAGGGAGTGGCGGGTCATGAGGTCGTGAGCCTTGGCCGTGAACGCCTGGGCCTCGGCCTCGAAGGTGGTGGCCTCGGCCTTGGCCAGCAGCGCCCGCACCTTGGCCAGGACCTTGGGGTCGATGCCCTCCGGCGTGGTGTCGAGGTCGGACCCGACTGCGTCGAGGGCGATGTCGGGTCGACCGGGCACCGGCAGCAGCACCTGGAGGGGCGGCAGCATGCCCGTGGCCGCCAGCAGGTCACACAGGGCACCGACGGGATCGGCCGAGTCGTCGGCGGCGGCCCGCAACCAACCCGGATCCAGGTGACCCGACTGCTCAGGGGGAGTGGCACCCAGCTCGGCCAGCTGCGCAGCCCAGAGCGGGTGGACGTCGGCCGCCCGGACCCTCGCGGCGTCGGCGCGCACGCCGGCCACCATCAGCTCCTCGGCCGCTGCGGTGGCCACCCGGCGGGTGTGCCACACCAGCTCGGTCGGCTGCCAGCCGTTCGCCCAGGCCGCGGTCACGAGGTCCTCGATCAGCGGCCGGGCCGCGTCCACGACGGTGCGCAGGGCGATCTCCTCGAGGACAGACCGAGCCTGGTCACGGCTCAATCCCCGCCTCCCGGCGGCCACCAGGGTCAGGACCTGTGTGGCTCGACTCGACGGGTCGGCGCTGCGGGTACCACCACCAGGGGCCGGCCCGCGCTGGGGGCCGGACCCACGGCCGGTGGAGCCCGGGGCCCCTCCGCGGTCATCGGCCCAGGGCCCGGCGTCAGGGGCGGGCTGCGCCTCACCGCCTCCCCCACGGCCCCGTCCCCGCCAGCCCGCGGTCGGGCGGCGGCTCGGCTTCTTGCGCTTCTTCGACATGAGCTCGACCCTACGCACCCCCTGTGACAGCGACGCCGCCCCGACTCAGCTGACGAGGGCCTCGGTGAGGGCCCGGGCGTCGCGCCAGGGCGCCGGACATGTAGTGGTCGCAGGGAGCGAACCCGTGGCCGGGGCCGGGGCAGAAGTGGGTCCTGGCGGTAGGACTCGGACCGCATGGCATCCTGGGCCGGCTCGGACACGGGGTCGGGGATGAACGGCGCCGCCCCCCAGGTGACCTCGCTGCCGGAGCCGGTCCAGATCGCCTTCACCACCTTCATCTGGTCCCGGTAGGAGGTGGTCACGTCCTCGCCGACGCAGGGCTCGAGGTAGCTCGGGTTGCCGGCGAAGGAGAGGGTCACCTCGTCCGGTCGGGAGGACCGGTCGGCCTGCATCTGATCGAACAGGGAGCAGGGGGCCCCGCCGAAGCGTTGGTGGATGGTGGCGTCGTAGCCCCTCGCCGAGGCCCACTGGACGATCTCCCGGCGCGGCTCCCTAGGCCCCCGAGCGGCTCCGTGCGGCGGGCGGGGCCCCTATCGGCGCGAGCTCTCCGCGGCCAGGCGGTCGATGTCGGCCAGCACCGGCTCGGGACCGGGGTCGAGGCCCTCCTGGGCGGCCAGCTCGAGGCTCACGACATCTCCCACCAGGGCCAGGTCGAGGAGCTGGGCCAGGGCCCCCTCCCCTGCCGCCTCGACGGTGTGGATGCCGCCCACGACCTCGTCGAGGACGGACTCCAGGGCGGTGAAGCGACGGGCCTGCTGGGGGTGCTCCTCGTCATGGCGGAGGAACACCATCTGGAAGACCTGGCGGGTGAGGTCTCCGTGCTGGCCCCAGCCCACGACCTCGTTGTGGCCGGCCTCGGGCAGGACGTTGGCGAAGGCCGGGGTCTTGGCGTTCTCGTTGATCTGGGTCTTCCACCGCTGGGCTGCGACCCGGCCCACGGCGCCGGCGCTGTAGACGATGGGGAGGGATCGGCCCAGCTTGCGGGCCAGGGCGGCCGCTGGGCTGCGGTCGGATTCGAGCTCTTGGGCGCGGGCGCGGAGCTGGTCGACGGCGGCCTGGATCCAGCCGTGGGCGCCGGGGAACAGGCCCATGCGCTCCAGGCACACCAGCGGCGGGACGGCCATGGCGCCCAGGGCCGACCGGGAGGACACCAGGTCGGTCGGCACCGGCGCGATGGGAGCGCCCCACTCCGCAGCCATCTCGGCCAGCCGGCCGCCGGACGAGACGACCAGCAGTCGGGCCCCGGCCTGCTGGGCCTCCTCCGCGGCCACGAGGGTCTCCTCGGTGTCGCCCGAGTGGGAGACGGCGACGACGAGCGTGTCGGCCCCGACGAAGCTGGGGGCGTCGTAGCCCTTGGCCACCACCACCGGGATGGGGAGGAACAGCTCGCCCACCGCGTCGAGGACGTCGCCGACCGCGCCCGAGGCGCCCATGCCCAAGACGAGCACGTTGGCCACGTCCTCGCCCGAGGGGAGCCCCTCGACCGCCTCGCCCACCGCCACCGCATCGGCCACCTGGTCGGCCAGGCCGAGGGTGGCCCGGCGGAGCCCGAGGGTGTCGATGCCCCGACGGGTGGGGCTGGTGCCGGACTCCTTGGCGTCGCCCACCGTGCTCAGGCCTCGAACGTCGGGGAGATGCTCTCGGCCTCGGCCTTGGCCACCAGGCGGTCGTGCTCGCCGGCGTCGACGTCGGTGGCCTCGTCGACCAGCATCACGGGGATGTCGTCCTCGATCCGGTAGCGCCGCTGGAGACGGGGGTTGTAGAGGCAGGCCTCGTCCTCGAAGTAGAGGAGGGGGCCCTTGTCGTCGGGGCAGGCCAGGATGTCGAGAAGCTGGGCGTCGAGGGCCATGGGGTCACTCCGTGGTCGGGGAGCCAGCAGGTGCCGGCCCGGTGAACAGGTCCCGGACCTCGGCGACGTGGGCGTCGCACTCGGCGCGGGTGGGGGCCTCGAGGTTGAGGCGGAGGAGGGGCTCGGTGTTGGAGGGCCGGAGGTTGAACCACCAGCTGCCGAGGTCGACGGTGAGGCCGTCCAGGCGGTCCTGGTCGCCGTCGGGGAAGGCCGCCGCCACCTTCTCGATGACGGCGAGGGGATCGGGGACCTCGGTGTTGATCTCCCCGGAGGCGATGTAGCGCTCGAAGGGCTTGCGCATCTCCGACAGCGGCACGCCGGCCTTGCTGCGCTGCTCCAACACGTGGAGCGCGGCGATGAGCCCGCTGTCGGCCCGCCAGTTGTCGCGGAAGTAGTAGTGGGCCGAGTGCTCCCCGCCGAAGGTGGCACCGGTCTCGGCCATGACCGCCTTGATGATCGAGTGGCCGACCCGGGTCCGGACGGGGGTGCCACCCTTCTCGGTGACGATCTCGGCCACCGACTTGGAGCAGATCAGGTTGTGGAGGATGGTCGCCCCCGGCTCCTTCTCCAGCACGCCGGCCGCGACCATGGCGGTGGTCGTGGACCCGGAGATGGGCTCGCCCTGCTCGTCCACCACGAAGACGCGGTCGGCGTCGCCGTCGAAGGCCAGCCCCACATCCGCGCCGACCTCGACCACGCGGGCCCGGAGGTCGGCCTGGTGCTCGACCTGGATGGGGTCGGCCGGGTGGTTGGGGAACGAGCCGTCCAGCTCGCCGTACATCACTTCGAGGTCGCAGGGCAGCTGGTCGAAGACGGCCGGGACGACCAGGCCACCCATGCCGTTGGCGGTGTCGGCCACGACCTTCAAGGGGGCCAGGGCTCCGACGTCGATGAAGGAGCGGACGTGGTCGGCGAAGGCGTCGAGAGCGTCGAGGGTGGAGAACCGGCCCGGCTCGCCCGGGTGGTCCGGGACGCCGGCGGCGGCCATGGCCTTGATGCGGTCGAGCCCGGTGTACTGGCCCACCGCCTTGGCCCCGGCCAGGCAGAACTTGATGCCGTTGTAGTGGGCCGGGTTGTGGCTGGCGGTGAACATGGCGCCGGGAGCGTCGTGGCGGCCCGAGGCGAAGTAGACGAGGTCGGTGGAGCACAGGCCGAGGTCGATGACGTCGAGGCCCTGGCTCTGGACCCCCTCGGCGAAGGCGGCCCCGAACTGGACGCCGGACGGGCGCATGTCGCGGCCCACCAGCACGCGCGTCGCGCCCTCGGTGTCCGACGCGTAGCGGGCGAAGGCGGCGCCGATGTCCCGACACGTCTCCGCGTCGATCTGGTCCGGGACGGTGCCCCGGATGTCGTAGGCCTTGAAGATCGCGTCGAGGTCGGCCATGGCGGATCGACCCTAGTCGTTGCCCGGTTCGGCTCCGGATGCCGTCGGGACGGCCGTGGGGTCGACCTGGTCGTACCACCCGGCCCGACCGCCGCGGACGATGCGGGCCAGGTCCCGCACCAGGGCCAGGCCGTCCTGCACGACCCGCACGCTGGACCGCTCGGCGTTGGCCACCTGGACCGGCACCTCCTTCACCGACAGGCCATCCCGCTCGGCCAGGTGGAACAGCTCCACGTCGAAGGCGAAGCCGTCGATGTGGCTGCGGGTGAACAGCGAGCGGGCCACGTCGGAGCGCATCGCCTTGAGCCCGCACTGGGTGTCGCGGTGGGCGCCGAGGAGCACCGCATGGGTGCACAGGTTGATGACCCGGCCCCCCAGCTCCCGGAGCCGACGGGCGCGGACCAGGGTGGCGGTCTGGGTGTGGACCCGGCTGCCCACCACCAGGTCCCAGCCCGCCTCCACCTCGACCAGGAGGTCGCCGATCTGGCGGGGCGGGTAGGACAGGTCGGCGTCGGTGAAGGCCACCGTGCGGCCATCGGCGGCGAGCATGCCGGCCCGCACCGCCGCGCCCTTGCCCCGGTTGGGGACCAGCACGAGCACCTTGTCCGCACCGCCAGCCCTCGCCCGGGCCGCGGTCTCGTCGCCGGAGCCGTCGTCCACGACGATGACCTCGAGGTCGCCGGCGGGGGCAACGGGGGTCAGATCAGCCCGGATGCGGTCGATGGTGGCGCTGATGCGGTCGGCCTCTCGGTAGGCGGGCACGACCACCGTCAGCCGCCGGCCGCCGGGGGCCGGCGGCCGAAGCGACCGCTCGCACAGCTCGGCCCGGACCGGGCCGAACAGCACCCACCGATAGGCCAGGAACCTGACGATCGAGGCGACGGCGATGGCCGGCAGCTTGGCCGCCACCAGCTCGGGCGCGGTCTCCCATCCCGTCAGCTCGACCAGCGCCCGCAGCACGGCCACGTCGACCACCCCGGCCGCGGTGGCGGCCAGGACGAAGGCCAGGGGGTGCTGGACCCAGCGGACCGCGGGGTCGCCGGCGAAGGTGATCTGGCGGTGGAGGGCGAAGCTGACCGCAGCCGCGGCCACCAGGGCGCCGGCGTCGGCCACCACCACGATCAGGCCCACCCCCCGGGCCAGCAGGACCAGCACGGCCACGTCGACCAGGGTGGCGATGAGGCCGATCGACGCGAACCGGCGCAGCCGCTGCCTCACGGGTCCGGTGAGTCCGGGCCTGCGACGGGAGGCTCGGTGGGCGGGGGGGCCTGCAGCCACTCCTCGGCCCGGGCCCGGGCTTCGACGTCACGCCGCTCCTGCTCCTGGGCGTCGGCGCGCTGGCGTCGACGACGGTCGAGGAAGCCCTCGGGGATGAGGATCGGACCGGCCCGCCACAGCGCGACCGCCGCGACCAGGCCGAGGAACGTGAGGAGGTAGGCGGCCCAGTCGACCCCGGTGCGCCCGTAGGAGAGGGTGACCTCCTGTTCGGTCGGCACCACGACCATGAGGTTGGGCGACACCCGCCAGGGCCCCTCGGCCCCGTCAGCCTCCCAGTTCGGGAAGTACGAGGCCTTCACCAGAACCGGGGTCCCGGGCTCGTCGACGCGGAAGGAGATGGTGTCGGTGCCCATCACGATGTCGCTGACCTGGGCCTCCCTGACCGGTTCGGTCGGGAGCTCGGGCAGGTCGACGTCGCCGTACCTGCGGGTGGTGCCGTCGCCGGTGGGCTCCCCGACCGTCTCCTCCACCGGCGGGAGCGTGACCCGGTCCCAGTCGTCGGGGCCGTCGAGGGCGAAGGGCACCTGCCACCGCTCCGGGTCCTGGAACCAGGCCGCGGCGGGGTCCAGCCAGCTGTCCTGGGTGGGCTCGACGCCGTCGAGGACCACCGGCTGCGCGTCGAGGCCCACCACCAGCTGCGACTGCTCGGGGTCGAGCTGGTACACGTGCCAGGGCCCCGACACCGCCACCTCGTTGAGGCGATCGCTGGCTGCGGCCTGGCTGACCGCGGTGGAGCTGACCGCCATGTAGTACTTCACGCCCATCAGCTCGAGCTGGTCGAGGCCCCGCTCGAGGTCGAAGCCCGAGTAGGCCAGGTCGCGCTGGGAGCACGAGCCCTCCTGGGAGAGCTGGCACTGGGTGAGGAAGTGGTAGGGGGTGGTGGCCGAGGACTCGAAGTACAGGCCCTCCATCGAGCCGATGCAGCCGTCGGTGAAGTACGGCAGCATCATCGGCGTCATGGTCGTGCCGTAGGTGCCCAGCCGCTCCCGGCTGAACTCCCAGAAGGCCCGGCCGCAGCCGCGTCCCGGGTCCTCCCCGAGCGACCCCATGGTGGCGACCAGGTCGCGGAACTCGGGCCAGCCGCCCTGACCCTCCTCCACATCACCGCCGGCGCCGCCGGGCCCGGCGGGCACCTGGCCCTCCAGGCCCCGGAAGTTGTACTTGGCCCAGCTCGAACCCGGGTTCCGGTAGGTGCGGGCCAGCTCGAGGGGAGTGCCGCGAAAAAGCGTCGGCTCACCCTTGGCGTTGGTGCCCGAGATGCCGGGGAGGGTGGCCAGCGGACCGCCGAGGAAGATCAGGACCGCCACCAGCGCGGGCAGGGCGGCGCCGACGCCGACCCACGGCGTGGGTCGCTGCGGGTCGCGCGAGACGAGGATGGCCACCGCCCGCAGGAGCTCGGCCACGCCGAGGGCGGCCAGCAGGAAGATCGATAGGTAGTAGAGGGGAAGGATGCGGGCGTTCCACAGCCTCCCGTCCGGGACGTGGACGAACGCCAGACCGGACAGCACCACCAGGGTCCCGAGCAGGTAGGCCAGCCGCCGCTGGAACACGATGCCCACCACCAACGCGGCCGCCGCCACCAGGAGGGGGATCCGCAGGGCGGACGGGGCCAGGTAGCTGCGCAGGATCTGGGGCGCCTCCCCCTCGGAGCCGTCGGCAGCCGGCACCCAGCCCAGGTCGACGGCGGCCACCGCGCCCAGGACGAGGCGGATGCCGATGCCCGCGACCACGGCCGCGACCACCGCTGCAGGGGCGACCAGACGGGGCCGTCGCATGGCGGTCAGGACCCCTGCGGCCAGCGCCGCGCCCACGGCGGCGACGCCCAGCACGGTCATGATCTGCGTCGTCGCGGTGAGCGAGTCCCATGCGGTCAGGGTGCGGTCGCCGGCCCCCAGGTGGGGGACGCGCTCCCAGCCCATGTCGTTCACGTAGGCGTGGCGCCCGGCGAAGGGAACCACCCAGAACGCCGCCAGCAGGCCGGCCACCGGGCCGATGGGCCAGAACCACCGGAGCCGGGCCCGACCGGGCCAGAACACCAGGGCCAGCGCGGTGGCGGCCAACATGTAGAAGGCGGGGATGATGTGGCAGAGCCCGCACAGGGCCAACAGCACGGCAGTCGTGGCCCGGCCCCGGCCGGTGCGCAGCCCCCGGATCAGGAACCCCAGGTAGAGCAGGCCGAGGGTGAGGCTGATCGAGAAGGAGAACTCTCCGGCCATGGTCGAGGTGAGGTTGCCGCCGATGATGTTCCCGGTGCCGGAGTTGAGGGTGGGCTCGAGGTTGTAGAGGAAGAACAGCGAGCCCAGGGCCAGGGCCGGCGGGACGGGGAACGGCGCGCCGGCCAGGCGGCCGAGGGCCCAGGCCGCCACGGGGAGGCCCAGCAGGCCGGACACCGCGATGAGCTTGAAGCTCACCCCGTAGGGGATGGGGACCACCAGGAGGGTCAGCAGCGCGCCGACGGCAGCCAGGCCCCACCGGAACCGGTGCAGGCGGGCCACGAACCAGCCCAGGGGGATCACCGCCAGCGCGGCGGGCAGCGACAGCACCAGCAGCGGTGACCGCACGCCCACGTTGAGCAGGACGATCGCCAGCATCGGGACGACCATGTAGAACTGGAACGCGGGGAACCCGGCGTACCAGTCGGGGCTCCAGCCCGACAGCCGGCCCTGGGGCAGAACCTCCCGCATGAGGTACATCGGGCCCCACACGTGGGAGCCCATGTCGCCCCCGGTGGGCGTGTTCTCGGTGAGGATCAGCCGCGGGCTCAGGGTGGTGAACACGAAGGCCACGCAGGCGGCCACCACCACCCCGGTCACCGCCGACTCCCAGGACGTCCCACCGATGCGACGGATGATCCGGTCCCCGACCTCGGTGATCGCGTCGATGGCACCGCGCCGGGGGCGGGCCCCGGTCGCCCGGTCGTCGCCGGGGTCGACCTCGACGGGATCGATGCCGGTGGGGGGCGGCGCGCCGGGGGAATCGTGCAGCTCGGTCACCGGATCAGCCCCAGCACCGTGGCGCACTGCGCATCGGACGACGACAGCAGCACCAGGGTCACCACGGTCGTGGCGTTGAAGGCCATGTGGGTGACGATGGAGGACCCCAGCCGTCGGGTGCGGTCGGCCAGGAGCCCGAGGACCAACCCGAACACGATCAGCGCCGGCAGCTGCAGCAGCTGGAAGTGGGTGAGCCCGAACAGCACCGCAGTGGCAACCAGGCCGATCGGCCGCCCCAGGCGCGCCGCCGCAGCCCGCTGGGTGAAGCCGCGGAAGAACAGCTCCTCCACGATGGGGGCGCCGATGACGGTGATGAGGAAGAGGAGGGCGATGCCGACGTGGTCATCGGCCTTCTCCGCCAGCTTGCAGGCCGGTTCGCGCAGCTCCTCGGAGTCCTTCCCCAGCAGGGTGGTCCACGGCCACGACACCAGCGGGACCAGGATCAGCTGGCAGGCCACGCCCAGAGCAATGCCGAGGGGGACGTCGAGGGCCCGGATCCGCAGGCCCAGGGCCTCGATCGGTGAGGACACCCTCCATCGGCGCAGCACCACCACGATCGAGCCGAGCATCCCGACCCAGAGGGTGGTCTGGAGCAGGGCGATCACCGGGAGCGACGCCACGTCAGCCACGCTCTGCCCGTCCCCCACCTCGACGCCGGCGGCCGCCAGGATGACCGCGGCCAGGATCTGCTGCACCACGAGGGTCGCCACCAGGGCGATGGCCACCTCGCCGATGCCCCAGGCCGGGGCCGACACCAGGGCGTCGGATCGAGTGGGGGCCGGGGTGGGTGCGCTCATGGGTCAAGGGGAGCCCGGCCGGTCGGTGGACCGCCTGCGGGCCGGGCGAGGTTACCGGTCGGACGGGAGCCGCTCCCGGTCAGGGTGACCTGATCGCCGCAGTCCGGCTGCTGGTTGAAGCCCAGGAGCGACGCGCCAGCACCCGGCGGGCCACCCCGACTGCGGACGGTGATGCTCGCTAGCCTGTTCGGGGTGCAGGGAGGACTCGCCGCCGATCGGAAAGCGGTCGCGCCCGCGACCCCGGTGGCGTCCCTGCTTCGCCCCCGCCTGGTCGAAGCCCTCCGCAGCCGCTTCGAGCGGCGGCTCACCGTGGTCACCGCCGGCGCCGGCTTCGGCAAGTCGACCCTCATCGCCCAGGTCCGGGCCGACAACACCCTCGAACAGCTCGGCCTCGACCTGGTCATCGACCTGCGTCACGGTGACCGCGCTCCGTCCCGGCTGCTGCACCGCATCGGCGTCGCCCTAGACCTCGCCGTCGACGTGCCCTCGGTGGACCAGATCACCGACGCCGTGTGGTGCCTGTCCCCCACCTCGGTCGCCCTGGTGTTCGACGACACCCACCGCCTTGAGGGCTCCCGGGAGGCGTGGGCGCTGTTGCAGCTCCTCGTCGACGGGCTCCCCACCAACGGTCACGTGGTCCTCAGCGGCCGACGGCGTCCCGACCTGTCCGTGGCCCGGCTCCAGGCCCAGGGCGAGGCACTGGTGCTCACCGAGGACGACCTCGCCTTCACGCCAGAGGAGCTGGCGCGCTTGGCGTCGCAGCGCGATCTACCCCCCCGGCTTGCCTCCGACCTCCCGTCGTGGCCTGCGCTGGCCACGCTCATGACCACGGTGGGCCGGTCGGCGTCGATCGAGTACCTGTGGGCCGAGGTCATCGGGAGCCTCTCGGAGGATCGGCGCCGGGTCCTGGCCGCCGCCGCCCTCTTCGGCGAGCTCGACGACGAGCTGGTCGCCGGGCTCGACGAACGGTGGACGGCTCAAGAGCTGGTGGCCGGCCTCCCCCTCGTCGAGGGACGGGACGGGGGCCGGGTCCTGCTCCACGACCTGTGGTCCGATGCCCTCAACGCCACGTTGGACGCCCCGGGCCGGGCTGAGGCGCTCCGGACCGGTGCCCGGGCCCTGTCTGTCAGGGTGAGGTGAGACACCTGGTGTAGCGGATGTTCTGTCCCCACAGGGTGAGAACGGACCTTCATTGATGACCTTGACGAACACAGATCTGGTCGGCCGCGCCCACACTGGCGGGGTGGATGAGATCGACCCCCCGAACCCATCAGCCCGTCCGAGACGGCGGAGCTTCACCGCGGCGGAGAAGCTGGCCCACCTCGACGCCTATGAGGCGTTGCCGAAGGGCAGCGACGAGCGCGGCGCCTACCTACGCCGCGAGGGCCTCTACTCCTCGCATCTCTCGGAGTGGCGCAAGCAACGCGACCGGGGCGCCTTGGAGGGCCTGACCCCGAAGGG
>JBBSME010000027.1:0-29029 GCA_038233335.1 Acidimicrobiales bacterium | reverse complement strand
CGGGGGCGGGGAGGGGGGCGGCGAGGACCGTGTACATGGTGGGGGTCCGGGGCAGGCCGAGGTCGACCTCGGGCAGGCATGTCGCCGGGTCATCGCCGCCCCCGCTCCCCATCCAGTCCAGGTCGAGCCCGTTGGAGAAGATCTTCCCCTCGCCCACCGTCACCAGGGCCACGGGACCCTGGGCCGCGACGACCTCGTCCAGGGCGGCGTGGATGGCGTCCACCGACCCACGGTTGAAGCGGTTCTCGCCCTCGCAGAGGTGGAGCACCCGCACGTCGCCCCTGGTCTCCAGCTCGATCATGCGCCTGCTCCCCGGGTCGTGGTGGCGGCAGCATGCCACTGCCCGAGGGCCGAGTCGCTCGGGACCGTCCCGCTCCCGGCCGGCCCGGTGGACCCGGGACGCAGCATCGATGCCCACCTGGTCGACCGTGCGTCCGCACGGCAGGGGCACTGGGCTCAGATCACCAGGCCCAGCCCCCCGTCGACCAGCAGGGTCTGGCCGGTGGCGTAGCGGGTGGTGACGAAGGTGAGGCAGGCATCGGCGATGTCCTCGGCGGTGGCGACGCGGTGGAGCGGGGCGATGGCCGACACCCCTTCCTTGAGGTCGTCCCAGTCCGCGGTCCAGGGCGTGGCGACCAGGCCGGGGGCCACGGCGTTGATGCGCACCTCACCACCGGCGTACTTGGCCATCAGGCTGGTCATGTGGTCGAGGGCGGCCTTGGACACCGCGTACGGCAGCGAGCTGCCGGTCTGGCGGATGCCGGCCACCGAGGTGATGCTGGTGATCCAGCCGTCCGGTGCCTCGCGCAGCAGCGGGAGCGCGGCCTGGCTCACCAGGAACGTCCCGACCACGTTGGTGCGCAGCACCGTGTCCCAGTGCTCGACGGTGACCGCGTCGATGTCGGCCAGGGGCACCTCGACGGTGACCCCGGCGTTGTTGACGAGGCCGTCGAGGCGGCCCCACCGCTGCTGGACCGCCTCGACGAGCGACGCCGCGGTGGACGGGTCGCCGATGTCGCCCTGGACGTAGACAGCATCGGGGAGATCATCGGCGACGGCCTGGCCGGCTTCGACCGACGAGGCCGAGTTCACGACGATGCCGGCGCCGAGGCCGGCGAGGCGTCGGGCCACGGCTTCTCCGATGCCGCTGGAGGAGCCGGTGACGATCATGGCCTGGCCGTTGAGTTCCACGTGGGGTTCCCTTCGTCGGGTGGCGCGGGGTCGCGACGCCCAGGTTGGCCCATGGGCGCCGGCAGAGCCGCGAACATGAGGTGCGACCCCGTCGCCGCGCTCATTGACCGGCCGGTCAAGTTAGGGTCGAAGCGTGGATCCGACCCCGCCGGCGGCACGCCCGATGAAGCAGGAGAAGGAGGACGCCTCCGAGGAGGTGGTCGAGGTCGCGCCCGGCATCCGTCGGCTGCAGCTGCCGATCGACTTCACCGGTCTGGGCCACGTGAACTGCTACGCGCTGGAGGACGCTCGGGGCGTGACCTTGGTGGACCCGGGCCTGCCCGGCGAGGAGTCGTGGAGGGCCCTGCAGGCCCGCCTGGCCACCGCCGAGGTGCCGCTGGCCCGGGTGCACACGGTCGTGGTCACCCACTCCCACCCCGACCACTTCGGCTCGGCCGGGCTGCTGGCCCAGGAAACCGGTGCGGACATCGTCGCCTTCGAGCGCTTCCGCACCGTCTTCGATCCGGCCGAGACCGACGAGAGCGAGCTGGAGGCGCGCGACTCCGTGGCCGAGGTGGACGCTCCGCCCACGATGCGCCTCTCCCGGCCATCGCCGTGGGGCGGGGAGAACCTCGGCCCGCCCCCCGAGCGGGTGGCCGCCATGCGGGAACGGGCCGCCGAGATGTTCCGGTGGCTCAAGGTGCCCCTCCGGACGGTCCGGGTGGCCGACGGTCAGCGGATCACGCTGGGAGGGCGAAGTTGGCGGGGGATCTTCACCCCCGGCCACACCGACGACCACCTCTGCCTCTACGACGAGGGCTCCGGCGTGCTGCTGGCCGGGGACCAGGTGCTGCCGACGATCACACCGCACATCTCCGGGGTGCTCCCCGACGACTCGCTGGGTCGCTACGTCGACTCCCTCGACGGCCTCGCCAGCCTGCCCGACGTGTCGCTCGTGCCCCCCGCCCACGGCCACCCGTTCACCGACCTCAGTCGTCGGGTGAAGGAGATCAAGGTCCACCACGAGGAGCGCCTGGCCGAGCTGCCAGGAGATCGGCGCCGAGCTGGGGTGGGCCAGCGTCACCGACCTGTCCCACCGCCTCTTCGCCGAGCGCTCCTGGGGAGCGATGGCCGAGGACGAGACCTACGCCCACCTCGAGCACCTCCGCCTCGGCGGTCGGGCCCAACGCCGGGAGGAGACCGGGCAGCTCCTCTATCGCCTCTGAGGAGCCGTGTGGACCGATGCGACGAGGTCTGGGACCGAGTGCCGTGGGACGGGACCGCTACCCGGCGGTGCCTGACGTGGTGCGGGCGCTCGGCCGGCCGGTGTGGTCGATGATCTCGCTGGTGATCTCGGGCCAGAGGGCGCGGGGAAGGTCGTGACCCATGCCGTCGTACCCGACGAACTTCGCTTGCGGGAGGGCTTCGGCCAGAGCTCGGCCGCCCGACGCGTTGATCAGCGGGTCGGCGAGGCCGTGGATGACGAGGGTCGGGACATCCAGCGTCCGGAGCTATGGGGTGCGGTCGGGCTGGCCGATGCTCGCCGCCAGCTGCCGTCGGTAGCCGTCGGGGTCGTAGGAGCGGTCGTAGCTGGCGCCGGCGATCTTCCGGATGCGGTCCTCGTCGGTGGGGTAGCCCGGCGATCCGATCAGCTCGTTGGTGGCGACGGCGAGCTCGACGGCGCTCTGCTTGTCGTCGACGCTCGGGCGGCGGAGCAGTCGCCAGCCGACCTTCAGGGAGGCTTGCCCGACGCGGCGGCTGCCCGTCGAGGTCATGATCAACGTGAGAGACGTGACCCGAGAGGTCGACCGGATGGCGGCGGTCTGGGCGATGAAGCCCCCGAGAGATGCGCCCACGACGTGGGCGGCCTCGATGGAGAGCGCATCGAGCAGGCCGACGAGATCATCGGCCATGTCCTCGAGTCCGTATGGCGCCCGGCGGCGCGCCATGTCGAGGAGCGTCGGGCGGCCGAGCTCGGGAAGGTGGGTCGACTCGCCGACGTCGCGGTTGTCGAAGCGGATGACGTGGCGGGCGGCGGCGGCCAGCTCTTCGCAGAAGTCGTCGGACCAGGCCAGCCGCTGGGTGCCGAGCCCCATGACCAGCACCACCGGTGGATGCGCCTCGTTGCCGAAGGCGTCGTAGGCGATGTCGATGCCGTTGGCGTGAACGATGCCGGTGCGCATGTCGTGAGCTCGTTTCGGGTCGATGGGGGATCGGCAGGGTCATTGGTGCGGAGGCCGGTCAGGTGCGGGCGGCGCCGCTCGCTCGGGTCAGGCGCGGCGGGCACGTCGGTGCGATCGATCGCACGGGCAGCGCGCGTCCGCTCGGACCGGCCCCAGCCCGATGGCTCCACCGACCCTAATGGGGGTCCACGGCGGGCCATCCGGTTGGGTTGGCAGGCTGTGCTTGCGCGCTTGGGCGGCGTGGCTAGGCAGGTCTGGGGTGCCACTCATCTGGATCGTGGCTCATCAGGACTCGGTCAGGCTGCAGGAGACGCAAGCGTCCTCGAACGAGATCGCTGTCGGACCCGACGGCGCTGACCGTCGGTCGCGCTTCCCGCACGGGTGCTGTACTGGAGCAGGGCGACCGGCGTGTATCGGTCCGCTGACCTGCTCCGCCTGTCGTCTCGTCTCGCTCCACGTCGAAAGCACCAGAATGGCCATGCCCACCCCGTCCCACCCTTCCCGCCCCACGTTCACAGGGCGGCGATGAGCATGGGCCGGCTCGACGGGAGGGTAGCGATCGTGGTGGGTGCCGGTCAGACGGCGGGCCAGACGGTGGGCAACGGGCGGGCCACGGCGCTCACCTTCGCCCGCGAGGGGGCGGTCCTCGTCCTGGTCGACCGGGATCCGGACAGCCTGGCCGAGACGGCCCGTCTGGCCGGGGTGGGCTGCGTCGAGGTCGTGACCGACATCGCTGGTGACGGTGGGCCCGACGAGGTGGTCGAGGCGGCGCTGGCCGCCCACGGTCGGATCGACGTTCTCCACAACAACGTGGGGATCGGGGCTGGCGACGGACCGCCGCACCACCTTGCAGACGATGCGTACGACCGGATCATGGACGTCAACCTGCGAGCCATGTGGCGCACGTGTCGCGCCGCCGTGCCGCACCTGCGTCGCAGCCAGCACGGCGCCATCGTCAACGTGTCGTCACTGGCGGCAATCGGCGCCGCCCCCGCACTCACTGCCTACAAGTTGTCCAAGGCGGGGGTCAACGCGCTCACGCAGAACTTGGCGCTGAGCAACGCCAAGCACGGCGTGCGGGCCAACGCGGTGATGCCCGGCTTCATCGACACGCCCATGGCGGTCGACGCCGCGGCCCGCACGACGGGCGCCGACCGGGCCGAGCTGGCCCGGCGCCGGGCTGCCGTCGTCCCCCTAGGTCGGCAGGGCACGGCGTGGGACGTGGCCAACGCCGCGCTGTTCCTGGCCTCGGACGAGGCCGCGTTCATCACCGGCGTGACCCTGGCCGTCGACGGGGGACAAGCCGCCCGTGTCGGCTGAGCCCAGCCCGTCTGGGTCCGACGATTCGTCGTCGAGGCGGCGCCCCCCAGGCCCGGACAGCATCCGGCCGGACCGTCGTCGGCGCCACTCTCTCGGCCAAGGCCGCCCGCCACCTCCAGAAGGGTCTGAGAGAGCCCCGACTACCGGAGCCGCACTGTCAAGCATCTACCGGGACAGCACTCGCGTCGGTGCACCTTGGGTTGACACCCGTTTAAGCGGAGTCTCATCCCGGACGCTGCAGAGGCGGCTCCCCTAGCCGTAGCCCACCTCCGAGCTGTGCATTGGCTGGCGCGCTTGCAGGGACTCGAAACCTTCTGATCCGCAGGCGGTCCCGACGGGTCGGTCTGATGGTGTCAGGTGCTGTGTACCAGGTCAGGCGGGGTGCGTATTCCGGCACGTGCTGCCAGATCCGGCCCGATATCGCCCCGTGGATTGCCACAGGGATTGCCAAGACCTGGCGGCTCATCGGAGCGGACGGGCTCAGGCGAGTCGCCGGTTCACGATCGCGGCGCCGTACCGAAGCGCCGCAAGGAGGTCCTCCCGTTCGAGGTACGGGTAGTCGCCGAGGAGATCGTCAACGGTCCGTCCAGTGGCGAGCTGGCCGAGGACCATCCCGACGGTCACTCGCGTGTATCGGATGATTGGCAGACCGCCCATGCGATCGGGATCGAGGGAGACCCGCTGAATGGTCATCCGTCGTCTACGACCCGTCGGTCAGGCGCGCCGCGAGCGACCGAACGGCACTCAGAAGCGGGTCCAGCTCGTTGTCCACCACGTCCGCCACGATGGAGTGATCGGTGTCGAAGTAGCGATGGGTCAGGTGGTCCGCGGGCATGCGCGTCGGCGTGGATCCCATCCGACGCGAGTGCGGTGAAGCGTCGGAGCTCCCGCCACCGCACTCTGACCGGTGACCCTGGTCAGCAATCGGCCAGCGCGTCGAGGGCGCCACAGATCAGGTGACGGCCGCCGCCGCCGAGCTCGCCGAGTCGGGTGGTGAGCACGGACTTGGGGACTGCGGCCAGGTTGTCGAACGTCGCCACGCTGTCGTGGTCGATGCCCTCATCGGGTCCGACCGGGATGCAGGTCGGGATGTCGCGGATCGTGCTGGTGACCGGCGCCACGACGACGTTGCTCAGCACCGGCAGGACCTCATTGCGCGAGACGACGAGCACCGGACGGCGCTTCTGGTTCGGCGTCTCCATGAGCCAGAGCTCGGCTTGGGCTACCACGGCTCGGCCTCGGTCATCGCGATGGCGCTCGCCCGCGCGAGCTCGTCGTCCTCCGGGGTCTGCGTACGGTCCCTGTAGGACTGGGCGATCGACCCGCCGATCTCTGCACGACGCACCGTGTCGGCAAGGTGGTGCACACCGCGTCGGATCACGGCCGAACGACTGTCGGCGACACCCTGGTCCACGAGCTCGTCGATCAGCGCCAGCTCGTCGTCAGAGAACCTCGTGGGGACGGGGGTCGTCATGCGGAGCAGTATACGAGGTGTAGAACACCCATCCCGGCACAGGGACCTCTGGCACCGGCTCCTGGTGAACCCCGCCACGCCGAGGGACTCCCAAGCAGGTCGGGCCGTGCGTGTCTGGCGCGCTTGGAGGGACTCGAACCCCCAACCTTCTGATCCGCCATTGGAAAATCCATCAGAAGCACGACACGCGTGATCGCCTCCTTCACGCGACCTGGCCGGCGTCGGTCAGCGAGCCCGGGGTCTCCTGGGGGAGTTGACAGCACGAGGTGTCGGCCGCTGCAGCCGCCACTCGGGCGAAGGTGTCGAGGCGGTTGCGGGCACCGCGACCTCCTCGAGTCGGGAGATGACCGACTGGATGGTCCCCATCCGCTCGGCGAGGAAGGTCAGGAGTGTGGTCGTAGTCGTGTTGGCTCCTGGTGTTGGCCCCAACTGGAATATCAAGCGCCCTGATCGGGGCCGAGCACGACAGGGAGCTCGGCCAAGCCACGCAGGACGAGGCCGTCGCCGTGGATCCACGCCAGTTCGTCACGGGGAACGGCGAGCCGCAGGTCGGGGAAGCGATGGAGCAGTCGTCGAAGGGCCACGTCGGCCTCCAACCGGGCGAGCGGCGCGCCCAGGCAGTGGTGCGGACCATGGCCGAAGGCCAGGTGCCGGCTCGGGCGACGGGTGATGTCAAGACGGTCGGGGTCGTCGACGAGGGCGGGGTCACGGTTGGCCGCGCCGAGGCTGATGAGCGCCTGCTGGCGGGCCGGTACGTCGACACCGTCGAGCTCGACCGCTCCGGTCGTGACTCGGAAGGTGGCGTGAGGAACCGCAGCGGTGAAGCGGAGCAACTCCTCGATCGCTCCCGGGAACAGAACCGGTTCGCGTTGCAGCGCGCTCAGCTGGTCTGGGTGGTCCAGCAGGGCGACGACGCTGTTGCCGATCAGACTGCTGGTGGTGTCGTGACCGGCGACCACGAGCTGGAACAGGGACGACAGTGCTTCCGGCTCGGTTGCCTCGCCCCGCCGGACAGCGTCGACGAGCACGGAGACGAGGTCGCCGTTCGAGTCGGGCCTGGCACATGTGACGAGCGCTCGGAGTGTGCTCGTCACGACGTCTGAGGCGGCCACGGCCTCGGGCGGCGGGGGCGACGGCCAGGGTCGCAGGAGCGTGGCGAAGGCGTCGCGGAGGGTACGGCGGTGGGTCTCGTCCACACCGAGCAGCTCGCAGATGATCGCGAACGGAAGTGGGTGGGCGGAGGTCGACGACGGCGCCGGGGCCTTCGGGGTCGAGACGGTCGAGGAGCTCGTCGGCGACGCGTTCGATCGCGGGTCGCATGGCCGCCACCCGCGACGGGCGGAACGCCGCCGCAACGAGGCCACGGAGGCGGCCGTGGTCCGGGGCGTCCATCGCCAACATGTGCCGGGCGAACTCCGGCCCGGGCAATCCCTCGGACACGACATCGGGATCCTGGCCGAGCGCCGCAACCATGTCCTTGGACAACCGTTCGTCGCCCAGCGCCTGGATGGCGGCGTCGTAGCCGAGCACCACCCAGGCGTCGTGGCCATCGGGCAGCCGTGCATGCTGCACCGGGCACCGGCGGCGCGCGGCGGCGAACGTCGGGAACGGATCGTCGCGGACAGCGTCGTCCCAGCCGCCCCACGAAACCGTCGTCACGACGCGGGCCGATGGCCGGTGCACAGCAGAGCCAGGTCGCACAGTCGACCGTCAGCGCCGACGAGATCGAGGACTCGGCTGGGAAGCAGGGCGCCAAAGGTGACGTCGTCGAGGAGCGTCTCGCTGGCGCCCGGTGGACGTCGTTCGGCCCGAGCTGTCGGGGTCACCCGGTCACCTCCAGCACCATGTTGAACGGCGTCTCGGCGACGCGGGTGACCTTGGAGAACCCGGCCTCGGTGGCGATGGCTCGAAGCCGGGCCTCGCCCGCCTGGGCCCCCAGGGCGGTGCCGACGTCCTGGGAAAGGGAGCTGGGTGTGCAGAGCAGCGTGGAGAAGCCGTAGTAGGCAGCCCCCACGGGGTTGAGGTTCTCCTCGACACTGTCGCCAGCCATCGGTTCGACGAGCATGAGGGCGCCGCCGGGCTCGAGAGCGCGACGAGCGCGGGTGCAGGCCCCGACCGGATCGCCCATGTCGTGCAGGCAGTCGAAGAAGCAGATGAGGTCGAAGGTTCCCTCGAAGTCCTGGGCGGTGGCCAGCTCGAAGTGGGTGCGCTCGGCCACGCCGGCATGGGCGGCGCGCGTGCGGGCGGCCTCGAGGGAACCCTCGTGGGCGTCGAAGCCTGCGAAGGTCGATGCCGGATAGGCCTCGGCCATGATCGTCGTGGAGGCCCCGTGACCGCAGCCGATGTCGGCCACCCGAGCACCGGTGGTGAGCTTGGCCTCCACGCCGGACAGGGCTGGGAGCCAGGTCGTGGTCAGGTTGGCGAGGTAGCCGGGCTTGAAGAAGCGCTCGCAGCCTTCGTAGAGGTCGTGGTGGTGCTCGCCCCAGCCGACCCCCTCACCGCTGCGGAACGCGTCGGCGATCCGGTCGGTGGAGTGCACCGAGGCCAGCGCGGTCTCGAAGGCGCCGATCACGCAGGCCGGGCTGGATTCGTCGGTCAGCACCACCGCGTGCTCGTCGGGGAGGGTGAAGCGACCATCGCCGTCGTAGGTGACGTAGCCGGTCGCGGCCTGTGCGGAGAGCCATTCGCGCACGTAGCGCTCGGTGGTGTCGGTCCGCTCGGCCAGCTCGGCCGGGGTGAGAGAGCCGGCACCGGCCATGGCCCGGTACAGACCGAGGCGGTCACCCAGCACGGTCATCGACCCGCCCAACAGGGTGCCCACGTCGGCTACCGCCTTGTGCAGGAAGTCCATCATCTTGGTCTCGTCCATCGGATCCATCCTCGTGTTTCGGTCGGTCGACCGAACATCGCGCCAGAACGTCCCCGTGTCAAGGGTCCATCTATGTGCAATAGTGGGCGAGTAGTCGGGCGACCGACCGATGCGTCGGGTGAGACGGTGTGATCCGAATGGAGCCAGATGGCAGTGTCCCGACCGGCGAACGAGACCCGTTCCACGATCGTGGAGGCGGCCCGGGCCCGCCTGCTGACCGACGGCCATGCCGGTCTGACCACCCGCAAGGTGGCGGCCGCGGCCGGCGTCCCGTTGAGCCAGGTGCACTACCACTTCGGTTCGAAGCAAGGCCTGCTACTGGCCGTGCTGGAGGCCGAGAACGACCGTCGCCTCGATCGCCAGACCCGGATGTACTCGACCGACGAACCGCTCTGGCGGCGCTACGAGCAGGCCTGCGACTTCCTCGAGGACGACCTGGACTCGGGCTACGTGGGCGTCCTGCAGGAGATGCTCGCCGAGGGCTGGTCCAACGAACCCGTCGGCGACGCGGTCCGGGCGCTCCTGGGCGGTTGGTACCGCCTGCTGACCGATGTGGTCTCCGAGGCCGAGGATCGCCTCGGCGGGCTCGGGCCGTTCACCGCAGCCGAGGCCGCCACCCTCGTCGGCAACCTGTTCATGGGGTCCGAAGCGTTGATCCTGCTGGGCTTCGACCGCGACGAGCTCCCGGTGCGATCGGCCCTGCGGCGCGTCGGGGTCCTGCTCCGCCAGATGGAAGAGAACAGCGAGACCACGTCAGGAGGCGTCGATGAGAGCGGCCACACCTGATCTCGACGGCTTCGTCGAGCGCGATGGCACCAAGGTGTTCTACGAGGTGTTCGGCGACGGCCATGCACCGACGGTCGTCTTGATGCCGACGTGGTCGATCCTGCCGTCGCGCTTCTGGAAGGCACAGGTCCCGTACCTGTCGCGCCACTACCGGGTGGTCACCTTCGACGGCCGCGGCAGCGGACGGTCCGACCGCCCCCACGGTGCCCCGGCCTACGCCAACGAGCAGTACGTGCTCGACACGGTGGCGGTGATGGACGCGACCAACACCGAGAGCGCGGTCCTGGTCTCCCTGTCGTGTGGCGCGGCGTGGAGCGTGCAGCTCGCCGCCGACCACCCCGAGCGGGTCAGCGGCGTGTTCGCCATGGCCGCGGCGTGTGGCATCCACATCCCGGGCCTGGACCGCGACCGGTTCCTATGGGAGGAGGGGCACGACACCACCGACGGCTGGGCCAAGTACAACCGTCACAACTGGCTGCACGGCGACTACGACGACTTCCTCCAGTTCTTCTTCGGGCAGATGTTCGCTGAGCCTCACTCCAGCAAGCAGATCGAGGACTGTGTGGGCTGGGGGCAGGAGACGACCCCCGAGGTGCTGGTCGACACCACCGCGGCCCGGCTCGGCTGCGACAGTGTCACCTGTCGTTCGATCGAAGAGCTGGCTCCCCAGGTGCGCTGCCCGGTCGTTGTGGTCCACGGCACCGAGGACCGCGTGCGGCCTCACGCGGTGGGCGAGCGTCTGGCCGAGCTGACGGGCGGATCGCTGGTGACCATCGAAGGCGGTGGACATGGCCCGCAGTCGCGCGATCCCGTGCTGATCAACCGCATGATCGCCGACTTCGTCGAACGCACCCGCCCGATCCTGTCGCCGAACCGGGTCACCTGGACCCGGGCGCAGCATCGGCCCAAGCGCGCTCTGTACCTCTCCTCCGCGATCGGCCTGGGCCACGCCCGGCGCGACGTGGCGATCGCCGCCGAGCTCCGCCTGCTGCATCCAGACCTGGAGATCGACTGGCTGGCCCAGCATCCGGTGACGACGGTGCTCGAAGCGGCCGGCGAGCGAGTGCACCCCGGCTCGGCCTCGCTCGTGAGCGAATCGGCCCACTTCGAGGACGAGTGCGCCGATCACGACCTGCACGCCTTCCAAGCCGTCCGGACCATGGACGAGATCCTGGTCAACAACTTCATGGTCTTCGACGATGTCGTGGAAGCCGGTCACTACGACCTCGTCGTCGGTGACGAGGCGTGGGACGTCGACTACTTCCTGCACGAGAACCCTGAGCGAAAGCGCTTCGCGTACGCCTGGTTCACGGACTTCGTCGGCTGGCTGCCGATGCCCGACGGCGGGGCCGCCGAAGCAGCGTTGACCGCCGACTACAACGCGGAGATGCTCGAACAGCGAGCACGGTTCCGGCGACTCCGGGACCGGTCGATCTTCGTGGGTGACGCGGAGGACATCGTGGCCGACACCTTCGGGCCCGGCCTTCCGTCAATACGTGACTGGACCAGTGCTGAGTTCGACTTCGCCGGCTACATCGGTGGGTCCGAGCCCATCGCTGCGGCTGATCGCCCTCGGTTGCGGGCCGAGCTCGGGTACCACCCCGACGAGCAGGTCTGCATCGTCACGGTCGGAGGGTCGGGCGTGGGCGAAGCCTTGTTGCGCCGGATCATCGACGCCGCCCCCACCGTGCGCGAGACGCTTCCGGAGCTGCGCTTCGAGGTGGTCGCCGGGCCACGCATCGACCCGCGCTCGCTCCCGCAGTGCGATGGCGTCACGGTCAGGCCCTACGTGCCCGACCTCCACCGGCACCTCGCCGTCTGCGACATCGCCGTGGTCCAAGGCGGTCTGACCACGTGCATGGAGCTCACCGCCAACCAGCGCCCCTTCGTCTACGTGCCACTGCGCCACCACTTCGAGCAGAGCTTCCACGTGGCCCACCGTCTCGACCGTCACCGTGCCGGCTGCCGGCTCGACTACAACGACCTCACGCCCGACACCCTCGCCGCCGCTCTGGTGGCCGAGCTGGACCGGCCCCTCGACTACCGACCCGTCGAACCGGGGGGAGCGGCTCGGGCCGCAGCACTGCTCGCCGAGCTGATCTGAGCACACCCTTCAGCGCGCTTGGAGGGACTCGAACCCCCAACCTTCTGATCCGTAGTCAGATGCTCTATCCAATTGAGCTACAAGCGCAGGGGCAAAGCCTACCCGTCGATCCGGGTGGGTCTCCAGCCCGTTCCGGCCGGACTACCAGGGGGACCGCGGGCGTGGGCCCCACTGCTCGTCGTGCTCGTGCTGGACGTCGGATCGGCGGCGCATCCAGGCCAAGGCCCCGACGACCCCACCGAAGAAGATCAGGAAGCCGAACACCCCGATCCACGCGCCCCGGGCCGTGCCCGATGCGTTGATGATCAGCCCGATGAGCACGGGTAGGATCAGCAGCGACGCGACCAGCACCCCCACGATGCGGACGGGCAGGCTCAGCGACCTCGACTCGGAGTCCATCCCCCGACACTAGGGACCCGGCCGGCCGTGACCCTCGCCACGAGAGGTCCGACCCACATCGCCAGCCGGACCTTCACCCCCGTCTGATCGGCCGACCCGGATCTTGGTTCGGGCTCAGTCGAGGGTCAGACCGAGGCCAGCTCCGGGGCCGCGACCTCGTCGCGGGTCGGCCCGGGAGGGGTCTCGTCGGCAGCGCGGGCGCCATCCTCGGCCCAGCGGTCGGCCAAGCGCCGCCCCGCTCGACCGATGCGCTCGATCCGCTTGAGCATGCGGGCCCGGGCCGCCTCGGCCTCGGGGGTGAGGCCCTCCAGGCCCTCGATGCCCCAGTGCCCCAGCACGACGGGCACGAGGATCTGGTCGTGGTGGACCTTGAGGTCGTAGATGCCGGCCTTGGCGATGGCCAAAGCGTGGGCCTCGAAGTCGACGATCCCGGTGCCGGGCATCTCGAAGGCGGTCACCTGACGCTCGATCGCCTCGACGGCGGCCGATGGGTCGATCTCGATGGCCGCGGTCACCAGGTCGCGGTAGAGCAGGTGGTGCAGGTTCTCGTCGGCCGCGACGCGCGCCATGACGTCGTAGCCGGCCTTGTCGTCGAGCAGCTTGCCGGTGCCGCGGTGGGCGATGCGGGTGGCCAGCTCCTGGAGTGCGACGTAGACCAGCGCGTCGAGGGCGGTTTCGGGCTCGGGCACCTGCCCGTGCGACACCTGATGCATGCGGGCCCGCTCCAGGGCCACCGGGTCGACCAGGCCGGTCACGGTCAGGTAGTCGCGGATGGCGATGGAGTGGCGCCCCTCCTCCGCGGTCCACCGCCGGTTCCACACGCCCCAGATGCCGTCCGCGCCGAAGACCCGGTCGATGGTGGCGAAGTAGTAGGGCAGGTTGTCCTCGGTCAGCAGGTTGACGAACAGCGCACTGCCGACAGCGTCAGGCAGGGGGTGGTCCTCGGCGACCCACTCGCGGGCGGCGGTGGCCTCGGACGCCCGCTCCCACGGCACCAGCTCGTGGGGGAACCACTCCTTGGTGGTGCCCAGGTGTCGGTCGACCAGGCGCTCCAGGGTGGGGGCGAGCTCGGTGACCAGGACGGCGTCGGGGGACATGCGAACCACCCTACCTACCGGTAGGCAGGTTGTCTACCTACCGGTAGGTAGGGTGCCGGCGCCGGGACGCGGCCGGGGCAGCGCCCGCAGGCGCCGCCCCCGTGCACGGAGATCAGGTTGTGCGGCGCTGGTCAGGCGTTGCGGCAGCCCCAGGGGCTCCAGCTGTTGCCCGCCGACTTGAAGATGTAGAGGGCGACCTTGGAGTTGATGTACGGGTCGGTGATCTGGCTCCAGCTGTAGCCCATGTTGTTCACGGTGGCTTCCCAGCTGGGCCGGTTGATCTGGAACAGGCCCCAGTTGCCGCCACCCGGGCTCACGGCCTCGGGGTTGAGGCCGGACTCGCACTGGGCCACGCGGAGGGCCTTGTCCTCGGCCCAGTCCGGGAACCACTTCTCGATGGCATCCCGGGAGTTCGCCTCCGGGGTGCAGGCCGAGGCTCCGAGGAGGAGGCCAGCGATGAGGAGGAGGGGCAGGAAGCGCTTCACAGCAGAGGAGATCCTTGATCGAGGGTCTGTCGCAGCCCGGAGGGCGGGTGCGGGGGCCCGGGCGAGCGGCTGCGCTCAAGAAGGGGTGGGCACCCCGGATGCGGTTGAGGTGCCAACATATGACGAAGCGGTTACAAAAGGCAAGAACCGATGACGTAAAGCCTGTCACACGCGCGGCGGGAGGCCCCGCGACCGGGGTCGCGACAGGTGGTGCGTCGGCGCTCGGCCGATCAGCTCGCCACCGCTGAGCCTTCCCATCCCTCGTCGTCTGCACTCCTTCCACCCGCGGCCTACGGGCGCCGGCGGCGCACGTCGTGTCGGCCCCGGGCCTGCTCCGTCGTCAACGGGTCGTCACACCCGTCACCGAGCCACCACACGGACGACGGCCGCCAAGCGCCACCGGGAGGCGCGCCCGGCCGGGAGAACACGAGAGCCGGGCCCCGACAGGGACCCGGCTCGTGGCGGAGAGGGTGGGATTTGAACCCACGGACGGTGTGACCCGTCACCTCCTTAGCAGGGAGGCCCGATCGGCCTGACTCCGGCACCTCTCCTCGCCCTCGCGATGGTACAGGTCGACCGGGAGGGGACCGGCGCCGTTGCCTCGACCCGCGATCTCGGCCGGAGGCCGGACGGCCGACCGGTACCGTCCGGCCCGTGCCGCGTCCGACCCCACCCATCCCCGTCGCGGCCGCCCGGAGCCGACGGTGACGGCCCGGCCCCGCACCCTGGTCCTCGTGGCGGTGCTGGGGGGCGGCGTGGTCGCGGTGTCGACCGGCGCGCTCTTCACCCGGGCCGCCTACCAGTCGGCCGGCGTCGGGACGCTCGGGGGCGGGCTGCTCCTCGCCGTGGGGCGCATGGGGGTGACCTCCGGGCTGACCAGCGCGTCCTGGGCCCGGCGTGGGAGGCCGCTCGCTCCTCTCCCGCCCGGCACCCGCTGGCGGACGGTCCTGGCCGGGCTGCTGCTCGGGATCCACTTCGCCACCTGGCTGCCGTCGCTGGCCTTCACCTCCATCGCGGCCAGCGTGACCCTGGTGACCACCGTGCCCATCTGGGTCGCGCTGCTGCTGTGGATCAAGGGGGAACGGCCGTCGGCCCGCACCGGCCTGGGCATCGCCGTGGCCGTGGCGGGCGGGGCGCTGGTGGCCTTCGGCGACGTCGACGGGCTCGACTCCGGCTCCAACCCGCTCCTGGGGGACGCCCTGGCGCTGGTCGCGGCGATCACCTTCGCCGGGCACCTGCTGCTCAGCCAGTCGGTGCAGCAACGGGGCCTGGGCCTGTGGCAGTGGACCTCGGTGGTCACCGGGCTCGGCGCCCTCACCGTGGTGCCCCTCGTCCTGGTGGTCGCGCCGGGCGACGGGCCCTACCCACTCGGCTTCTGGGCCGCGGCGTTGGGGCTGGCCCTGGTGCCCCAGATGGTGGGGCACTCCTCGTTGATCTGGTCGGTGCGGTGGCTGAGCCCGACGCTGGTGTCGGTGGCCATCCTGCTCGAGCCGCTGTTCTCCAGCCTGGGTGGGATCGTGCTCTTCGACGAGGTCCCGGGCGCCCTGGTCGCCCTCGGCGGGCTGGTCCTGCTGGCCGGCGTCGCCCTGACCGTCGTGGCCGAGGCCGGATCTGCCCCCACCGTGGCCGAGGACGCCCTGGTGCCGACCTGACCCGCGACCCCTCGTCGCGATGGGTGGCGCCGACCCTCGTACGGTGGAGGCGGCCGAACGTCGACCGAGGAGGGAGCCGCCCGTGACCGTCTGGTTCAGCGCCGACCTCCACGTCGGGCACCGCAACATCTCCCGCTACTGCGGGCGGCCCTTCCCCGACACCGACGACGGCGTGCACGAGATGGACGCGGCCCTGATCGCCCGGTGGAACGAGGTGGTGGCCCCCGACGACGTCGTGTGGGTGCTGGGCGACGTTGCCCTCGGTCCCATCGAGCGGTCGCTGGAGCGGGTGGCCCAGCTCCAGGCCACCAAGGCTCTGATCGCCGGCAACCACGACCGCTGCTGGGACGGACACGACGACCCGGCCAAGGTGGCCGAGTGGCGTGACCGCTACCACCAGGCTGGCTTCGCCACCATCGACGACTGGGCCGAGCTCGAGCTCGACGGCCGCACCGTGCGCCTGTCGCACTTCCCCTACCGGGGTGACAGCCACGCCGAGGACCGCTTCGAGTCCCACCGCCCCACCGACGACGGCACCTGGCTGCTCCACGGCCACGTCCACGACACCTGGCGCCAGCAGGGCCCGCAGATCAACGTGGGAGTCGACGCCTGGGGTGGGCGCCCGGTGGCCGCCGCCGAGGTGATCGCCCTGCTCGACGCCGGACCCCGCGACCTCCCACCCCTCCCCTGGGACCGCTCCTGAGGACCGCGGGCGCCTCGACCCCGGCCTCGCCGAGAGGGTCTTGATGGCGCCACCACCGACCGCCGCCGTCGTCGGGCACGGTCAGCGACGACGGGCCACCAGGTCGGTGATCGGACGGCCGGCGTCGAGGCCGATGCGCTCGTAGGGCGTGATGGGCCGGGTCGGGGACGGGCCCGCCAACACCGTCCAGCACGGGTCCTCTCCGAGCAGGGCGCGGACCTCGGCCGCGTAGCCCTCCCAGTCGGTGGCCAGGTGGAACGTCCCTCCGGCCGGGACCACCTGGCCCAGCTGGACCAAGAGGGCGGCGTCGACCAGGCGGCGGTGGTGGTGGCGCCGCTTGGGCCACGGGTCGGGGAACAGCAGGCGCATGTGGTCCACGTCGCCGGGCTCAGCCCGATCGAGCAGCACCCGCACGTCGGCCTCGGCGACCCGCAGGTTGGCTAGCCCGCTCTCGTCCACCGCAGCCAGGGCTGCGACCAGGCTGGGCGGGTGGAGCTCGACGGCCACCACGTCGTGGTCGGGATGGGCCCGGGCCCAGGCCACCGTGGCCTCGCCCGACCCGATGCCCACGTCGAGCAGGCGGGGGGCGACGCGCCCGAAGGCGGCGGTGAGCCGCGTGCCCAGCGGGCGGTCATCGAGGTCGAGGCCGAGCCGGGGCCCGAGCGCGGCCAACACGGCCCGCTTGCCATCGGTCATCCGCCCCCGCCGCTTGGTGGAGGCCACCCGGCGCGCCCCCTGGGGTGGGGGTGCCGGGTCGGGCGCGGAGGGCTCCACGGGGGCAGCCTCGCACCAGAAGGCAGCAGCCGAGGGTGGCCGGCCTGACCGACATCACCCTTCATGGCGTTTCGTTGTCCCTCGATCGGGGGCGCTGCACCCATGCCCTCCATCCCCACGGCCGAGCTGGAGGCCGTCCAGGGCGCGGTCCGCGCCCTGACCGACCAGGTGGGCGAGCTGATCGAGGCCCGGCGGCGGGCCCGCGACACCCTCGACGACTGGACCGGGGGGCACCGCGACCAGTTCGACGCCCAGTTCCCCACCTCCCAGGGGGACCTCGACGACCTCCGCGACCTGGCCCGCGCTGCGGGCGAGTCGGCCCGAGCCGAGGTGGCCAGCATCGCCGTCGACATCTACGTGGGCACCGGCGGCGACTGACGTGCCCACCGCCTCGGCCCGCCCCTCCCGCATGACGGCCTACACCGCGGACCTGGCCGCGCCCACCGACACCGTCACCCGGACCATCGGCCGGGTCGAGGATGCGCTCGATGCCCTGCACGCCGCCCTCCCCGAGGGCTACGCGCTGAGCGACCGACGACTGCCGCGCGGGCCGGTCCGTCGGGCCCGGACCCTCGACGAGACGGTGACCGAGGTCGGAGACCGGTTCCGCGCCGCCGACTCGGGCGGCGGGGTGCTCACCGTGGACGATGCCGCGCTGGGACCGGACCTCGCCGTCCTCTACGGCGCTGCGGCCCGGTCCCGCCTGGCCGGCGACGTGCTCGACTCCGACCCCAGCCCCGAGGAGGTGGTGCTGTGGTGGGCCTCGCTGTCCGAGGCCGACCGGACCGAGCTCCTCGAGGAGCGCCACGACGACCTGGGCAACCTCGACGGCCTGCCCCCCGCCGTCCGCTACGACGCCAACCGACGACGGATCACCGACGAGATCGAGAGCAGCCAGGCCGAGGTCGACGACCGCAGCCCGTGGGAGCGCTTCGGCGACTGGGTCGGCGACCACAACCCGGGCTCGGAGTCCGACACCGAACGCCTGGCCTGGCTCAAGGATCGGCTCGCCACCCTCGAGGGCCTGGTGGAGGACGGCCGCCAGATCTGGCTGTTCGACCCATCGGGCGACGGCCAGGTGGCCGAGGTACTGGGCGACCTCGAAGCCGCCGACACGGTCGCCGTCGTCGTCCCCGGCATCACCAACGACATCGCCAACTACCGGTCGCTGCGGGGCAACGCCGTCAACCTTCAGCGCCGGGCCGACGAGATCGACCCCGGCCAGACCCACGCCACCATCGCCTGGCTGGGCTACAACACCCCCAACGACATCCCCGCAGCGGCCTCCAGCGGACCGGCCGACACCGGGGCGGAGGCCCTGGTCGGAGACATCACCGAGGTCGACCGGATCAACGGCAGTGCCCGCCACACGATCGTGGCCCACAGCTACGGTTCGGTGGTGGCTGGCCACGCCATGACCGACGGGATCGACGTCGACGCGGTGGCGGTGGTGGGCAGCCCCGGCATGGGGCCCAACGATCGCGACGACCTGGGCTCCCCCGATGTCGACCTCTTCGCCGGGCGTCACCAGCGCGATGTCGTCCCGTATGCCCCCGCCCACGGCGAAGACCCCTCGGCCGACGGGTTCGGCGCCACCCGGTTCGACACCGAGGTCAGCGGGCACAGCAGCTACTTCGAACGGGGGTCGGTGTCGCTCGACAACTTGGCCCGCATCGTCATCGGCCAACCGGTGCGTCCCGGATGACCGCCCCCGGCCATCGTCGGACGCGGCGCGCCGGCCGGGTGCTCGCGATCGTTCTGGCCCTCGCCCTCGCAGCCTGTGGAGGATCTGACATGGATATGTCCGAACAGAAGACGTTGCTCGAGGAGGCAGTGGCCGCGGCGGCGGACACCTTCGAGGTCGAGCTGCCCGCGACCGAGGCCGTACTCTGCGACGAGCTCATCGATCGTCGGCGAGAACGGTGGGAGGCCGGAGGAGGCGCCGAGGTCGACCCCGCGCAGCTGGACCAGCGCCTGGACCAGGTGCGCGCCGCGTGGGAGGACCTCGGCTTCGAGGTCAGGCTGTCCACCCTCGACGACGGGTCCCAGCCCGCGCTCTTCGCCACCAAGGGAGAGGTGGGGGTGTCGGCCAGCAGCGGGCCACCGCAGGACGACATCGTCGGCGTCAGCATCGGGGGATCGACCGAGTGCGGCGACATCTCGTGACGGGCCCGCCCCCGCCGTCCGAGCGAGCCCGAGGTCGCGGAGGACGCACCCGGGCCTGACCGGCCCGCGCTCGATCCAGACCGCCGGGCTGCCGTGCGCTGCGGGGCGACGATCAGCGGACCGGGTGGCCGAGGGCGGCGAGGATCGCGGCCCACTCCGGCACCACCAGCAAGTGGCCGACACCGGAGGTGCGGTGCATGGTCGAGTCGACCATGGTGTCGGCCCACCAGTCACCGTGGCTGGGGGCGATGAAGTCGTCCTCGCTGTAGAAGAGGTGCGCCGGCGCACCGATCGCGGCCGGGTCGTAGCCCCAGTCGGCGATCTGGTCGGCCACGATGTCGGCGGCCACGCCGCGGGGGCCGGACGCGAAGGCCTCGGTGAACATGGCCACCATCCTCGAGTGGACCTCCGGCTCGGCCAGCAGCGACTGGTCGGCCTCGCCGGTGTTCATGGCGATGGCGTCGGCCGGGTTGCCGTCGAGGAACGAAGCCAGGATCTCGACCATGCGGGCCGTGGCCGTGGCCGGATCACCCCGCAGCGGCTCCACCATGGCCTGGTGCTCGGGCGGGATCCACGAGCTGTCGGCCGGCGACGGGGTGGCGATCAGGGCCAGGGCGCGGACCCGGTCGGGGTGACGCGCCGCCACCCCTGCGGCGACTCGACCGCCGGCCGACCACCCGGCCACCGCGGCCTCGGCCGCGCCGAGGTGGTCGAGGGCGGCGGTCACGTCGTCGGCACACCCGGCGAGGGTGGGGACCACCCCGTCGGGCCAGGGCGACGACGCGCCGTACCCGGGCCGGTCGATGGTGACCAGGCGGACACCCGCAGCCGCGGTGGCCGCCGGCTCGGGGTCAAGGCAGCGCGACCCGGGAGAGGAGTGGAGGAACACGACGACGGGACCGTCGGCGGGGCCGCGCTCGTCGATGGCCAGGCGACGGCCGTCGGGGAGGGTGAGGAGGTGGTCGGGGGTCTGGGGATCGGTCATGGGGCCTACGCTGCACCTGCCCTGGGGACACCGTCCTGTCACCGTCTCCGAGAGCTCTTCGGAAGGACCCGCGGTGAACCGGACCGACCGCCTGTACGCCCTGACCGAGGAGCTGCGCCGGGCGGGCCCGGGCGGGCGGACCAGCGCCGTGCTGGCGGAGCGGTTCGAGGTCGCGCCCCGCACCATCAAGCGCGACGTGACCGCCCTCCAGGAGGCGGGCGTGCCCATCTGGGCCACGGCCGGCCCCGGCGGCGGCTACGCCCTGGATCCGGCGGCCACCCTGCCCCCGCTCACCTTCTCGGCCCGGGAGGCCACCGCCCTCGCGGTGGCCCTGGCCCTGGGCCGCGACCTCCCCTTCGCCCCCGACGGTCGCGCCGCGCTCACCAAGCTGCTGGGAGCGATGCGCGCCGAGGACAGGGACGCGGCCGCGGCGCTGGGTGGTCGCATCTGGTACCGGACCGACGACGTCGGCGAGACCGACGGCTCTCGCCGGCGACCCGGCCGGCCGGCTTCGGCCCGGGTGGTGGACGAGGCCATCCGGGACCAGGTCGTGGTGGTGATCGACTACACCGACCGGGACGGCCGCCAGACCGAGCGGCGCCCGGTGGAGCCCCTCACCTACGCCCTCACCCGGGACCGCCGCTGGTACCTCCTGGCCTGGTGCCGCCGCCGTCGGGCCGGGCGCTGGTTCCGCCTCGACCGCATCGACCGGGCCGTGCTGACCACCGAGCACGTCGCCCGGCGCGACCCGGAGGAGGTGTTCGGCCCGGTGCCCGCCGACGTGGAGGCTGTCGGGCTGGGTTGAGCGGTCCCGGCGCAGGAGCACGCGGGCTCTGGGAAGACCGACCGCACGTCTTGCCCCCAGGAGAGCCGATGCACGAGCGGACCGAGCCGCCCAACCACCACCGGAAGGTGAGCCGATGAGCCACCCCCGAGACGAGGGCGAGGCCGCGGTCGTGGCCTACATCGCCACCCGCGACCGGATCGGCGCCGGCGACGGCGAGTGGGCCGACCTGGCCCCGCACTTCACCGACGACGCCGTGTTCGTCGACCCGACGTGGGGGCGCTGCGAGGGCCTGGCCGAGATGCGGGAGACGGTGTTCGGCCCGGCCATGGCCGGCCTGGAGGGCTGGACCTTCCCCACCGACTTCTACCTGATCGACGGCGACGTGGCGGTGGTGAAGTGGCGCCAGGTGATCCCCGGCACCGACGGCCACGACCACGTCCAGTCCGGCATCTCCACCATGATCTACGCCGGCGACGGGCGGTTCCGCTACGCGGAGGACCTGCTCAACATGACCCACGTCATGGAGGGCATCGTGGCCAGCGGCTACCAGCCGCCCGGCGGCAAACCTTGGCCCACTCCCCCGCCGGATCCCGATCGCGACTTCTCCATCCCCGGCGACCGCTGACGCGCGGCCGGAGGTCTGAGGGCGCGGCCTCGTCCCCCTGCTCCGGGCAGGCGGTCAGCCCGGGGAGCCGACCACCTCGGCCAGGGCCATCCCGTGGTCGGCGGCCATCATCTCGGCCGCCTTCTCCCCGATCATGATGCAGGCCGCGTTGGTGTTGCCGCTGACCACGTTGGGCATCACGCTGGCGTCGGCCACCCGGAGGTTGGCCACGCCCCGCACCCGCAGGCGCTCGTCGACCACGCTGCCCATCCGGCAGGTGCTGGTCGGGTGGTACACGGTGTAGGAGTAGTGACGGGCGATGTCCTCCAGCAGGGCGTCGCTGGGGGTGTCGCCCTCGTGGTGCCCGTGCGCCTCGGCCAGGGCCGGCGGGACCAGCAGGGGCCCGATCCCTCCGGGCCAGGCCGCCACCACGTCGAGGCACCGCCGCATGATCGCCACCATCACCTTCAGGTCGTGGGGATCGTCGTAGTAGTTCATGCGAATGTCGGGGTGGGCGGTGGGATCGGCGCTGGCCAGCACCACCTCGCCCTCGCTGTGGGGCTGGACCGGGTTGGCCAGCACGAGGACGGACTCGGCGTCGGGGGCCAGGCGCACCGAGACGTCGTCGAAGTACTCCTCGGGGTCGGTCCGCAGCACCGCCTTCCAGATGTCGGGGTTGTAGCCGCAGGTGAACAGGCCGATCTGGGCGTCGTGGGTGTGGTCGTCGCCCAGACCGGTGGAGAACCAGGCCGACGCGTCGTACAACGACGACGACACCAGGCCCCGTCCGGTGGTGGCCCACTCGGTCACCCGTCGCTCGGCCTCGTCGCGGAGAGCCCGCAGCGGCTCGGGCAGGTCCTCGTCGTCGGCGGGGTCGGCCGGCAGCGGCCCGGCCGGGGCCCGCAGGGCGTCGGGCCCCATGGAGGTGGCGACCTCGGTCATGGAGACCCCGGCCCCCGGTGCGGGGAAGAACAATCCGGCCTGGAGGTGGTCCTTGAGGTGCTTGCCGACGTCGGGGGCATCGAGCTGGCACCCGACCCCGACGGCCTCCAGCTCGGCGCGGGGCCCGATGCCCGACAGCAGCAGCATCTGGGGCGAACCGATGGCACCGCCGCTCAGCACCACCTCCTTCTCGGCCATCACCACCGCGGTCTCGCCCTCGGCGGTGACGTACTCGACCCCCCGGGCCACCAGCCCGTCGACGTCCTCCAGCAGCACCCGGGTGACCTGGGCGTGGGTGATGACCTCCAGGTTGGGCCGCTGCTCCGCCTCGCCCTCGAGGAAGGCGTGGTAGGTGCTGGCCCGCTTGCCGTCCCTGGTGGTGGTCTGCAGGAGGGAGACCACGCCGTCGGGGCCGCCCCGGTCGCTGCCGTTGTAGTCACCGGCGGGGATCCCCGCCGCCACCGCGGCCTCGACGAACTGGCGAGCACCGTCGATCACCGGGGCCCGCACCGACACGCCCAGTGGGCCCTCGGTGTTGTGTGCATCGGCGTCGACCACGATGTCGCCGCTGGGGGCCAGGCCCTCGCTCTTCTTGAAGTAGGGCAGCACCTCGTCGTGGCTCCAGCCGGCAGCGCCGTCGGCGGCCCAGGCGTCGAAGTCGCCGGGGTGGCCTCGGACGTAGGCCATGTAGTTGATCCCCGACGATCCGCCCAGCATCCGCCCGCGGGGCACCATCATCCGACCGTCGGTGAGGGCGAGCCCGGCGCCGCCGGGATCCGCGGTGTACATCCAGTCGGTCTCGGGGTTGAGCTGCAGCGACGGGCAGGCCGCCGGCATCAGCTCCTGGGCCGGCGGGCGGCCGCCGGCCTCGACCAGGGCGACCCGACAGGTCGGGTCCTCGGAGAGGCGGGCCGCGATCACCGCGCCGGCCGACCCACCCCCCACCACCACGACGTCGAAGGGCTCTGAGCTCATGGGTGTTCCCTGTCAGTCGGGAGTGGAGGACGGTGACCAGGGTCTAGCGGCCCGCCCGAGCGGTTGCCGGGCGGCGGCTCTCGCTACCCGGCGGTGGGCGGGCCGTCGACGGGGAGGACCGGGGGCAGGAACTGCTCGATCCGTCGGCGCCGTCAACGCATCGCTGCCGCGGCGCCAGCGCCGCTGCGTCCGCCGAGGGGTGGGACCGGCCGGGCCCTGAGCCCGAAGCGGTCAGGTGGACCAGATCGTGGACGCGAGGCCGGCCCCGGTCACCAGGCCGGTGGCCACGGACGCGTGGTCGGCCCGCACCAGCAGCAGGAGGCCGCGCCCGGGCGCGTCGCCGATCGCGTCGGCCAGGCGGGCGAGCGGCACCCACCGGCAGCCGGCCGGCTCACCAGGGTCACCCCCCTCCCGGTAGGAGTCGGCGACCGCGACCCGCCCGCCCTCGGGGTCGGTGGCGTCGACCGCCCACAGCACCACGAAGTGCCCGACGTCCCAGTCGCGGTCAGGGTCGAGGGCGCCGGTCGCCACGTTGGCCACCACCCCGATGGGCACCTCGGATCCGGCGATGCCCACCAGCAGGGCCGCCACCGCATCGGGGTCGGCATCGGTTCCCGCTCCGGCGACCGGCACCACCGCCACCGCACCTCCGGTGACCTCGGCGATCCCGCGGGCCAGGCCGGCCGCATCCGTCCCGCTGGCCTCGGGGTCGCGAGCAGCGGGCAGCAGGTCCCATCCGGTGCGGTCGAGCGGCGCCCCGGCCGGGCGCCACCCGGCGACGTCGTGCGGCCAGATCGCGCTGGCCGAGGCTGCCGCGATGCGGACCATCCCCGGGACCTGGGCGTGATCCAGCACGGCGTGCAGGGCGGCGTGCGCCGCGAAGGGACCGCACAGCTGGTCGGGTTGGGGCAGCGATGCGGCCTGGGCGGCCAGGACGGCGTCGGCCCCGAGGAAGGTCAGTACTGCCATCGCAGCGACGCCACGACCTCTTCCACGTCCTTGCCCTCGGCCCACGCCGCGTCGGCGTCGCGACAGGCCACGAACGCACCCAACAGGTCCGGACCGAGCACGTCGCGCACCAGGTCGCTGGCCAGCAGGTGCGCTCGCTGCTCGTCATGGGTCGTCGAGAGAGCGGCGATGCCCGCGGCCTCCCGGCGATCGTCGTCCCAGGTCCCGACGTCCTCCTGGATCGGCTCCGGCAACGGCGCCCCGTCGGCGACGCCCGCCAGCCCGGCGGCGATGACCACGGCCAGGGCCAGGTAGGGGTTGGCCGAGGCGTCGCTGGCCTTGAGCTCGACGTTGGTGTGGTCCGGACCCAGCAGGGGCGAGGACGGGACCAGCCGGAGCGCGGCCTCGCGATTCTCGACCCCCCAGAAGCCGTAGGCCCCGGCCCAGAAGTGGGGGCGGCGCCGCAGCAGCGAGCCCGTGCTCGGCGCGGTGATGGCCACGATGCCGGGCAGCTCCCGCAGCAGGCCGGCTAGATAGCCCCGCCCCACATCGGAGAGGCCGTGGGGCCCGTCCCCGGTCAGGGCGTTGTGCCCGTCGCGGGCCAGTGAGGTGTGCAGGTGCCAGCCGTTGCCGGCGCCGGCAGCGGTGGTGACCGGTGCGTAGCTGGCTCGCAGACCGTGGGCCCGGGCCGCGGCGTGCACGGTCTGGCGCACCAGCACCTGGGTGTCGCACAGCGCCACCGGATCCTGGGCCGCCAACGACAGCTCGACCTGCGCCTCGCCGTACTCCGCGTGGAGCTGGCCGACCTCGACCCCGTTCGCCTCCAGGTCGACGAAGAGCTGGTGGATGAACCGGTCGATGTCGTGGAGCGCGTTGGCGGAGTAGGCCGGCCCCCGGTGGGCCGGGGCGTACTCCTCACCCTCCCTGGACAGGACCAGCTCGACCTCCTGGCCGGCGCGCACCTCGAACCCGGCGTCGGCCGCGGCCGCCACCTGACGCTCGAGCACCGCGCGCTGGTCGTAGGGCCAAGGCGAGCCGTCGGCCGAGAGCTGGCGACCCGCGGCCCAAGCCAGGCCGGGCTGACCGGCGAGGGCGCACACCGAGTCGGGCCCGTCGATGACGGCCACCAGGCGCACGTCGCCGCTCGGCGTCGACAGCCCCTCGTGGGCGAAGGTGATGCCGTCGTGGGAGTCGAAGACCGCGAACGCCGCGGTCACGCCCACCCCGCGCTCGGCGGCTACCGGCAGGCCACGGAGCGGCACCATCCGCGACCGGACGATGCCGTTGTTGTCCACCCAGCCGGTGCTGACGCCGACCACCTGCTGCGCGTGCAGTCGCTCGACCAGATCCTCGACGCTGCGATCGTCCATGAGGCTGGACGCTACCGCCGTGAGGTCTTGCGCACCGACCAGCCAAGGGTCCCGTCGACGGCCCCGCGCTGGTGGCCCAGGCTGGCCTCCGCCGGGACCTCCAGGCGGTCAAGGCCCCGTCGACGGTCCCGCGGCGACGTCGGCATCACCGGTGGTCGAGGAAGGTGCGGTGGACCGACGGGGAGGTCATGGCCCGGAGCAGGGCGGAGTAGTCGACCGCGAAGCGGACCTCGTCCCCCACCGCCGGGCCTGGGGCCGCGCCGTCGACGCCGAGGACCAGGTGGTCGCTGCTCGCGCCCAGCGTGCGCAGGCCGGTCGGCGGCACGAGGCCGTCGGGGTCGACGTCCTGGCGGCCGAGGGCCACGATCACCCGCTCGCGGTGGCCGACCGCGCCCGTGGGGGGCTCCGATCGGCCGAACGCCGTCTGGGCCCTCGTCCCCCACGCTTCGGCGGGCTTGCACGACCGCTCGATGACCTCGGCGACGAGCGTGATGGCGTCGGTCCGCAGCCCGTCGATCGGTCGGCGGTGAAGCGTCTCGCGGCCGAGGAGGATCGCCTCACCGAGGCGGAGGTCGTTGACCCGCCCGCTGTCCTCGGTGGCCAGGGCCCACTCGTAGGTGGCGGAGTTCCCCCCGCTGACCGTCGCGAGACGCTGCCTGGTGCGTGCCTGGTGCTCCTCGGCCAGGGCAGAGAGCACAGCCATGTTGTCGTCGTCGGGTGCGATCCCGTACTGGCAGGCGAGGTTGGCGCCGATGCCCTTGAGCTCGAGGTTGTCGAGGGCGCTGGCAGTGGTGAGCACGTCGGGGAGGTCCCGCGGGAGGATGCCCTCGCGCAGGTCGCCCAGCTCCACCATCACGATGACGCCGTGGGTGCGGTGCTGGCGAACGGCCTCAGCCGAGAGGGCGGCGAGCACCGCCGGCTCGGTGTTCAGGCTGACATCGGCGTGGGCGACCACTCGGGCAACCTGGCTGATCATCGGCGAGCGGATCAGCGTGATGGGTGCGGTGATCCCGGCGGCGCGGAGGCGCTCCACGTTCTCGATGCGTGACTCGCCCAGACCGGTCACCCCCGCCGCGAGCAGGCTGGCGGCCACCTCGGGTGATCCCAGGGTGGCCTTGGTGATCCCGGTGACGCCGATGCCGCGATGGCCGAGGCGACCGACGAGCAGGGCAGCGTTGTGGTGGAGGCGATCGAGATAGATCTCGAGCCTCGGGCAGCTCATCCCGTCGCGGCGACGTCGCGAGCTCCGAGGGCAGGGAAGGCCTGGGTGACCATCTCGACCAGGCGGTCGGTCGGGCGGGTCAGGGCATCGGTGGCAGGGATCCCGAGCTCGGCCTCGTAGGCGACGATCGCGGTCGAGACCTCGGCGTCGTCCATGTTCTCGTGGTTGATGGTCAGGCCGATCACCCGGGTGTCGGCGAAGGTCTGGAGGAGGTTGATCTCGCTCGCGGGTGTCGGCATCGGCTTCGCGTCGAAGTCGCCGAGACGGTCGCGTCCGGGAGCGTGCTGGAGGATGACCGCCTGGGGCTGGGCGCCGCGGATGATGAAGGTCGACGACAGGTAGGCCGGGTGGCTGAGGGCGCCTTGGCCCTCGATCACGATCACGTCGGGGTCTTCGTTGGTGAAGGCCTCGACCACGGCGTGCTCCATCTCACCGGAGCAGAACTGACAGGGGATGGCGTCGAGGGCCACCCCGTAGCGACCGCCCTGGATGAGGCCGGTCTGGCCGGTGCTCACCATGACGGCGTGGATGCCCGCATCGTTGAGGGCCTTGGTGAGGATCGTGGCTGTGGTCCGCTTGCCGATGGCGCTGTCGGTTCCGAGCACGGCGATGCGGGGGCAGTCGACGCCCTCGATCCGGCCGGTGAACATGTGCAGGTCCTTCTTCGCCCGCGGCTTGCGGACGTCGGTGATGGACACGCCGTGCTCGGCCGCCGCGGCCACGAACTCGGGGTCTTCGGTGAGGAACTCGTGGAGGCCGTTGATCAGGTCCATGCCGCGCGCCATGGCATCGAGCATCACGGCGCGCTCCGATGGCGAGAGCATGCCGCTGGTGGGCGCCACGCCGAAGATGAGCGCGCCCGGGGCCCCGGGCTTCGCCGCCTCCGCAAGGCTGGCGCAGATCGGGATGCCGTTGTCGAAACCGTCGAGCACCTGGCCGGCGTCGCTTCCTGCATGTCGGGAGTCGATGACGGCCACGATCTCGTAGCGCTCGGAGTGGCGGACGAGTCCGTTGGCGGTCTTGCCGTCCGGCTTGGCGAAGTTGCCCTCGCAGTAGACGACCGCGGTGGTCGGCGCCGACGACGGGGCGCGCCGAAGGGAGTCGACGGATGGGGACTTCGTGGACATGCTTCTCCTCGGATGAACTCAGCGGAGGCGACCGAGGGGCTCGGGCACAGATAGCCGGTGCACAGGGAGGTCCACGCTGAGGTGTGACCTCCATCGTACCCGTGTTCGGCCCAGATCGCCGGATCGGCGGAGGGTCAGCGCCGAGCTGGGCACTCCGGTCGCCGACCACCGCCGAAGCGCGGGGTGAGCTCGAGCAGGTGCGAGACGTCGACGCCGTCGTCGAGGGCCTCGACCCCGGACCGCTGGAACAGGCGGGACGGACCACTCACCGAGGCGACGCCGTTGGTCACACGCAACCAGGACCCCTCGTAGAGCGCCAGCACGGTGCAGTGGTTCTCCTCGAGGAACTCCCTGATGCGCTCCTCGCGCGACTCCCCCATGAAGGTCGAGGCCGGGTCGGCGTCGACGTAGTGGAGGTTGACCTGGAAGGGCACCAGGCCCAGCGCCTCGAAGGCCGCGGGCTGGCAGATCGGCATGTCGTTGGTCGTACGGATCGTCGGACAGGCGACGTTCGTGCCGGCCGACGAGCCGATGTAGCGGGTGGCCCCGGTGCGCACCTTCTCCCCCAGCGGATCGATGACAGCGAGGACGGCCAGCGAGTCCAGCAGGCGGAAGGTGTTGCCCCCTCCCATCATCACGACATCGGCGTCCAGGATCGCCTGGGCCGGATCGGGCGCCCGATGGGCGGACACCGCGTCGATGCCGAGGGCTCGGAAGGCGGCTTCGGCCCGGTCGCCGTAGTCATCCCACTGGGCCAGGGCGTAGGGGATGAAGGTGACCGTGGCCCCGCCGACCACCTCCCGCAAGGGGTGCGCGGCATGGGCGAGCATCCGTCGGCCGTGATTCGTGGAGTTCGACAGCAGCAGCACCTCCACGCCCGCAGTCTG
>JBBSME010000026.1:0-29150 GCA_038233335.1 Acidimicrobiales bacterium | reverse complement strand
GCTGAGGTCGATGCCCAACATCGACCGGGCCAGCTCCTGGCCCTGGGCCACGGTGGAGGCCACCGACTTGACCGTCTGGCTGGCCCCGTCGGTGGAGATCACCGTCATCTGGTCGATCGCGCTCATGGGCCTGGCCGCCTCCCCCACCACCTTGGGCAGGGTCTCGGCCACGATGTCGATGATGGCGGCCTCGCCGTAGTGCTCGTAGGCCGCGGCCTTCTTGGCCATGGCCTCGGCCTCGGCCTCGCCCCGCGCCGCGATGGAATCAGCCTCCGCCCGGCCCTCGGCCTTGACCGCCTCGGCCAGCGCCGTGCGTCGCTCCTGCTCGGCGGCACCGGACAGCCGGACCGTCTCCGCCGACGCCTCAGCCTCGGCGATCTCCCGGGCCTTGTCCGCGGCGGCCTGCTGCTCGGCCGCGTAGCGGGCCGCGTCGGCCGGCTTGCGGACCTCGGTGTCGAGCTCGCGCTCCTTCAGCTCCGACCGGCGAGCCGCGACCAGCTCCTGGGCCCCGATGACCTCCTGGTCCTTGGCCGCCTGGGCCAGTGGGCCGGCCGAGGCGGCGTTGGCCGCGGCTGCGTCGGTGAGGGACTTGATCTCGGCCTGCTTGAGGGCCAGCTCGCGGTTGGCCACCGCGATCGCCTCCTCGGCCAGGATGCGGGCCTGCTCGGACTCGCGCCGGGCCACGGCCTCGGCGATGGCCGCCTCCGTCTCGGCCCGGGCCGCCTCGGGGCGTCCGAGGTCGAGCAGGTAGTCGCCCTCGGCCTGGATGTCTTGGAGCTGGAAGGTGTCGAGCACCAGCCCCTGGCCGGTGAGGCTGTTCTCGGCCTCCTCGGCCACGGCACCGGCGAAGGCGGCCCGGTCGCGGATGATCTCCTCCACGCTGAGCCGGCCGACGATGGCCCGCAGCGAGCCGGCCAGCACCTCCCGGGTGAACACGTCGATCTCGCCCTGCTGGCCGAGGAACCGCTGGCCCGCGGCCCGGATCAGCTCCTCAGTGCCGCCCACCTTGACCACGGCGACACCCTCCAGGGTGCAGCGGATGCCGTTGGCGGACACGGCGGCGGGGACGCTCACGCCGATCTGGCGGCTGGTCAGGCCCATCACGCCCAGCTTCTGCACGAAGGGGACCACGAACACGCTGGCCCCCAGGACGACCTTCTGGCCCGAGGTGTCGTTCCCGCCGGCCTTTCCCTTGCGGCCGGTGATGATGAAGGCCTCGTTGGGACCCGCGACCTTCACCCGCGTGATCACGAACGCGACCAGCGCGAGGACGAGGACGGCGAGGCCGCCGGCGGCGATGAGGACGGGGGTCATGGGGATGGGCTCCTGGTGCTGTGGGGGATCTCGGGTCCCGGGATCAGGACTCGAGCGCGGCGTCGGGGTCGAAGGCCTCGACGGTCACGAGGGTGGAGGACGTCACGTCGACAACGACGACGGGCGTGCCGACGGCGATGTGGTCCTCGGCGATGCAGGCCACCTTGACCGGCCCCGACGGGCGGGTGAGGAGGGCGGCGCCGTAGCGGCCGGATCGCGGTGCCTCGACCACGCGACCCAACGATCCCAGGAGGTCGGCCTGGGTGTCGGTGTGATCGGTGGGCATGTCGGTGAAGGCCGCGCTGAAGCGGACGGTGGCGGCGGCGAAGGCCAGACCGGCCAGGCCCCCGAGGGCCAGGGCGGCGGGGCCGAGGCCGCCGATGAGTGCACCGGTCACGAAGCCGAAGGCGCCCCCGAAGGCGGCCAGCACCGGGAGCGACAGCCACGACGGGCCCAGGTCGAGCGCGTCGAAGGCGTCGTCGAGTCCGTCGAGGACGATGGCGATGACGAGGACCACCGTGCACGCGACACCGAGCCACAGGAAGCCGTTCATCTCGGTGGTGACACTACCTGTCGCCGGATGGACCGTCGTCGCGATCTCGGCGGGTTCAGCCCGGCCTCATCGAGCTGTCCGGAGGTCGCTCCGGGAGGGCGAGGAGGGCGTCGACGACGGCCACCAGGTCGGTGCCCTGGACATCAGGTGGGGTGAAGGTCGCCGGGAAGTCGGCCCCTCCTCGCGAGACCCAGCCGGTGAGCAGGCTGGCCGCGGCCGCCCCGTGCACGTCCCACGCGTGCACGGCGACCAGGGCCAGGTCACCGGGGGCCACATCCACGGTGTCGGCCGCGAAGCGGTACGGGTCCGGGCGTGGCTTCCACGCCCCCACCTCGTCCACGCTGATCACCTGTGCGACCAGGCGGTCGAGCCCGGCCCGGTCGAACAGGGCGGTGGTCACCTCCGCGGAGCCGTTGGTGAGGGCGATCGCCGGCAGGCCTGCGTCGGCCACCCGGGACAGGGCGGGGGCGACGTCAGGGTGGGGGTCGAGGGTGCCGAAGGCGTCGAGCACCGCGCCGCGCTGGTCCGGGGCGAGGGTCGGGTGCAACGACCCCAGCGCCGCGTCGGCCACCTCGCGGAACGGTCGGACGTCGCCGGTGGTTCCCAGGGCGAAGGCATCGCGCAGGAGGCTGGCGAAGAAGCCGTCGAGCGCGCCCCGACCCGCGCCCACCCGTTCGAGGGCGGCGGCCACCGGGTCCAGGGCGAACATCGTCTCGACCACATCGAAGGCCACGGCGCGGGGACGGTGGGGAGCCATGGGTCGAGGGCTACCACGCTCCCGCCCGCCCCACACCTCGTCGCCCCCATCCCCTTCGCTGTCACACCCTGCTGGGAGGATCGGGGCATGGCCTTCGGACAGCAAGCAGGACCGCCCGCCACCCACCGACAGATGAAGGACCTCCTCCAGCTGGTGATGGACGCCGGCCACATCGACCTCCGCGACGCCCGGGGGCCGCTGGGCCTCACCCAGCGCCAGGCCGGTGGCAAGTTCACCCGCGACGAGGCCGACGCGCTCATCGGCCTGCTGGAGGGGGCGGCCGACGCCGGCCCTCCGGCGGCCGAGGAGGACGCTCCCCGCATCTCCCGGGCCGAGCGGAAGGCGGCCGAACAGGCCCTCGGGCTGCGCGACGTGCCCGACGAGGTGCTGGCCGGTGAGCTCCAGCGACGGGGCTGGGCCGTCATGGCGCCCTGATCCAGCCGGAGCCGGTGGCGCTGTCCACCCCAGCCGAGCGAGCACGGGGGCGGTACCGTCCGGCCCGACGTCGGCCGTCGGGCCGGCTCCGACCGGACGAAGGGAACGCCGCGATGCGCTACGAGTACGACACCGAGGTCAACAAGGACGACATCAACATGCGGGGCCTGCGCTCCACCCTCAACAAGCGGGGCGAGGACGGGTGGCGGCTGTGCCAGGCCTACGCCGAGAAGGACAACACCATCCTGATCTACGAGCGGCCCCTCGACTGAGGCCGTCGCTCAGCGGGGCCCGGAGGTCCGGCCGCGCAGGGTCACCAGACCGCCGAGGACGACGAGGACCAGGATCACCGCGAGGAGCGCGGCCTCCAGCAGGCTGACCCGAGCGAGGAGCACCGATCAGGTCGTGCAACCGTCGGCGCCGCAGGTCTCGCCGCCGTCGACCGGCTCCACCTGTGGAACGTGTTCGGCCCAGGCCCGGCGGAGCAGCTTGAGGAGGAGCTCGCGGGGCTGGGCTCCGGGGAGCCCGACCCGACCATCCACCACGAAGAACGGGACGCCGGTGACGTCGAGGGACCGGGCGGCGGCGATGTCGGCCTCCACCGCCTCGGCGTAGCGGTCGCTGGCGAGGACCTCGTCCACCTCGGACGGGTCGAGGCCGACGTCGACGGCCGCCTTGCGCAGGGTGTCGTGCTCACCGATGGGGTCGCCGTCGGTGAAGTAGGCCCGGCCCAGCCGCTCCTTGAGCGGACGCTGGACGCCCCGGTCGAGGCCCAGGTGGAGCAACCGGTGGGCGTCGAAGGTGTTGCCGCTCACGGCCCGGTCGAAGCGGAAGTCGATGCCCCGCTCGGCGCCGAGGCTCACGATGCGGGCTGCGTTGGCGCGGATCTGGCCCACCGACGTGCCGTACTTCCGGGCCAGGGCCTCGGTGTGCTCCTCGGGGGTCTGGGTCACCGCACGGGGGTCGAGCTGGAACGAGTGCAGCACCACCTCGACCTCGTCGGCGGCCTCGAACTCAGCCAGGGCCGCATCCAGGTTGGCCAGCCCGATGAAGCACCAGGGGCACACCACGTCGGACCACACGTCGATCTTCATCGGACACCGTTCCTCTCGTCGGGTCGTCCAACCCCGACCACCGCGGTGGTGTTCCACTCGACGACGGCCCTGGGAGTCCCGCCCCGGTGACCGTAGGCTTGCCGCGCCCTGCCATCGATGTCAGGGCCGTGGACGGCCGCCTGGCGCGCCGTCCCGCCGTGAGGAGAGATCGCCATCACCACCGACGCCCCCCACCCCGACCGGCCCGACGAGGCCCCCGCCCCGGATGCGGCGTCCGAGGCCGACGACGTGACCGGCGCGCCCACCGACGCCGACGCCCGAGCCGAGGAGGCCGCATCCGACCTCGATGTCGAGGCCGGCCCCGACATCGAGGAGGAGGACGAGGAAGAGGAGGTGGGCGAGGAGCAGGTCGCTTCTCGGAGCGACCTCGACCTGAGCCGGGTGTCGGCCATCGACCCGCACACGGGCGACCCGGCGGGCGACGCGGCCGGCGACGACGACGTGCCCGCGCCCGACGCCGACCACCCCCGGTCGGGTCGGGTCGACGGACCGGCCCGGGACGAGGAGGGCGCCTACCGGCGTCGGACCGAAGTTGCCGCCCACACCGAGCAGGCGCCGGCGTCGACCGCGAGCGGCGCGGCGCCCCCTGAGCCGGCGGCCGACCCCGACCGGTCAGGTCCATCGTCGGAACCGGACGCATCCGAGGACGGCAACGTCGACGACGGGCCCACCTTCGCCGACCTCGGTCTGCGCACCGAGCTCCTCGATGCCCTGGGACGTCTCGGCTACGAGGAGCCCACGCCCATCCAGCGCGAGGCCATCCCCACCATGCTCACCGGCCGCGACCTGCTGGGCCAGGCGGCCACCGGCACGGGCAAGACCGCGGCCTTCGCCCTCCCCATCCTCGAGAACCTGGTCAGCGGCAAGCGAGGCCCGTCGCCCACCGCGCTGGTGCTGGTCCCCACCCGGGAGCTGGCCATCCAGGTGTCCGAGGCCGTCCACAAGTACGGCCGCCCACTCGATGCCCGGGTGCTGCCGATCTACGGCGGCCAACCCATCTTCCGCCAGCTCCGGGCCCTCCAGTCCGGGGTGGATGTGGTGGTGGCCACGCCGGGCCGGGCCATCGACCACATGGGCCGGGGCTCGCTCGACCTCGACGCCATCGAGACCGTCGTGCTCGACGAGGCCGACGAGATGCTCGACATGGGCTTCGCCGACGACATCGAGGAGATCCTCGGTCGGGCCCCCGAGGACCGCCAGACGGTCCTCTTCTCCGCCACCCTCCCCCGCCGCATCGTGGCCATCGCCGATCGGCACCTCACCGACGCGGTCCGCATCGAGATCGGCCACGAGCCCACCCCCGAGGGCGAAGCGCCCAAGGTCCGCCAGGTGGCGTACCTCGTCCAGCGGGCCCACAAGGCCACCGCCCTGGGCCGCATCCTCGACGTCGAGTCGCCGACCGCGGCCCTCGTGTTCTGCCGCACGCGGGCCGAGGTCGACCAGCTGACCGAGACGCTCAACGGACGGGGCTACCGGGCCGAGGCCCTGCACGGCGGCATGGACCAGACCCAGCGCGACCGGGTGATGGGCCGGCTGCGGTCGGGCACCGCCGACCTCCTCGTCGCCACCGACGTGGCCGCCCGCGGCCTCGACGTCGACCAGCTGACCCACGTGGTCAACTTCGACGTGCCGTCCGCCCCCGAGGCCTACGTCCACCGCACCGGACGGGTGGGTCGGGCCGGGCGCGAGGGCGTGGCCATCACCCTGGCCGGACCCCGGGAGCACCGTCAGCTCAAGACCATCGAGAAGGTGACCGGCCGGTCGATCTCCATCGAGCAGGTGCCCTCGGTCTCTGACCTCCGCAATCGACGTCTGGAGCTGACCCGGGAGTCGATGGAGGAGGTGCTGGTCGCCGATGACAACGATGCGGTGCGGGCCGTGGTCGAGTCCCTCAGCGACGAGTGGGACCTCATGCAGATCGCCCTGGCGGCGGTGAAGATGGCCCACGAGGCCACCGTCGCCGTCGGCGGTGACGACGAGGAGGACATCCCCGAGGTCAACCTGCGCAACGAGCGCAGCGAGAAGGGACGCCCCACCAACAGCCGCGCCGGCAAGGGCCGCCCCGAGCGCGGTGCCGGGAGCGGGGGCAGCGCTCCCAAGGGCAAGCCGGCCCGCAACAACCACACCGGGGCCGACATGACCCGGCTCTTCGTCAGCGCCGGTCGCGAGCAGCGGGTCCGGCCCGGCGACCTGGTGGGGGCCATCGCCGGGGAGACCAGCCTCAAGGGCCGCGACATCGGCGGCATCGACATCCAGGCCAAGTTCTCGCTGGTCGAGGTGCCCAGCGAGCGGGTCGACGAGGTCATCGACGGCCTGAGTTCGACGACCCTGCGCGGCCGCAAGGTCACCGCCCGCCGCGAGCGCTACTGACCCCTCCCAAACCTGCGGCACTTGTCAACGGTCTTGCTCGACAGCTGCCGCAGGTTCGCGTCGGGTCAGTCGGCCAGGCGGGGTGGGAAGCCGCCGGTGGCGATGGGGCTCCAACGCTCGGGGGTGATCCGCACCAGGGACTTGCCCTGGCGGGTCATGGCCTCGCGGTACTCGTCCCAGTCGTCGTGCTCGCCGGAGATGGCCCGGAAGTAGTCGACCAGCGGTTCGAGGGCCTCGGGCAGGTCGAGGACCTCGGCGGTGCCATCGATCTGGATCCACGCCCCGTTGAACTCGTCGGACAGCACCATGACGCCGGCCTGGGCGTCGCGGCGGAGGTTGGCCACCTTGTCCCGCTCCGGGTAGGTGGCGATCACGATGCGGCCCTCGTCGTCGACGCCGCCGGCCACCGGCGACATCTGCGCTGCGCCGTCCCGCCGGCGGGTGCTGAGCACCATCCGGTGCCGGGGCCGGATGAACTCCAGCATCCCCTCCCGGTCGACGTCGGTGGTGGTGGCGATGGTGGGGCTCATGGCCCCCAGGATGCCCGGCCAACGGGCCGTCCCACCCTCATGTCCGATCCCCGCCAGACGGGCGACCCCGGGACCGGCGACACTGGGCCTGTGATCGACGACCCCGACCAGTGCTACGCCGCAGTGCGGAGCCGGGACCCCCGCTTCGACGGCTGGTTCACCATCGGGGTCACCTCCACCGGCATCTACTGCCGGCCCAGCTGCCCGGCCCTCACCCCCAAGCGGGCCAATGTCCGCTTCTTCCCGACCCCCGCCGCGGCCCAGCATGCGGGGTTCCGCTCCTGCAAGCGGTGCCGGCCCGACGCCACCCCCGGCTCCCCGGAGTGGGATGCCCGGGCCGATGTGGTGGGCCGGGCCATGCGCCTGATCGCCGATGGCGTGGTCGACCGCGAGGGTGTGGTCGGGCTGGCCCATCGGCTGGGCTACAGCGCCCGCCAGCTCCAGCGCCTCCTCATCGCCGAGGTCGGCGCCGGGCCGCAGGCTCTGGCCCGGGCCCAGAGAGCCCAGGCGGCCCGGATCCTGATCGAGACCACCGACCTGTCCCTCGCCGAGATCGCCTTCGCCGCCGGCTTCGGCAGCATCAGGCAGTTCAACGACACCGTCCGGGAGGTCTTCGACCGGACGCCGCGGGCCCTCCGGTCTGCCGGTCGACGCACGACCCTCCCGGCGGCACCGGGCGCGGTGACGCTGCGCCTGGCCCACCGTCGTCCGCTCGATGCCGCCGCGCTGCTGGGGTTCCTCGACAGCCATGCCGCGGGCGGGGTGGGCGAGGCCCACCTCAGCCCCCAGGGCGCGATGGCCGGGTTCCGCCGCACGCTCGACCTCCCCCATGCCCCCGGCACCGCCACCCTGGTGCCCGGCGGTGACCACATCGTGGCCACCCTCCGCCTCGGCGACGTCCGCGACCTCACTGCCGCGGTGGCCCGTCTGCGTCGGCTCCTCGATCTGGATGCCGACCCGGTGGCCGTCGATGCCAGCCTCGCCGAGGACCCCCTCTTCGTTCCCCTGATCGCCGAGCGGCCGGGCCTCCGGGTCCCCGGGACCGTCGCCGGCTTCGAGGAGGCGGTGCGCTCCGTCGTCGGGCAACAGATCTCGGTGGCCGGAGCGTCGACCGTGATCGGCCGCCTCGTCACCGAGCGGGGGCGACCCCTGGCGACCCCCGATGGGGGGCTGACGCACCTCTTCCCGACCGCCGATGCGGTGGCCGCCGTCGATCCCACCTCCCTGCCCATGGTCCGCAGCCGGGGCCGAGCCCTCGTGCGGTTGGCCACCGCGGTCGCATCCGGCGACATCGACCTCGACACGGGAGCTGACCGCGACCGCACCCGGGCCGAGCTCCTCGTCCTCGAGGGCATCGGCCCCTGGACGGCGGAGTGCATCGCCCTCCGTGCCCTCGGCGACCCCGATGCCTTCCCGGCGACGGACCTCGGCATCCGGCGCACCCTCACCCGCCTGGCCGGGCCCGACGCCGCCACCCCCGCGGCACTGTTGGCTCGATCCGAGCGGTGGCGACCCTGGCGGGCCTACGCCACCCTGCACCTGTGGAGCGCGCTCCCGTGACGCCGACAGATCCCCACCCGCCCGACCACCTCTGGAGCACGACCCCATGACGCCCACCGACCTCCACCGCACCACCGTCGCCTCCCCGGTGGGCCGGCTGACCCTCGTGGCCTCCGACCGCGGCCTGCGGGCCGTGCTCTGGCCCGATGACCGGGCCGGGCGGGTGCCCCTCCCCGACCAGGTCCCCGAGGACCCCGACCACGCCGTCCTGGCCGAGGCCGCAGCCCAGCTCGACCAGTGGTTCGCGGGCGACCGCACGGCGTTCGGCCTGCCCCTCGACCCCGAGGGCACCGACTTCCAGCAGCAGGTATGGCGGGCCCTGGTCACCATCCCCCACGGCCGCACCCGCACCTACGGCGAGGTGGCCGAGGCCGCGGTCGGAGATCGGGGCAAGGCCCGGGCGGTGGGCGCGGCCATCGGCCGCAACCCCCTGTCGATCGTCGTCCCCTGCCACCGCGTCGTGGGCGCCGATGGCTCCCTGACCGGGTTCGCCGGGGGCGTGTCGGTCAAGCGGCAGCTGCTCGACCACGAGTCCGGCGCCCGCCTCCCCCTCGGCGACACCTGACCTGTCGCGCCCGCCCGCGTCGGCTTGCCAGGCTGGAGCGATGGCTGCCACCGGAGAGCTCGACCCCGACACCGTCATCGAGGCCCTGGGTCTGGTGCGCCACCCCGAAGGTGGGTGGTTCGCCGAGACCTGGCGCGACGCCACCGCGGAGGGCGACCGGGGCCACGGCACCGCCATCTACTTCCTCCTGAAGGCCGACGAGGTCTCCCACTGGCACACGGTCGATGCGGTGGAGATCTGGCACCACCACGCCGGCGGCCCGCTCGACCTGCTGGTGGCCGACGGGCCGGAGGGCCCGGTGCGGGCCAGTCGCCTGGGCCCCGACGTGGCCGCCGGCCAACGACCACAGGGCCACGTCCCCGCCGGGGCCTGGCAGGCGGCCCGGCCGGTGGACGGCGCCGTCCTGGTCAGCTGCACGGTCTCGCCCGCCTTCCTCCCCGCGGGGTTCGTCCTGGCCCCCCCAGGGTGGAAGCCTGGCCCCGGCGCCGCCGATCGCCTCACCTGAGCGCCACCTGCGACTGAGCGCCCGGGGCGCGTCGAGCGGCGGCAGGAAGGAGACCCGGGCCGGCGACCATCACTGCGGGTCGCCGGCCGCCCCCCGGCGGCGAGAGAACGCTCGACGGTCAGCTCCGAGGGGTGGGCTCGGCCTGGAGGTGCAGTGCCCGGCGGGGCGACGCGACATCCTCGACCTCGGCCCGGACCCCGCCGGTCACCGCCCGCTGCGGAACCGGTCACCAGTGGGGCGCGAGGCGGCGCTCCCCGATGTGGGCGAGACCCATCGGAGGTCGGCTCCGCCCGTCGGTCCGACGATGCCGGCTGCCAGACTCGGGAGGTGGCCCCTCCCGACCGATCCGGCGCCGACGACGCCGCGACCCGTGCCCCGTCCCGCCCGGGTCCGCCGCCACCCCCCGAAGGCGACGAGCGACGCACGTTCCTCCTGGCCGGCGCGGCCTTCCTCGGGATCCTGGTCGTCCTCATCGGGGTGGTGGTGGCCTTCAGCGGCGACGCCGGCGATCCTCAGCCGTCAGCCACCACCGAGGCCTGCGCGGAGGACGACGCGGCCTGCCGGGCCGCCCAGCAGGAGACGGCTCGACCGGGGATCATCCCCCGACCGGGCGAAGGTCAGGCTCCCGACCAGCCCGGCGATCGCGGCGGCTGGGAGCAGTGGGCCGTGCTCGGCGCCCTGGTAGTGGGCCTGAGCCTGATCATCGCCATGGTCGTGCGCTCCGGCCGCCGTCAGCGTCGGACCTCGCCGGCGCCCACGCGGTCCCCCTGATCCGCCCCCGGGCGATCAGCGCACCAGGCTGGCCAGGGCCCAGACCGCGGCGACGGCGCCCCGGCCGGCCATGGCCAGGCTGCGGGCGACCGGCGCCCGGGTGCCGTCGGCCTGCTGGGCCGGCGGGGGCCGGGTGATGGCCAACAGGTTGCCGACCAGCATGGCCCCGCCGAAGGCCAACAGGAGGTAGGCGAGGAGGTCGTCGCCGAGGAAGAAGCCCGGGTCCTCGGCCTCGGCCGCCGAGGCCAGCATCGGCGTGAACAGGGAGGCGAGCAGGGCCACGGGGTCAGGCTACGACGGGTCCGCAGGACCGATGATCACCACACCCGAGACGGGCTGTCTCATCCCAAGCCGTGGGGACCTCCGCCCGCCGGAGCCTCTGCGGGAACGGCCCGTCCGGCTCGGGGCCGGCTCCGTGGATCCCCTCCCACCGGAGCTGGCCCCGCCCCACCGCTCCTGACCGGACGCGTTGGTGTGCGAGGCTCGTCGGCCGTGGATGCCGTCACTCCCCGCGCGCCCGACGCGCCCGACGACCGGGTCGATCCCGGCGAGAGCGGCGTCGCCCCGGCCCCTCCGCCGACAGAGCCGCCGACGGTCGCGCTGGGGTGGGTGTCGCTGGGCGCGGCCGCGGCCTCGCTGGTCTTCTTCGCCGTCGCCGCCGTGCTCCTGGCCCTCCCCGTCCGCACCCCCGACGTCCAGGACTGCGGGGCACCGGCTGCCTACCTGTACGACGGGCGCGTCGATGTGATCCCGGATGTGAACGACCAGATCCTGGGCCCCGACGACCAGCCGCTGACCCTCGACCCCGGCACCGCCGACGCGGCCCGCGAGGAGCCCTGCCAGGCCCGCGTCGCCGATCGGGCCGTGCCCGCCCTGGTGCTCGTCCTGGTCGGCACCGTGGTCGGCCTGGCCGCATTCGCCCTCGAGATCCTGGCCGTCCGGCCCCGGCGGCGACAGGCCTGGCGCCGGGCCGTGGTCGCGGGACAGGCGCCCCCGCCCCCGTCGGTGGGCTGAGAGCCGACGCAGGCCCGGTACCGTCGCCGCCGTGCCCGACACCACCCCGCGCCGTCGCCGTCGGCCGCCCCGACCCACGATCGGTTGGCGGGAGTGGGTCACCCTGCCCGACCTGGGCGTGCCCGCCATCAAGGCCAAGGTCGACACCGGCGCGGCCACCTCCTCCCTCCACGCGTGGAATGTGACCGACGGCCCCCCGGGACCCGACGACCAGCCCACCTTGCAGTTCGTCCTCCACCCGGTCCAGCGGGATGCGAGCCAGCAGATCGAGGTCGTCGCGCCCCTCGCCGGATGGCGCAAGGTGCGGTCCTCCAACGGCCAGGTCGAGGAGCGACCGGTGATCGCCACCACCATCGCCCTGGGCGAGCACATCGTGCCCATCGAGGTCACCCTGACCCACCGCGACGAGATGGGGTTCCGCATGCTGCTGGGCCGGGCCGCCCTGCGGCGCCGGTTCCTGGTGGATCCGGGACGGTCGTTCCTGACCCGCGGCCCGGACGCCGACGACGATCCGGCCGATAAGGTCGCCCGGCCGTGAAGATCCTCATCCTGTCCCGCAACTCCAGCCTGTACTCCACCCGCCGCCTCAAGGAGGCGGGCGAAGCGCGCGGCCACAGCGTCCGGGTCATCGACTACCTGCGCTGCTACATGAACATCACCGCCCACCGACCGGCGATCATCTTCCAGGGCGAAGAGCTCACCGAGGTCGACGCGGTGATCCCCCGCATCGGCGCCACCCACACCTTCTACGGGTCGGCCGTGGTGCGTCAGTTCGAGGTGATGCGCACCTTCGCGGCCAACGAGAGCCAGGGCATCAACCGCAGCCGGGACAAGCTCCGGTGCCTGCAGATCCTGGCCCAGGAGGGCATCGGCCTCCCGGTCACCGGCTTCGCCCACTCCACCAAGGACATCGACGGCCTCCTGGACACCGTGGGCGGCGCGCCCGTGGTCGTCAAGCTGCTGGAGGGCACCCAGGGCATGGGCGTGGTGCTGGCCGAGACCAAGAAGGCGGCCGAGTCGGTGATCGGCGCCTTCCGCCAGCTCGACGCCAACATCCTCGTGCAGGAGTTCATCAAGGAGGCCCGGGGCGCCGACATCCGCGTCATGGTGATCGGCGGTCGGGCCGTGGCGGCCATGAAGCGCCAGGGCGCGCCGGGCGAGTTCCGCTCCAACATCCACCAGGGCGGGAGTGCCGAGAAGATCAAGCTCACCCCGGAGGAGCGGTCCACCGCGGTCCGGGCGGCCAAGCTCATGGGACTGGGCGTGGCCGGTGTCGATCTGCTGCGCTCCAACCACGGCCCGGTGGTCATGGAAATCAACTCCTCGCCCGGGCTCGAAGGCATCGAGGGCGCCACGGGGGTCGACGTGGCCAGCAAGGTCATCGAGTACGTGGAGAAGAACCAGCCCCTGCGCCGGCCCCGCCGGACCACCAAGGCCTGACGTCCACGGCCGTGGCTGCCCCCCGCCGGCCCGCGTTCAGCATCGGGGGCCACGAGGTGGCCCCGGGCCGCAAGGCCCGATTGGAGCTGCCGGTCGCCACCCTCCCCACCGGCAGCTCGTTCTCGCTGCCCGTCTCGGTCGTCCACGGGAGCCGACCCGGCCCGACGGTGTGGCTGTCCGGCGCCATCCACGGCGACGAGCTCAACGGCGTCGAGATCATCCGGCTGGTCCTCCGGGAGCTGCGGGCCAGCAGCCTGGCCGGCACCGTGATCGCGGCGCCGGTGGTGAACGTCTTCGGCTTCATCACCGAGTCCCGCTACCTGCCTGATCGGCGCGACCTCAACCGGTCCTTCCCCGGCGCCCGACGCGGCTCGATGGCCTCTCGCCTGGCCCACCTGTTCATGACCGAGGTGGTGGACCGCTGCGACGTGGGGATCGACCTCCACACCGGCTCCCACCACCGCAGCAACCTGCCCCAGATCCGCTGCGCGACCGACGACCCGACCACCATGGCCCTGGCCGAGGCCTTCGCCGCCCCGGTCACCGTCCACTCCGCCCTCCGCGACGGATCGCTGCGGGCCGCGTGCGTGAAGCGGGACATCCCGATCCTGCTCTACGAGGCCGGCGAGGCCCACCGCTTCGACGACTTCGCCATCGCCGAGGGCGTGGCCGGCGTGCTGCGGGTGCTGGCCCACCTGGAGATGCGGCCCGTCGGCGACGACGCACCGGCCGGCCGCACCCAGCTGGTCGACACCACCTCCTGGGTGAGAGCCGGCCGCAGCGGCCTCTTCCGCCTGTCCACGGCCCTCGGCGCCCGGGTCGCCCAGGGAGAGGAGCTGGGCGCGGTGGCCGACGCCCACGGCCAGAGCCGGGGCACGGTCCGAGCCCCGTTCGACGGGGTGGTCATCGGCATGACCCAGAACCCGCAGGTCAGCCAGGGCGACGCCCTGGTGCACGTGGCCGACGTGGGGCCCGACCGGCCCCGTCGTCGGGGCGTGGCCCGCGACCCCCGCCGCTGACGCTCCCCGGCCGGATCCCGCCCCGGCCGACCAAGGTCCCCCGAACTGGTCCCGAAGATGGTCGCCCTGGCGACTGGTCGCCCTGGCGACCAGTCGGGACCGGTTCGTCGGGTTGACCGGACGACCCCGCGTGGCGGGCGACCCGTTGGGGTGAAGCCGATCGGCCACAATGCCCCCCATGCTCAAGAAGCTGATCGGGGTCTCCGCCGTCGTCGTCGTCCTGCTGGGCGCGGCGGTCTACTGGTTCGTCGTCCGCGACGACGCGCCCGAGGAGCTGAGCGTCGACGCCGGCGGGGAGTCGGCCGAGACGTCGGCCGGAGAGGCGCCCGACAGCTTCGACGGCACCTGGATGGTCCGCACCGGCGGCGACACCACCGCCGGGTTCCGGATCGACGAGCAGTTCGTCGGCGCCATCAGCCACACCGCCGTGGGGCGCAGCCCCGAGGTCGAGGGCTCGATCACCGTGGCCGGCACCGAGGTCACCGAGGGGACCTTCACCGTGGACCTCACCGCCCTGGAGTTCACCGACGACCCACCCACCGGCAACGTCGGGAACCGGGCCGGGTCCATGGAGGACCGGGGCCTCGAGACCGGCGACTTCCCCGAGGCGTCCTTCGCCCTGACCCAGCCCATCGACCTCGGAGCAGATCCGGCCGACGGCTTCGAGGCCACGGTGCAGGCCACCGGCGACCTGACCCTCCATGGCGTGACCAACGAGGTCACATTCATGGTCGACGCCCAGGTGGACGGCGACGCGATCCGGGTCGCCTCGACCGAACCCGTGCCGGTGGCACTCGCCGACTACGGCATGGACGTCCCGACCCCTCCGTTCGTGGCCGACGTGTCCGACGAGGGCTCCTTCGAGTTCCTGCTGGTCTTCGAGAAGGGCTAGGCGCAGAGCACCGACAAGCCGGGCTCAGAGGTCAGGGCGGGTGGCCAGCCAGTCGGCCTCCTGCCGTCCCAGCTCGGTCCGGGGCGCGGCGTCGACGAAGGGCCACAGCTCCTCGCAGATCCCCCGCCAGTCGGCGGTGGCCTCCAGCTCGCCCATCACCGCGTAGAGACCGAGGTTGATCCGCTGGATGATGACGAAGGCCGGAGGCAGGTTGGCCGCCTTCTGGATCTCGGCGTAGGGACCGGTCGGGTCGAAGATGCGCCGCACCGACTCGCTGGCGTACTCGCTGGTGACCCGGGAGGGCCCGGCCGCGTCGACCAGCTCGTAGAAGTGGCCGAAGTACTCCATCAGCTCCTCGTCGCTGGCCGGGAGGCCGGCCGGCAGGAGGCCCACCCGCTCGATGATCCGCCGGAACTGGGCGGCATCGCGATCGACGGCCATGGCCTGGACCATCTCGGAGAAGTCAGCCAGCTCGGCGTCGGTGAACCGCTTCACCAGGCCGAAGTCGAGGAAGGTCACGCGGCCGTCCGCCCCGAACAGGTAGTTGCCGGGGTGCGGGTCGCCGTTGAAGACCTGGAGCCGGTACAGGCTGCGGAACACGAACCGGTAGATGATCTCGGCGGCGCGGTCCCGGGTGGCCTGCTCCGCGGCCACCACCACCTCGAAGGGCTCGCCCGCGGCCAGCTCGCTGGTGAGCACGCGGGCCGACGACAGCTCGGGGACGACGTCGGGCACGTGGATGAAGGGATGGCCGCGGTAGTAGTCGGCGAAGAGGGTCTGGTTGCGGGCCTCCAGTTCGTAGTCGAGCTCCTCCACCAGCCGTTCCCGCAGCTCGGCCACCAGGGGCCCGGACTCCAGGCCGCGGAAGGCGGTGCCCATCCCGCTGAACAGGACCGAGGCACTGGCCAGGTCGGCCTCGATCGCTCTGGCCACCCCCGGGTACTGGACCTTGACGGCCACGGCGCGGTCGTCGTGGGTCAGGGCCCGGTGGACCTGACCGATGGACGCCGCCGCGATCGGCACCGGATCCCACTGGGCGAACACCACCTCGGGCGGCGCGCCCAGCTCGGCCTCGACCACCCGGGCCGCCAGCTCCGGTGCCATGGGCGGCGCATCGGCCCGCAGCTGGGAGAGCGCGTCGCGCACCGGCTCGGGGAGGCCCTGGTCGAGGTAGGAGGCCATCTGCCCCAGCTTCATCAGCGCCCCCTTCATGTTCCCGAGGGTGGCGGCCACATCCTCGGCGGTGCGCAGCTGGAACTCGGTGTCGAGGGCCTGGCGGCGTTCGGCGTCGGCGAAGGTGCGTCGGGCCCGATGGGCCGCGTACCGGGCCGAGGATCGAGCCCCGACCGCTCCCACCTGGGCGTTGCGGGCCAGGGCCGAGCGGGACCCCAGCGGGGACTCGTCGTCGCGGCGGCCGGCTCGACGCCAGACGGCCACGCCCGCCACGGCGCCCGCGCCCACCAGAGCAACAACAGCGGAGCGGGACGGACGGGCCACGGCGGGAGGGTCTCCAGTGCGGGGGCAGGACCGTCGCACCCTAGGAGACGGTCCCCGGCCCGGAGGTGGCCCGCGCCGCTCCCGGGCGGGGCGGCCGGAGTGGAGGTGCCCCGGGTGGGGGTGGGGTCCCCCCTGGGCACCGTCCCACCGCGAGCCGGGCTCAGGTACCGTCTGCGGTGCCCTCCCCCCTCCAGGAGGTCCCGATGGGCCGCTCGTTCCTCTCCTCCGTCTCCCCGGCCCGCGGCCGCGCCCGCCCGGGCTCCTCGGGCGCCGGGCCCCGGCTCCTCGCCCTGGTGGCCGCCATCGGGCTGGCGCTCCTCCTCGCCCCGGCCGCGGCCGGCGCCCAGGACGCCACCGCCGATCCCACGCTCGGGGCCGCGCTCGACGGCCAGGTGGCCGGCCTCACCGCCACCGCGACCTCCGACTTCGGCGACACCGAGACCGGGGGCCTCCAGGTCGTGGTGGACATCACCAACGACACGGGCGCACCGGCCCCGGTCGCCGTGCCCTTCGGGACGCTGCTGGCCACCGACGACGACGCCGATCAGACCATGGCGGTGGGGGGCCCGGTCGACGATCCGACCCTCGCCCTGGTCGCCCAGGCCGGGGGGACCCCGGTGCTGGAGGCCCCGCCCGGCGCCAGCACCCACGAGCTGGTCGTGTACTGCTCCGAGGCCGACGACACCGCCCCCTTGGAGCCGACCCCCCTGAGCTACCTGGGCCAGGCCGACGAGCCCCTCCCGGCGGTGCTGCGGGCGGTGGCGGTCCAGCAGCCCGACCCCGAGGTGGCCCAGGACGCGGTGTGGTGGGTCACCGACGATGCCACCGACCCGGTCCCGACCGCACTGGCTCCTCTGCTGGCCGACGTCGACACCGAGGCCTTCGCGGCCGAGCCCCACCGGGTCGTGCCCCACACCGGCTACACACCCCGCTGGGCCCGGGCCGGCATCCTCGACGAGAGCTTCGAGAGCACGAGCTCGTCCTCCGGGCCGGGCACCGTCGGCGGCGCCGGACTCGGCGCGCTGATCTGGGTCCTGGCCGCGGTGGCCGCCGTGATCGCCGCGGTGATCATCACCTCCCGGTCCGCCCGGGAGCGACCGGTCCCCGTGAGCACGACCCAGCCCGCCGGGTGGTACCCCGACCCCTGGTCGGCGGGCCAGCAGCGGTGGTGGGACGGCCGGGCCTGGACCAGCCGGGTGACCGGGCGCTCCTAGCCCCCGCTCCTCCGGGTCGGGCCGGCGAGCTCGGTCCGAGGTCCCCAGGAACCCATCCCCACCGGTGCGACGACATCCACCGCGCATGATCGCGGGTGGACGTCGGGGTTCCCGCCAGGGAGGTCCGACCGGCCGAGGCCAGGTCGGATGTCGGGACTCTGCGCCGCCGCCGCGCCCGGGAACAGGCGCGCCCCCGTCGCGCCCGGGGTCATTTCGCCCAAACGTTCGTTGGGGTTGACCAAACGTTCGTTCAGGGCCAGGCTGTACCCCATGGCCGCCACCGCCCCGACCCGCGACGTCGACATCCTCTCCCCCGAGCTGTACCACGACCCCTGGTCCACCTACCGCTGGCTGCGCGACGAGGCCCCTCTGTACCGCGACGAGCGCAACGATCTGTGGGTGGTCAGCCGCCACGCGGATGTGTTCGAGGTGTCGCGCCGGTCGGACCTGTGGTCGGCGGCCCAGGGCGTGCGGCCCAAGGTCGCGGCCGACATGTCGCTCATCGCGCTCGACGACCCCGAGCACACCCGCCAGCGCCGCCTCATCAACCGGGGCTTCACGCCCCGCCGCGTGCGCGAGCTGGCCCCCCACATCCGCGAGCTGGCCGACCAGATCATCGACGAGGTCCAGGACCGGGGCGAGATCGACTTCGTCGAGGAGTTCGCGGCCCACGTCCCGCTGATCATCATCGCCGAGATGATGGGCCTCGACCCTGAGACGCGGGACCGCATGTACCGCTGGTCCGACGCCATGATGGCCGGCGACGGCCACGAGGGCGACGCCCCCGAGCTCCACAACGCGGCGGTGGCGTTCGGCGAGTTCGCGGAGATGTGCATGGAGCTCATCCCCGAGCGGCGCAAGGCGGCCACCGACGACATCATCGGCATCCTCACCCACGCCTTCGACGAGGGCGGCCTGGAGAAGGAGCTCAAGTCCGGCGATCGGGAGATGTACGGCGACGGCGCCCTCCAGGACGACGAGCTGCTGATGTTCCTCACGCTGCTGCTGGTGGCCGGCAACGAGACGACCCGCAACGCCATCTCCGGCGGGCTCATCGCCCTCAGCCGCTTTCCCGACCAGCGCCAGCGCCTGCTCGACGACCCCGAGCTGATCGACCTGGCGGTGGACGAGATCATCCGCTGGACCACGCCGGTGATGACCTTCATGCGGACCGCCACGGTGGCCCACGAGATGCACGGCCGCCAGATCAAGGTCGGCGACCGGATCCTCATGCTCTACCAGTCGGCCAACCGCGACGACCGGGCCTTCGAGCGTCCCGACGACTTCGTCGTCGACCGCTCCCCCAACAACCACCTGGCCTTCGGCGCCGGCACCCACTTCTGCCTGGGCGCCAACCTGGCCCGCCTCGAGGTCAAGATCGTCTTCCAGCAGCTGCTGGCCCGACTGAGCGACATCCGGGCCGTGGAGCCCCACAAGGTGCACCGCAACCGGTCCACGCTCGTGCTCGGCATCGAGCACCTGCCGACGATCTTCACCCCCGTCACCGACCCGGTCGCGTGACCACCACCGTCCCTCCGGCGGAGGTCGTCGGCCCCGACGCCACCCCGGCCCGGAGCGGCCAGCGCGAGCGCATCCTCGACATCACCCTGGCCCTGATGGCCGAGAAGGGCGCGTCGGGCACCAGCATGCGCGCCCTCGCCGCCGCCTGCGACCTCAACGTCGCCGCCCTGTACCACTACTTCCCCTCCAAGGACGCGCTGCTGCGGGCGGTCATCGAGGAGCGGCGCTACGACGTCCTGCTCGAGCACATGCCGGTGCCCGACCTGCGCCTCGCCCCCGACGAGCGGCTCATCGCCCTGGTCCTGGCCATGTGGGAGGGCGCACTGGCGGAGACGCCCATCTGGCGCCTCCTGCTGAGCGAGGCCCTGCACGGCGACGCCACCGCCCAGGACGTGGGTGAGGAGCTGCGGCGCACCCTGGAAGCGGCCCTCGACGACGCCCTGAGCCGGCTGGTGCCCGAGATCTCGGTGGCCCCCGACGTGGCCGCCCGCACCGTCGGCGGCGCCATCTTCGCCCTCATGCTCGAGGCCACCCTCCTCGACCCGGACGTGCTGGCCGCCCACGCCCGCCGCCGGGCCGAGGACCTGGCCCTGCTCCTCCTGCCGTCCCGCTGATCCTGCCCGCCCCGCATGGCCGGGGACGGGGGGTGGCCCGTAATGTGGGCCCATGGCACCTCGCCGCCCGCCGGGCGCACGCTCCGACGACGGCGAGCCCTCCGACCCCGACCCAGACGAGGCGACTGCGGCCAGCGGCGCGGCCGATCGGACCTCCGCGTCCGATGATCCGAGTCCGGACCCCGGTGATGGCGACGCCGGTGGGGCGAGCGGGGGGCGGCGTCCCCGACGCATGCTCGACGGCAAGACCCTCGTGGCCTGTGCCCTGGTCGCCCTGATCGCAGCTCTGGCCGCCGGGCTGGTCACCAGCCGTCTGACCGCGGACGACGGGGATGACGCCTCTAAGGCCGGACTGACCCTGGCCGAGCAGGTGCCCGACGTCGCCCTGACCCGGTTCGACGGGTCCGAGGTCAGCCTGGCCGACTACCGGGGCCAGCCCCTGGTCGTGAACTTCTGGGGCTCGTGGTGCCAGCCCTGCGTGGACGAGATGCCGGACCTGGAGGCGGTGCACACCTCGCTGGGCGAGGACGTCACCTTCATCGGGGTGAACATCCGAGACGAGCCCGAGGCGGCCCGGGCCATGGCCGAGCGCACCGGGGTCACCTACGACCTGGTCCGCGACGTGGACGGGGAGCTGAGCCGGGCCCTGGAGGTCACGAACTGGCCCACCACCGTGCTGGTCCTGCCCGACGGCACCGTCATCGACTCGATCCAGCGTCAGGTCTCCTCCGAACGGCTGTGCGAGAAGATCAACCAGTCGCTCCTGGGCGGTCGCCTCGAGGAGTGCGGCTGATGGTCGACGCCCGGCTGGCGGTGGCGTTCACCGCGGGGATGGTCGCCACCGTCAACCCCTGCGCCCTGCCGATGCTGCCGGCCTACCTGGGGTGGTTCATCTCCGGAGACGAGGCCAAGCGCCCGGACGGGGCCGCGGTGGCCCGGGCCGCGGTGGTGGCGGTCAGCGTCTCGTTCGGGTTCATCCTGGTCTTCGGCACCCTAGGGTTGCTGGCCACCGCGGCCTCGGCCCAGGTCGAGGAGGTCACCCCCTGGTTGACCCCGATCATCGGCCTGGTCCTGGCCGGGGTGGGCGTGGCCCTGCTGGCTGGACGGACCATCACGCTCCCCCTCCCCCGGCTGGACCGCGGCGGCCGCGGTCGAGGACTGGCCACCATGGTCCTGTACGGGGTCTCGTATGCGGTGGTGTCGGTGTCGTGCACGCTCGGGATCTTCCTCGTGCACGTCAGCACCACCTTCGGCTCCAGCTGGACGACGGGCCTGATCCAGCTGGCCGCCTTCGCCGCCGGGTTCACCCTCGTCCTGGTGGCCCTCTCGGTGTCGGTGGCGCTGGCCCGGGGCTCGCTGGCGGCCCACGCCCGCCGGGCCTCGGCCTACGCCAGTCGCATCGGCGGAGGCCTCCTCGTCGCCACCGGCCTCTACCTGGTCTGGTACGGCATCACCGAGATCCGCCTGTCCGAGGGCCCCGACTCCGACCCCCTCATCGACCGGGTCACCGGCTGGTCGGCCGACATCTCCTCCACCGTGCAGTCCGCCGGCGGAGTGGAGGTGGGCCTGGTCCTCGCCCTGTTCGTCGCCGTCGTCGCCTTGGTCGTGGTGGTCCGCACCGGCGGCGGCTCCCCGCGCGGCCGGACGCCCCGCACCCCGCGCTGAGCGCGAGCGCGCTCAGGGCATGAGGCGGTCGAGGGCCCACCCGTCGTCGGCCCGGGTGTAGAGGAACCGGTCGTGGAGGCGATCCGCCCGTCCCTGCCACACCTCGACCTCGTCGGGGACCAGCCGGTACCCGCCCCAGCCCTCGGGTCGCGCCACCGGCTCGTCGTCGGGCAGTGATGCGGCGATGACGTCGCGGCGCTCTATCAGTGCATCCCGATCCTCGATCGGACGGCTCTGGTCCGAGGCCACCGCCGAGATGCGGCTCTCCCGGGGGCGATGGGACCAGTAGTCGTCCACCTCGGCGTCGGTGAGGGGCTCGACCGGGCCCACGGCCCGGACCTGGCGGCTGAGCGAGATCCAGCCAAAGCAGAGAGCGCCCTGGGGGTTGGCGGCCAGCTCGGCGCCCTTGCGGCTGGTCGTGTCGGTGAAGAAGCAGAACCCGTGGTCCACGCGCCGGACGAGGACGACCCGCACCGAGGGTCGGCCCTCCGGGGTGGACGTGGCCAGGGCCACCGCGGCCGGGTCGAACGGGCTCGTCGCGGCCCACTCCGCGTACCAGGCCCGGAAGTGGTCGAGCGGGTCGGGGAACAGGTCGGACCGGCGCAGGCCCTCGCTCTGGTACTGCTCGCGCACCGCCGTCAGGTCGAGGGTCGGGTCCGGGTCACGGGAACGATCGGTCACGGCCAGATCCTCGCGCTGCGGCCCGCTCCGGGCCGAGACCACTGCCCGGACGCCTCGGCACCGTGCTGTTGTGGAGAGGCCTCGGGAGGAACCCGTTCGACCTCACCCTGGTCCTACGCGCTCGGCCCCTCAGACGCCGGCGCGACGGGCGACGCACCAGGTGGCGGGGCCGGTGGCGCTGGCGGTGGCCTCCCACCCGCCGGGAAGGGCGTCGAGGACGGCCTCGGCCGGGAGGTGGATGGGTGTCAGCGGGCCCCGACTGTTGATCCAGACGACCACGCCGTCGGGGCCGAGCACCCGGTCGCACTCGGGGCCGAAGAGGAAGGCGTTCATGAGGATCACCGCGGCGAGGGATCCGTCGGGCACGGGGAGGTGCGCGCCATCGGCCAGCACGCGGCGGGCCGGGCCCGCCGGCGAGCGGCGGAGCATCTCGGGAGCGATCTCGACCGCCAGGGCCGGGGTGAACCGGGCCGCCACGGTGGGCGACGTGAGCCCGATGCCCGAGCCGACCTCGGCCGCCGGGCCCTGGGTGGACGCCGGGACGCCGCGAGCGATGGCGTCGACCATGGCCTTGTCGCGGTCAGGTCCGGCCCGGGTGTGCCACTCGGGGGCCAGCTCGTCGAAGAAGCCGGCCACCTCGCGGCGCTGGTCGTCGCGCCACGAGCTCGGATCGGCCGCGACCTGCTCGGTCACCCGCCGCATGGGGTGGTCGCCGGAGGCGTAGGGATCGTCCGACCGTTCGTCCGGGGGCGCGTCGACCGGCGCGAGGTGGGTGATCGGTCCCGACATCAGGACGGCGGACCGATGATGTCCAGGCCCCGCATGTAGGGCACCACGGGCTCGGGCAGGGCGACCGAGCCGTCGGGCTGGCGGTGGGTCTCGACCAGCGCCGCCCACACCCGGGGCACGGCCAGGGCCGATCCGTTGAGGGTGTGGACCAGCTCGTTGCCCTTGCCCGCGCTCGGCCGGTAGCGGATCTGGGCCCGCCGGGCCTGGTAGTCGGAGAACCACGACACCGAGGACACCTCCAGCCACTGGTCGCAACCCGGCGCGTAGACCTCGACGTCAAAGCTGCGGTGGTGGCTCTGGCCCTGGTCGCCGGTGCAGATCTCGATGGTCCGGTGGGTGAGGCCCAGGGCGCCGATCAGGCTCTCGACCCGGCCGACCAACTCGTCGAGCAGGTCCGGGGCCTGGACCGCGGTGGCGTAGGCCAGGATCTCCACCTTGTCGAACTCGTGGGTCCGGAGCAGGCCGCGGGTGTCACGGCCGGCGGAGCCGGCCTCGCGCCGGTAGCAGGGCGAGTAGGCCATCATCCGCACCGGCAGGTCGGCCTCGGCCAGCACCTCGCCCGCGGCCAGCGAGGTGAGGGGGACCTCGGCGGTGGGGATGCACCAGAGGTCGTCTCGCTCGATGGCGTAGGCGTCGTCGGCGAACTTGGGCAGCTGGCCCGAGGCGGTGAGCGTCGCGGTGGAGACCAGGCTGGGCGGGCGGACCTCCTCGAAGGCATCGGCGTTGCGGTCGAGGGCCAGCTGGCACAGGCCTCGGGACAGCGTGGCCCCCGCACCGCGCAGCATGGTGAACATGGCGCCGGAGATCTTCACCGCCCGCTCGACGTCGAGGATGCCCAGGGCGGCTCCGATCTCCCAGTGGGGGACCCGCTGGTGGTCGGCGAAGCGGTCGGGTCCCTGCCCCTCGACCCGGAGGACGGGGTTGTCGCGCTCGTCGGCCCCCTCGGGGGTGTCGGGGTGGGGATCGTTGGGGATGCCCAGCAGGTGCTCGCGGACCTGGGCCGCCGCCCCCTCGGCCTTGGCGGCCAACCGGGCCTCCTCGTCGCCCAGGCCGCGGCTCTCGGCTCGCAGGACCTCGGCCGCCTCGGCCTCGCCCTCGCGGTGGAGCCGGCCCACCTCGGCCGAGAGCTCCTTGACCCGGCGGCGGACGTCGTCGCGCTGGGTGGCCAGGTCCCGCTGGCGCACGTCGAGGTCGTGCACCGCCCGCACCTCGGCGGGGTCGACGCCCTTGCGGGCCAGGGCCGCGGTGAGGCCGTCGAGGTCGGTGCGGATGCGTCGGATGTCGAGCACGGCCGAAACCTAGTGGCCCCCTCGAACTCGTCCTCCCCCGGTTGCCTCGATCGACCCAGGTCCGGGTCCTGGGCCTGGACCCCCACCTCGACCACGCTGCGCTCGTGCCCCGGCTGGGCGCGATGCCCCGGGATGAGGAAGGTGAGCAGCACCGACTCGCCCCGTCGCAGGGTGAGCAGCAGCTCCATGCGGACCTGGGCCGAGACCCGGTGGAGGGTGGGTGCCGCCCCGGTGCGGGGCGGGGCGGATGCGGTCACGTCGCCCGGGTCAGCGCGGGGGCGACGGGGGCTCCGGCGCCGGATCGGTCTCGGCGAAGGCCCGGGCCACCGTCTCGTAGGTGAGCGCCTCGGTGCCGTCGCCACGGTCGTCCCCGTCGACGGAGGCGGGGGTCGGGACCGGGACCTTGGCCCGCGGCCGAGACCGACGGTCGAGCGCCTCCTCGGCGCGCTGGTGCCGGAAGGCCCACACGAAGAACATGGCGGTGATGATCGCCCACAGCTCGCCGCCGGCGACCACCTTCATGAAGACGCCCGCCGCCTGCTGGTCGTCGATCACGCTGATCCCAAACGCCCGCAGCGGTGTGTCGTAGGCGGTGTACACCGCATTGTCGGCGAATGTCAGCCACCCCCCGGGCACGGTCGGGATGATCGACATCAGGAAGAGGTAGACCATCTGGGCGGGCGGGTTCATCCGCCACTCGGCGATGGGTCCGCACACCGGCATCCACATCATCACCGCCGCGAACACGATCACCAGGTGGACGACGTAATGCAGGGGCCCGTTCTCCACCGACGCGTTGACCAGCGCCGGCCAGTGCACAGCCATGATCGAGGCGTTGTAGGCGATGCCAGCGACCACCGGCAGCGCCAACAGGCGGATGACGCGCCGCACCCGACCGCTGCCCAGCACCAGGTCGGTGAGCCAGCGGGGGGTGGCGATCAGGGCGAGGGGCGGGACGACCAGGGTCAGCAGCGTGTGCTGGACCATGTGCACGACGTAGAGGTACTCCTCGGCGATGTCGTGCATGGGCCAGTCCGACGCCAGCCACAGGCAGGTGATGGCGGCCACCGCGGCGGCCTTCTGGCGGCCGGTGACGACCGGCTGGCCCGCGGGGACGACCTTCGGCCCGATGACGCGCATCGCGTAGAGGTACAGCGCGACCAGGGCGCCCACGAGGAGCCACACCTCGGGGTGGACCTGGAAGCGCCAGACGTCAGGGGCCTGGGCCACGGAGAGCAGCGCCTCGGACACGGTCGTCGTCCCTCAGTCCCAGAAGGTCCCGAAGGTGAGCAGTGCGATGACGTACACCCCGACGGCGAGGATGAGCCCCGTGTAGAAGAGCCGGGTCAGGACCTTGGAGTCGAACTTCAGGTGCATGAAGTACGAGCCGATCACGAAGAACTTGATCGCCATCATGACCAGCAGCGGCCACATGAGGCCGGGGCCGTCCTCCACGATGTAGGGGTAGGCCACCTCCATCCCGGTGAGGACGGCCAGGAAGATGGCGATCTTGATGTAGAGGAAGTCGCTGGCGTGCTCGTGGTGGTCCGCGTCGGGCTCGTGGTGCGCGTCCGCCTCGGTCGACGGCTCGGTGGCGACGGCATCGGTCATGGCGGGCCCTCTCTCAGGGGATCAGGTAGACGATGGTGAAGATCAGCACCCAGACCACGTCGACGAAGTGCCAGTACAGGCCCACGATCTCGACGGCCTCGGCCCGGGCCTTGGGGATCTTCCCCGCGGAGGACAGCACCACGGCGGACAGCAGCATGACGATGCCGAGGGTGACGTGCACGCCGTGGAAGCCGGTGAGCCCGTAGAAGGCGGAGGCGGCCGAGTTGGTGGTGAAGCCCATGCCCTCCTTGACGAAGACCTGGAACTCGTAGACCTGGCCGGAGATGAAGGTGGCGCCGAGGAGGGCGGTGGCGATGAGCCAGAGCCGCATCCGGGCCTCTTCGCCCCGCTGGATGGCGGACACGCTCAGGACCATGGTGAGCGACGACATCAGCAGCACGAACGAGGAGATCGAGGTGAGCTTGATGTCGTAGAGGTCGTGGGGGATCGGCCCCCCGGCCAGGTTGTTGTTCTTGTACAGCAGGAAGGTGGAGATCAGCCCGCCGAAGAGGAGGCACTCGGACCCCAGGAACACCCACATGGCCAGCTTGTCGTTGGAGATGCCGGTGTTGGTGAGGGTGTGGTCGTGGTCGACGTCCTCGTGGTACGCGCCGTAGTGGTAGTCGAGCTCGGCGGTGAACCGCTCCGACTCCTGCTCGAGGGCTCTGGCGTCCGCCAGCCCCTCATCGGTGGTGTAGGTCTCAGTCAACGAGCGCAGCCTCCTCGGGCTCGGCGGCCGTGCCGCCCTCGTCGGTGGGCTCTCCGGCGTGGTCGTCGTGGCCGTGGTCGCCGCCAGGAGCGGTCGAGGGCTCAAGGATCCAGCCGTAGATGCCCGTGATGATGAACAGTCCGCCGACCACGCAGAGCCAGAGGTTGAAGATGAGGCCCCAGCCCACGAAGGGCAGGCCGGCCGAGATGACCAGCGGCCAGTACGACGGCGACGGGAGGTGCACGCCCTCGGGGTTGCCGGGCTGGACCAGCTCCTCGGAGGTGGCGATGCGGACCAGCTTGCCCTCGGCGTTCTCCCGGTACTTGCGGTGCCAGAAGTCGTCGAGGCGGTGGACCCTGGGCGAGATGTCGAAGTTGTGGGCCGGGGTGGGGCTCTGGATGGTCCACTCCAGCGAGCGGGCGTCCCAAGGGTCGGCCGCCATGGTGAGGCCGGCCTTCTTGCTGACCCGCCAGGACCGGAGCATGTTCCAGAAGAAGATGAGGAACGAGACGGCGATGATGAAGGCGCCGACCGTGCTCACGAAGTTCCAGAGGTTGAAGCCGTAACCGTCCCGGTAGGTGTAGGTCCGGCGGGGCATGCCCTGCAGGCCGAGGATGTGCATGGGCCCGAAGGTGAGGTTGAAGCCCACCAGCAGGATCCAGAAGTTGATCTTGCCGACTCGATCGTTGAGGGCGTAGCCGAACACCTTGGGCCACCAGAAGTACCAGCCGCCGACGAAGCCGAACAGCGCTCCGCCGAAGAGCACGTAGTGGAAGTGGGCGACGATGTAGTAGGTGTCGGTCTGCTGGGTGTCGGAGGCAGCGACGGCGTGGGTCACGCCCGACAGGCCACCGATGGTGAACATGGTGACCAGGCCGACCGAGTACAGCATCGGGGCGCTGAACTTGATCCGGCCGCCCCACATGGTGGCCAGCCAGTTGAAGATCTTCACCCCGGTGGGCACGGCGATGAACATGGTGGAGATGGAGAAGGCGGCGACCGACAGCGGCCCGATGCCGGAGGCGAACATGTGGTGGGCCCACACGCCCCAGCCCATGAACCCGATGGCGATGCCCGAGAAGACCATGAACGGGTAACCGAACAGCGGCTTGCGGCTGAAGACCGGGATGATCTCCGAGACGATGCCGAACGCCGGCAGGATCATGATGTAGACCTCGGGGTGGCCGAAGATCCAGAACAGGTGTTCCCAGAGCAGCGGGTCGGCTCCGGCGTCCACGTCGAAGAAGCGGGCCCCGAAGAGCCGGTCGAACAGCAGCAGGAACTGCGCTGCGGTCAGCACCGGGATGGCGAACAGCAGCAGGAACTGCGTCACCAGGCTCATCCAGGTGAACACCGGCATCCGGAACAGGGTCATGCCCGGCGCCCGCAGGTTCAGGCAGGTGACGATCAGGTTGATGGCGCCGGCCAGCGAGGCGATGCCCGTGATGATCAGACCCATGTTCCAGAAGTCGATGCCGTGGGACGGCGAGTAGATGACGCCGTTGTTGGGGGCGTAGTTGAACCACCCGCCGTCGGCGCCTCCGCCCAGCAGCCAGGACGAGTTCAGGAGGATGCCGCCGCCGAGGAAGATCCAGAAGCTGAGCGCGTTGAGGCGCGGGAAGGCGACGTCGCGGGCCCCGATCTGCAGCGGGATCAGGTAGTTCATGAACGCCGCCCCGATGGGCATCACGACCAGGAAGACCATGGTCGTGCCGTGCATCGTGTAGATCTGGTTGTAGGCGTCGGCCGACAGCACCGTGCCGTTGGGCGTGGCCAGCTGGACCCGGATCAGCAGGGCCTCGACCCCCCCGATCAGCAGGAAGAACAGCGACGCGGCGCCGTACATGATCCCGATGCGCTTGTGGTCGACGGTGCTCAACCAGCTGCGCCAACCGGTGCTGGCGGTGGGCCGGGCGAAGGCCCCGAGGGGGTTGGGGCCCGAGCCGTTCCCCGAGGGGAGGGCGAGGGTGTCGTTGGGGGTGCTCATAGGGATCTCCGACCTACTTGAGCGTCGTCAGGTAGGCGACGAGCTGGTCGATCTGTTCCTCGGACAGGTTCAGGCTGGGCATGCCGCGACGGGGGGTGCCGTCGGCGTCCATGGCCTTCTCGGCAGGCGGGTTGCGCGGCCAGGCCTCCAGGGCGCCGCGGTCGAGGCATCGCTCGAGGTCCTCGGGGGTGTCGGCCCAGTCGATGCCCAGGGCGTTGCACTCCTCGGTGTCACGCCGCAGGTCGAACTTGGCTCCGGCGAAGGTGCTGCGGCTCATCAGGTGGGTGAGGTTGGGGGCGTGCAGGCTGGCCTGCAGCTCCTCGTCGATGATGGTGCCGGGGCCACCGTTGATGTCGCGGTGGAACTCGCCGACCTCGTCGTCGCTGAAGTTGTCGTCGTTGACGCCTTCGATGAGGTGGCAGCTGGCGCACAGCTGGCCGGTGAAGACGCGGTAGCCCTGGGCCTCCTCGGACATGTCGCCCTCGGCGAAGGGCTCGGCGGCCACCTGCTGGTCCTCGATCCACTGGTCGTACTGGTCGCGAGGCATGGCGATGACCTTGATCCGCATCTCGGCGTGGGACAGGCCGCAGAACTCGGTGCACTGCCCAACGTACTCGCCGGGCTCGTCGGCCTGGATGTTCCAGGGGTGGCTGCGGTTGGGCACCGCGTCGCGCTTGCCGTTGAGGCGGGGGGCCCAGAAGGAGTGGATGACGTCGCGGGCGGTGATCTCGAG
>JBBSME010000025.1:0-29882 GCA_038233335.1 Acidimicrobiales bacterium | reverse complement strand
GTGGGCTCGAGCACTGGGCCGAGGAGATCCGAGACGACGGTGACCTGGCCGTCGCCATCGCCTTGGCCGCGAGTGCCGAGTACTTCCAACGGGCTCAGTCCCAACCGCGCTGAACCTCGCTCCTCCGAACGCTCGGGCGCTGACCAGCGACCCGGGACGCCCGCAAGTGTGAATCGGTGAGGTGCCACCGGGGCTCACCGGCCTCTCCGCCGAGCAGGAGCGTGACGCACCGATCCGGTCAACCCGACATGACAGGTTGGTGTTCAGGATCTTCGACGGTCCCCGCCCTTACCTGTCGGTCGGTCAGGGTTCTGGTGGATCCAGCTCGTCGGAACCGGGGGGTGGCGTCGGCGGGACCAGGGTGCGCGCTTCGAGGGCGAGCTCGATGGTCAGTCGCTCGCGCGGGTGTTTCAGGCTCTGCTGAACGGTGACGGGCAGCCGGGACAGCCGGTACCGCAGCGACTGGAGGTGGAGGTGGAGCATGCGGGCGGCGGCGGTGACGCTTCCACTCGTCGTGAGGTAGGCCACCAGGTGCGCAGCCGACTTGCGGACGGCGGTCAGTCTTGCGTTTGGTCGAAGGCCATGTCGGTGATGGCCGCCAGGGTGTCGCCGTACGGGGCGAAGAAGGCGTCGTTGAGGTCGCCCTCCCCGCGCACCACCAGCCCACGAGGGTTGGAGAACTCGCGGAAGCCCTCGATGCCGTGGTGACGGCCCGTACCGCTCTGACCTGAGCCCCCGAAGCCGAGAGACGGCACGGCTCCCTGCATGGCACAGGTGTTGACACATGCCCCACCGGAGGTCGTGGCCGCCAGGACCCGGCCGGTTGCGGCCTCATCTTCACCGAACACGTAGAGCCCGAGGGGCCGCTCACCCGCGTTCACGTGGGCGATGGCGTCGTCGAGTCCGTCGTAGGGCTTGACCGGCAGCAGCGGTCCGAACACCTCCTCGCGCATGAGGTCGAGCTCGTCGCCGGGATCGATGACGAGCGAGAGCGGCATCTGGCGGGTGGTGCGGTCGATCTGCATGTCGGGTTCGGTGTCGACCACCCGGTAGCCGGCGTCGACGGCCTGCTGGCGCATCGCTGTCAGGCGATCGAGGTGGCGCTCGGTGATGATGCCCGTGCAGGAGTGGCTGGCGGCGTAGCCCGGAACCCGCGCGGACATGTGACGAGAGGCGAGGTCGACGAAGGTGTCGAGGTCGTCTCGCGGTACGAGGACGTAGTCGACCGAGATGCACATCTGGCCGTTCCTGATGACGGATCACGGCCCGGGCGGTGCCGAACATGGCCGGGTCCGCCTCCCGCTCCTCGTCGGCCATCCAGGTCTCGAGCTGGCCCATGGCGTAGGCGGCCCGCCCGGCGACGCCCAGGCACTCGATGAGGTCGGTGAACAGCTCTGGGTGCACGGTGAAGTCCTCGCTCATGGCCGCCCGGATCCGGTCCCGGTTGCCCACCATCATCCCGGCCAGTGCCGACGCCCAGGCGGACGTGTTGGCCGAAGCCGGCTACGACGCGCTGATGCGCTCGCACCAGCGCGTCGTGATGGGCCACGAGTTCTGCGGCGAGGTCCTCGAGAACGGACCCGGCGCCACCGGGGCCCTGACCCCGGGCACGAGCGTGGTCGCCATGCCACTCGTCAGGAAGGGCCCGGACATCCATCCCATCGGTCTCTCGGAGGAGGCCCCCGGAGCCTACGCCGAGCAGGTGGTGGTGCAGGGGGCTCTCACCTTTGCGCTGCCCAACGGCCTCTCGCCGGACGTGGGCGTCCTCACCGAGCCCATGGCCATCGGCTGGCACGCGGTCCAGCGATCTGAGGTCAAGAAACGAGATGTCGCCATCGTGATCGGTTGTGGCCCCGTCGGCCTGGCCATCGTGGCCATGCTCAAGGCCCGAGGGGTGAACACCATCGTCGCCAGCGACTTCTCCGCTCACCGGCGGGAGCTGGCCAGGCCTGCGGAGCCCAGATCGTCGTCGACCCAGGCGCCGACTCTCCCTTCGAGGCCGCCGGCGACCAGGGCTGGGCGACCACCGTCCCGGACCTCGTCCAGCTCGGGGTGGGCACGACCGAGAAGCTGCGGCGCCTCCCCGTACCCTGGCACCACATCTGGCGGGCGGCGAACAAGATCGGCGCCACCAACGCCAAGCGGCCCGTCATCTTCGAGTGCGTCGGAGTTCCCGGCGTGATCGACGCCAGCGCGCCGCTGATGTCGCGGGTCGTCGTCGGCGTCTGCATGGAGCCCGACACCATCCGCCCCGTGATGGCGATCAACAAAGAGATCGATCTCCGATTCGTCGTGGGTTACACGCCCTTGGAGTTCCGCGACACGCTCCACATGCTGGCCGAGGGCAAGGTGGACGCCACCCCCATCGTCACCGGCTCCGTCGGACTCGCTGGGGCCGAGGCCGCCTTCGACGCCCTCGGCGACCCCGAAGCCCACGCCAAGATCATCATCGACCCCCGCAGCCCGGCGACCCAGCCCGTGCCCGTCGTCCCATAGCGAGATCCTCCACCCGCGCCGATCCCTGAGCGTGGATCGACCCGATCAGTAGGTGAGGATCCGGTAGTCCTCGGCCAGCAGGGAGCGGATGCTGGGGTGGCGCTTGTACTCGTCGAGCAGCGCGACGCCGGCGCCCTTGACCCCGTCGGTGACCTCGAAGGCGTCGGCGCAGTAGCTGCACGCCCCCTGGACCGAATAGCGGACGGAGGCCCAGAGGCCGTGGGCGTCGTGGTCCTCGCGGTCCAGCTCGCCGGGCCACACGGTGCCCCCGCCGTCGAAGATGAGACGCACGTCGTCCCCCGCCTCGGCCAGCTCCTTGACCGCCACCATGGCGTTGACGACCCGTCCGAGCCCTTCGTGGGTCTCGTTGTCGGCGAGCACGATGACAGCGACCTTCATGGGCTCTCCTGGGTGGGGGAATCGACCCGACCGGTCGGACGGGCACCAGGACCGTCAACCCACCGACGCCGAACGATCATTCCGTGGACGGCCCAGGCGGTCGAGGATCGCAGCGACGACCTCGAGGGCATCGACCGCTCCGTCGTGCTCGCCCTTCTCGAAGTCGTCTCCCGCGGTGGCCATGGTGTTGGTCACGTGGGCGATGCAGATCACGTCACGACCCCGGGCCTCGGCGTAGGCGTAGAGCCCGGCCGCCTCCATCTCGACGGCGGCGACGCCCTGGGCCTTGGCCTCGGAGATCGCCGCCCCGGTCTCCCGGTAGGGCGCATCGGTCGTCCAGGTCGAGCCGACGACGGCGGGCTGGGCCAGGTCAGCGATGCCACCGGCGAGAGGCGACAGCAGGTGACTCGGCGCTGCGACCCAGGCCGACGGCGGGAGGTAGTGGTGGCTGGTGCCCTCGTCGCGAAGGGCGCGGTCGATGATCACGAAGCAGGGCGGGTCCGCCACCGGGACGATCGAGCCCGACGAGGTGACGCTGATGAGCAGCTCGCACCCCGACGCGGCCAGCTGCTCAGCGACGAGCACGGCGAAGGGCGCGCCGACCGCATGCCCGATCACACCCACCTGGGTGCTGCCGAGGGCGAAGGTGTGCAGGGTGGTGTGGTAGCAGGCCCACCCCGGATGCTCGATCGCCCGCCCGGTGCGCCGCAGGTGGGCAACGATGTCGCCGTCGGGATCGAGCAGGCACACCTCCGGCACCGGGACGTCGGGCCGGTCGCGCTGGCGACGCCCCTCCCGCAACAGGTTCGCAGGCTGGAACACCGACGGGGCCCCGTGGTCCTTGGCCGTGAGCAGCGGACTGGGATCGTCGTCGGGCATGGGCGGACATCCTGGCAGCCGCCGTCGTGGGTGGCGCACCGTGTCAGCCCGTCGCACCTGGGTAGCCTGCGGTCGAGCGGAACGACTCGGCGGCGCATCGCCGCTCCTTCACATGAGGAGCCCGACGTGGACATGACTCGTACCAACAAGGCGGTCGACGGATCCGTGGCCCGATGGGCCCCGACGACCCTTCGCGTCGTGGCCGGGCTCCTGTGGCTCTCGAACGTGTCGTGGAAGGTCCCGCCCGACTTCGGCGACACCGGGGGTGGCGGCTGCGGGAGCCTGTGCGGCTATGCCAACGCAGGGGAAGAGAACACCGTGGTCCCGGGCTCGTCGTGGCTGTTCGAGTCGGTGGTCTCGCCCAACCTCGTCGTCTTCGGCTGGTTGATCCTCTTCGTCGAGGCCGGCCTGGCCGCGGCGCTGCTGTCGGGCCGGTTCGTCCGCACCGCAGCGGTCATCGGGATGCTCCAGAGCCTCGGGATCGGGCTGGCCGTGGCCAACGCCGAGGGCGAGTGGTACTGGTCCTACGGGCTGATGGTCGCCCTGCACCTCGGGATCCTGGTCCTGGCCCCGGCGCTGCGTCCCACCCCTCCCCGGGTCGCCGCCGCGTGTGTTGCGGGGTACGGCGTGGTCGTGGGCCTGGCCCACACCTCCGGGGGCCTCACCGGAGACGGCTCGTTCACCCTGTTCGAGCAGCGCAACGACTTCCCCGGGGACTTCGGGCGCAACGTGTTTCCGGGCTCGCTCGCCCTCGGCGGCCTGCTCGTCCTTCTCGGGGTGGCGGTCTGGATCGTGGCCGATCGCACTCCAGCCACGGCGCCGGCCGCCGGGTTCGGCCTGGTGGCGGTGGCCGCGCTGCTCTTGGTGACCTACGGGGAGGACGGCCTGCTGCTCCGCCTCGGTTCGCGGGCGACGACCGCGGCCGTCGTCGCCGCAGTTGGTCTGGCCCTGAGCGCCACGACCTCCTCGGCGGTGCCCCGGGACGGCGGTGAAACGACGCCCTCGCGACTCGACCCCCAACCGGCTGAGGCCGAGTAGTCCCTCACCAGCCCGCCGCCGACCCATGTGTGACCTGGCGTGACAGGCTCGGGCCATGGCCGCCGCCGTCGACAAGATCACCTTCACCGGGTCGCAGGGCGACGAGCTGGCCGCCCGTCTCGACCTGCCGCCCGGCCCACCCGGGGCCGTGGGCCGACTCGGCCTACGTGTCCCGCATGCTCGCCGCGTGGGCGTCGCGCTACCTCCCCGAGGGTGGGGAATCCGCCGGCACCGAAGCGGAGTAGCCGCTCGGGTCTCAGCCGGCGCGGGTGGCAGCCACCACGTCGGACACCCGGGTCTCAGGCCGGCATGGGGTGGGGTCCGGCGCCACCGAGGACGGCGTCCTCCGCCTCCGCCGCGAACACATGCAGACCCAGCCGTCCGGAGATCTCGCGGCACACGTCGACCCCCCGGACGCTGTTGCCGTGGACGTCGAGGCCCGGGGAGAAGGTCCCCAAGCCCAGCTTGGCCGGGATCGGGGCCAGGATGCCGCCGCTGACGCCGCTCTTGGCCGGGACTCCGACCTCGAAGGCCCACTCCCCCGCGAAGTCGTACATCCCGCAGGTGTACATGACCGTCAGCACGTCTCGGACGTGGCGACGCTCGCAGGCCCGAACGCCGGTCACGGGGTTCACCCCTCCGTTGGCGAGGGTCGCGGCCATGACGGCCATGTCGCGGCACGTCACCGCCACCGAGCACCCGCGGAGGTACACGTCCAGGGCCTCTTCGGGGTCCCCCTCGAGCATCCCCTCGCTGCGCAGCAGGTAGGCCGTGCCCCGGTTGCGGTCGGCGTCCTCGGTCTCGCGCCGGTAGGTGTCGGGGTCGACGGCCAGGTCGTCGTTCCCGGCGTGGCGCCGCATCAGGGCGACGATGCGCTCGGCCCGCTCCTCCACGTCGGCCCCGAGCACGAGGTCGGCGGTGACCAGGGCCCCGGCGTTGACCATGGGGTTGTACGGGCGTCGGGCGTCCTCGTCGAACACGATGGAGCTGAACCGCTCGCCGCTGGGCTCCACCCCCACCCGCGTCATGACGTGGTCCCGTCCGTGGTCCTCCAGGGCCAGGAGGTAGGCGAACACCTTGGAGATGGACTGGAGGGCGAACGGCACCTCCCAGGCACCGGCGCCGTGGACCTCACCGTCCAGCCCGGCCATGGCGATGCCGAAGGTGCCGGCCTCGTCGCCCAGCGACTCGGCACCGAGGTAGCCCTGGCCGGGCTGGTAGTAGCGAGCCACCCGATCGTCGAGCAGGCCCCGGTGGCGCTGGTACAGCTCCTCCAGCCGCTCGTCGATCTGGCTGCCGACCTCAGGCTCGGGCATCTCGGCACCTCATCCGGCGGACCCTACTGGGGGCTTGGCCACGCGGACGGCGACGAGGCGGGCCGATCCTCGGCCCGCCCGGCCTGGCCGTCCCGGGCGACTGCGCCCTTCAGAGCAGCTGACGGGGGATGCGGCGGTCCCAGTTGCGGGACCGCACGCGGGTGCCGTCCTCGTAGGCATCCAGCTCGGCCCGGAGGCGGAAGTGATCGATCTCGGAGGTGAGCACGGTGTGGATCTCGACCCGCACGTCCCACCCGTCGCGCCGGAACCCTCGCACGGTGCGGGTCTCACCCCGCGCCGAGAGCGGATCCCGGCCCCGCGTGGAGTAGCTCTCCCACGTGCCGCGCGTGACGTCGAGGTCGATCTCCTCGATCCGGACGCGACCAGCGTCGTCGATGACCTCCAACCGCGCTTCGTCGGTGGCCAGGTCGCGGTGGACGAGCCAGGTGTGGTGGCCGGGCTCGAGACGGGTGACGGTCGGAGGTCTCGCACCCCTCGGTTCGGCGAAGTGGCGGAGCTCCTCGTCCTCGGGCCGAGGCGGACGACACGGGAGCTCGAGGGCGCTGTTGGCGGTGCGGACGGTGAGCTTGACCGCCTCGGGCGGCAACCAGGCCATGGGCCAGTAGGACGTCGAGATCGACAGCCGGAGCCGATGGCCCTCAGGGAACCTTTGGGCGATGTCGTTCAGCCGGAGAGAGGCCCGGAACGGCGTCCCCGGCTCCAGAGGTTCGGGATTCTCGTGGCTGTCACGGTGGGTGAGGTTCAACACGCCGTAGCTGATCCGGGTGGCGCTGCCGTCGGGCGCCAGATCGGAGAGACGGGCCGCCACCATGGCGACTGGGCGGTCGGCGACCAGCTCCAGGTCGACGATGGGGGCCCCGAGCAGGTCGAGCGGGGCGGACAGCGGAGGGGAGTCGAACACCAGCGAGCCTCCGTCGTCCTCGCGCTGGTCGTGGGGCATGTCTGGGGCTCCCGAGTAGGAGCACCACTTGCCGGCGTACAGCCCGACGGTGAGCGGCGACTGGACGGTGAGGTCGGGACCGTCGTCGGGCTCGTCGGCCCCAGGGGGCAGGAGGCGGGCGAACCCAAGGCTCCAGCGGTGGCGTTCGATGCGCTCCGACGGCCAGGCTTCCTCTGCCACCCACCCGCCGGGCCGGAACGTGTGCCGGGCCGTGGGCTCCACGCTGTCCTGGCGCCACGCCCGCAGCATGGGCTCGTCGGGCCCGCCCTCGACACCCTTCAGCCAGCGGTCGAACCAGGCCAGGACCTCCTGGAGGAAGCCGATGGCCGGGCCGGGCTCGGCCCGGTGGGGGTAGCGGTGGCTCCAGGGTCCGATGAGGCCGCGACGGGGCCCGGGGAGGTCCTCGAGCAGGCGGAACACTGCGTTGGTGTAGCCATCGGCCCATCCGGACACAGCCAGGACCGGGCACTCGATGGCGTCGATGTCCTCGCACACCGACCCGTGCTTCCAGTAGTCGTCGCGGAAGGGGTGGCGAAGCCAGGTGTCGAGCCAGGGCTCGCAGCGGTCGATGCGCTCGAGCCACTGGGCCCGCCAGCGCTCACCCACCACCTCGGGGTCGGGGGGGCAGGTGGTGTGGGCGAACATGGCCGACGCCCACGAGAGGTTGTCGCCGAGGAGGCAGCCCCCCATGTAGTGGACGTCGTCGGCGTAGCGGTCGTCGGTGGAGCAGACCGTGACGATGGCGCCCAGCTCCGGTGGCCGGCGGGCGGCGAGCTGGAGGCCGTTGAACCCACCCCACGACTTGCCGATCATGCCGACGGTGCCCGAGCACCACTCCTGGGCTGCGATCCAGGCCAACACGGCCTCGCCGTCGCTGAGCTCGGACTCGAGGTACTCGTCCACCAGCAGCCCGTCGGAGTCGCCGCTCCCCCGCATGTCGACCCGCACGCAGCCGTAGCCGTGCCCGGCCAGGTAGTGGTGCATCTCCGTGTCGCGGACCCGGGTGAGGTCGCGCTTGCGGTAGGGGATGTACTCCAGCACGCCGGGCACCGGGGCCTCGGCCGCCCCCCCCGGGACCCAGACCCGCGCCGCCAGCCGGATGCCCTCGGCGACCGGGATCCAGACGTTCTCGTAGGTCTCGACCGCATGCGGCAGCTCGTCGACGTGTTCGATGGTGGGGTTCACCGGGACCTCCTGACCTTGAGCGGCAGCTCGGCCCGCAGCCGCTTGTAGTCGTCGAGCAGCTGGGTGTTGCTCGACGCGGTGGCGTAGACGACCCCCATCTCGTAGCTGTAGCTGTCCTGGTCGGGGAGCTCCGAGAGGCGGTCACCCTCGGCCACGTCGATGTGGATCTGCGCCTCGGGGAACCGCTCGTGGAGCTGGTCGAGCTCGGCCCCGGTCGGAACCCGTCGGACCACGCCGTCGCTCCACGCCCGCAGGAACCACTTGGCCGCGACGCCGCTCGCGCCCTGTCCGGTGGGCATGTGCGGACGCTCGCCCAGGGCCAGGGCGACCATCACCTCGTGGTTGGCCACCCCATCGACGTGCTCGAACAGGTGGGCATGGGACTGCGACTGGCGGGCGTTGATCTCCAGCAGCCACACCTGCTTCGTGGACCGGTCCCAGAAGAACTCGACGTTGAAGGGGGCGCCGTCGTAGCCCATGGCCATCACCGCCCGCTCGGTGAGGTCGATCATCCGCGCCTGCACCCTCTCGGGCAGTCGGGACGGGTACTCGTAGCGACGGAAGGAGCTGCGGTTCTTGGCCCGTACCGAGTCGACGATGCCGTACACCTCGGGGATCCCGTCGTAGACGAACCCCTCGACGGTGCACTGCCGGCCCCCGATGGGCGCCTCGGCGATGCACCACGACCCGTCGACCGACGCCACCTCGGACGGCAGCGAGACCTGGGCCAGGATCTCGTCGTAGGGCCCGGCCAGGCGGGGGATGCCCTCCCGGATCTGCTCCAGGGCGACGTCCAGCTCGTTGCGGTCGTGGATCTGGAACGCGAGGTGGGAGCGGAAGGACCGTACGGGCTTCAGCCAGAACGGGTAGGGCAGCGGGGCCGAGTGGACCGCAGCCGGGTCGAACGGGTCGACCGGCGCGAACTGCGGCACGGCCTCGGGGACCACCTCGGCCTGGAGCAGGCGGCTCCAGTACTTGTGGTGGGCGCGCACCACGCTCTCCAGCGTCGTCGATGGGCAGCCGTGGCGCTGGGCCAGCACGAGTGCCAGCTCGGCGACGGGGAAGTCCCAGAAGGTGCAGATCCCGTCGGGGCGGATGCCCAGGGACTCGATGCGCTCCTCGCAGGTCGTCACCAGCGCCTTGAAGTCGAAGTCCTCCAAGCCGCGCACCTCGTCGTGGTCGAGCAGGCTGATGAACCGACACGAGTCGGCGTAGGTCGTCGAGGACAGGCTCTCCCTGTTCGTCTCGTCCAACCCGATCACCACGACGTCACGCACGAGCGCACCTCCGGGGCCCAGTGTGGCCTCCGAGCAGCGGACCCGAGCACGGGCCCCGGACCCGCCCTCGGGCTACCCCTCGGCCGCCGTCGAGGCCCGCACCGAATGTTCCCGCTCCGGACGGCTGGCCAGCACGGCGCCGCCGATGACCAGGGCCACCCCGACCAGGGCCAGCACGGCGACGTCATCACCCTGGAACACCACCCCCAGGACCAGGGCCACCATCGGGATCAGGTAGGTGATGAACGACGCCCGGGTCGATCCGACCCGACCGATGAGGGCGCCGACCATGAGGAAGGCCAAGCCCGTCCCGACCAGCCCGAGGACCGCCACCGCGACCACCGGGCCGACCTCGACCGACGACGACGAGATCCCGGCCAGGCCGAACGGTGCGGTCCAGATGGTGGCCAGGGCCAGCATCCGGGCCATGAGGGCCCGGGAGCCGTACCGGGCCTGCAGGGGTGCGGCCAAGTTGATGGCCAACCCGTAGCAGAGGACGGCGAGGAGCACGAGCGCCACCCCCCAGGCCTGGGTCCCACCCTCGCCGACCGACGGGAGGCTGATCCCGATCACCCCGACGAAGCCGATGCCGACGCCGAGCAGCTGGGCGCCGCTGGTCCGGGTGCCGAAGAAGAGGGCCCCGAAGCCGGCCGCGAAGATGGGCATGGCCCCGTTGAGGAGCCCCGTCACCGCCGAGCTGATGTGCTGCTCGGCGATCGGGAAGAGGGTGAAGGGGATGCCCACCCACAGGACCGAGAGGGCAACCACCCGCAGCCGGTCCTCGGTCGCCACCCGCATCGTCGGCCCGGGCAGCACGTTGAGGATCAGGGCGCCGAGGCCGACGCGCAGCAACGTCACCATCCCGGGGCTGAGCGACTCCAGGCCGATGGCGATGAAGAGGAACGACGCGCCCCAGATCCCGGCCACCCCGGCGAACAGCGCCCAGTCGGCCGGTGCGAACGCGTTGCCGGTCGGCCGTGGCGGGGCACCGGGCGGGGGGACGGCGGCAGCGGCCATGGCTCCGTTCCTATCGGATCGGACGACCCGCCCCCCACCCCCGTCCTGTCCGACGTGCGAGAGCGACGGAGCGCACTCAGATCACCGCGTCGAGGGCGACCACCACGGTGAGCCCGGCGACCAGGGCGAGGGCCAGGTTGGCCCAGCGCCAGGTGATGACCACTGCGACCCCGGCGGCGACCAGGCGGGCCACCAGGCCCGTCGAGCCGTCGGGGTCCGACAGCTGGAGGGCGACGATGGCGGCCAGCGCGGCGGGCGGGATCATCCGCAGCACGCGCTCGACCGGGGGCGACACCTCGCCGGCCCGGTCGGCGACCAACAGGAACGACCCGCGTGCGGCCAAGGTGCCCGCCCCGACCACCAGGATGACGATCCAGGTGCCGCTCATCGTCCGAACCGGGCCTCGCACCAGGCGCCGGCGGCGATGCCACACAGGGCGCCCACGATGAGGGCCATGTCGGCCGGCAGGCCCTGGGCGCTGATCGCCACCGCGCCCGCGACCAGCGCGGCCACGATCCGGGGGCGGTCGGTCAGGCTGGGGACCAGCACGGCCAGGAACACCAGGGCAATGGTGAACGACAGCGGGATGCCGTCGGGCACCTGGCTCCCCACCACGGCACCGACGATCGTGGTGGTCTGCCAGATGGTCCACAGCGGAAGCGCCACCGCCAGGTAGAAGGCCACCCGCGCCCGCGGGGGATCCGTGCGTCGCTCCCAGCGGCTGATGGACAGCGCGTAGGCCTGGTCCACCAGCAGGTAGCTCATGGCCAGCCGGCGCCGGGTCGGCACGTCGCGGACGTGGGGCGCGAGCGACGCCGAGTACATGACCATGCGCAGGTTGATCACCAGGGCGGTGGCGATGACCACCAGCAGCGGTGCGCCGTTGCCCAGGAGGTCGATGGCCGCCAGCTGGCTGGCCCCGGCGAACACGAAGAGGGAGAGGCCCACGGCCTGGAGCAGCGACAGCCCCTCCTCCACCGCGGTCGCGCCCACCACCAGTCCGAAGGGGGCGATGCCGAGGGCCAGCGGAGCCATGCCGAGGAGGCCGTCGCGCACCGCAGCCCGGACCGGAGAAGGCGCCACGCTCACCAGCGCATCCCAGCCGATCGACCCGGGCGACGACAACCGGGATCGGCGGGCGCCGGCCCGACCGGAGGGTTCAGGAGGCGACCCGGGACGCAGGATCCTGCTGGTAGAAGCCGCTCAGCACCCGGTACAGGTCGGGTTCCTGGGCGGACATGGCGTCCGGGACGTCGAAGAAGGCCTCGGTGGCCACCGCGAAGAACTCGCCGGCGTTGACCGCGCCGTAGTCGCGCAGCGGGGGCCGGGGCCGTCCGGCCTGGAGGTCCTGGAAGGCATCGGTGCAGATCCGAACCCACTCGTCGGCCTCGGCCCGGCGCAGGGGCGGGGTGCCGTCGATGACGCCGTCGAGCATGTCGAGCTTGTGGGCGAACTCGTGGAACACCACGTTGTGGCCCCGCTCGGGGTGGCGGGCGGCCGAGCGGGCCTGGTCCCACGAGATGACCACGGGCCCGCGCCGGGCCTGGGCCAGGCCGTGGATCGGTAGGTCGTCGTCGGTGACGGTCCCGGCTACCGGCCCGGCCCGCACGCCCCGGTGCACCGAGGTGGATGGGTGCACGATGATCGCCGTCACCTGGCCGTAGTGGTCGGTGCTGAGGCCAAGGATCAAGAGCGCGGCCTGGGCCGCGATGACGACCCTGATGGTGTCGTCGAGGGCGAAGCCGTTGGCCGCCTCCCAGCTCTTCTTGAGGAGCAGCCACTCGGTCAGCTCCAGGAGCCGGTCCTGCTCCTCCTCGGACAGGTGGACCCAGTGGGTGATGTGGCCGGAGATGATGTCCTCGGCGTCCTCGGGCATCCCCGGTCGTCGCCGCCACCTCATCGGAGGTCCGAGGAGACCGGATCGGTCGGCGGCGCCGTGGGGCTCGGCGGGGGCGTGGGTCGGTGGTACACGAGGGCGAGTCTGGCACCCGGCCCCGGCAGGTCTGCACCGGCACCAAGACCAGCGCCCTGTCCCCGCACCCATCGTGCGCAGCGCCGCCAGCGCCCGGCCTTCGAGGGCGGTTGACCCCAGGCCGGGCGGCCGGGCTCAGGGCAGGTCGGCGTTCAGGTTGCCCGAGCGCAGACCCTCGAGATCGAGGGTGACGCGGTCGTAGCCCGCGGCCCGGACCGCCGCCACCACCTCGGCGCGGGCGGCCACGGCACGGTCGAGGGCATCGAGGGGAACCTCGACCCGGGCGGTGCCCTCGTAGTGGCGGACCCGCACCTCGTCGAACCCGAGGCCGTGCAGGGCGGCCTCGGCCCGGCCCACCCGGTCCAAGGCGCCGAGGGTCACGGGGACGCCGTAGGGGAGCCGAGAGGCGAGGCAGGCGGCGGCCGGCTTGTCCCAGGTGCGCAGGCCTCGGGCGCGGGAGGCCTCTCGGACCATCGCCTTGGTGAAACCGGCCTCGACCAGCGGGAAGCGGGCCCCGGCGTCCGCGGCCGCGGCCTGCCCGGGGCGGTGGTCGCCGAGGTCGTCGACGTTGACGCCCAGCAGCACCGTCGCCCCCTCGTCCCGGGCTCGGGGGCCGAGAACATCCATCAGCGCGGTCTTGCACCACCGGCACCGGTCACCGTCGTTGGCCACGTACCGCGGATCATCGATCTCGTCGGTGGCCAGCCCCTCCCAGCGCAGGCCCCACTCCCCCGCCAGGGCCCGGCAGTCGGCCAGCTCCTCGGGAGCGAGCGACGGGGACACCGCGGTGGCGGCCAGGACGGCCTCGGCACCCAGCACCCGCTGGGCGGTGTGGGCCAGAAAGGCCGAGTCGGCCCCCCCGCTGAACGCCACCACCACCGAGCCCAGGTCCCGCAGCAGCTCATCCAGCGCCTCGACCGCGTCGGTCAGCGTGGCCGCGGGGGCGGCACCTGGATCCCGGTCGTCGACGGAGTGCACCCACCCAGTGTGTCCCACCCGGACGCGACGACGCCGACCCGGGTGGGTGGGCGGTCGACCCGGCGGCCAGGATGGCCCCCATGGACGAGCCCGCCCTGCGCGCCCTGGTCGACGACATCCGCGCCGGCGCGATCGCACCCGACGATGCGGTGGCCCGGCTGCGTCGCCTGCCCTTCGCCGACCTCGGGTTCGCCCGCGTCGACCACCACCGCATGTTGCGGACCGGACTGTCGGAGGCCGTCTACGCACCGGGCAAGACCGCCGAGCAGTGCGCGGCCCTGGTGGGCGAGCTCCTCGGCACCGAGGGTGGCCCCGTGCTGCTGACCCGGGCCGATGCCGCTCAGACGGCGGCCGTCCTGGATGCCCACCCCGACGGCCTCGTGACCGGTGAGCGGCACCGACTCGTCGCCTGGCGACCCTCGTCACCCCGCGCTGCAGAGGTCATGGTGGTCAGCGCCGGCACCGCCGATCTCCCGGTGGCCGACGAGTGCGCCGCCACCCTCACCGCCCTGGGCCTGGGCCCCGCCCGCCTGACCGACGTCGGCGTGGCCGGCGTGCACCGCCTCCTGGCCGACGCCGACGCCCTGGCCGCGGCCGATGCCGTGGTCGTGGTGGCGGGCATGGAGGGAGCCCTGGCCAGCGTGGTCGGCGGGCTCACCCCGGCACCGGTGGTCGCGGTGCCCACCAGCGTGGGCTACGGCGCCGCCCTCGAAGGGGTCACGGCGCTGCTGGCCATGCTGTCGTCGTGCGCGGCGGGCATCACCGTGGTGGGCATCGACAACGGCTACGGCGCAGCCTGCGCTATCAGCCGCCTGCTGGCCCCGAGCGGGGCCGACCGTGGCTGAGGCGGCCTGGTTCCACTGCTTCTCCGGCATCGCCGGTGACATGGCCCTGGGTGCCTTGGTCGATGCCGGGGCCGACCGGGCCGAGGTGACCGCGCTGGTGCGACGCCTCGGGGTCGACGGCTGGGACCTGGACGCCGAGCCCGTGCTCCGCGGCGGGGTGGCGGCCACCAAGGTCCACGTCCGGACCGCCGACGATGCCCCTCACCGCACCTGGCGGGAGATCCGGGACCTGCTGGCCGCAGCCGACCTGCCGGCGCGGGCGCACGATCGGGCCCACGCCACCTTCGTCCTGCTGGCCGCGGCCGAGGGGGCCCTGCACCGCATGCCCGCCGACGAGGTGCACTTCCACGAGGTCGGGGCGCTCGACGCCATCGTCGACGTCGTCGGCACCTGCGCCGCCCTCGAGGTGCTCGACGTCGACGAGGTGCACTGCTCCCCCCTCACCCTGGGTCGGGGGACGGTGCGGGCCGCCCACGGCACCCTCCCCAACCCCTCACCCGCGGTGGTGCGGGTCCTGGCCCAGGTCGGCGCCCCGGTCCACGGCGTGGACTCCCCCGTCGAGCTGACCACCCCCACCGGCGCTGCGCTCATGGCCGCACTGGCCACCGGGTTCGGCCCGGCGCCGGCCATGGTCCTGAGGGCCGCCGGCTACGGCGCCGGGTCGGCCGACCCCGATGGCTCGGTGAACGCCACCCAGGTCCTGCTGGGCCGGATCGACGACCAGGCCGCGCCCCCGGCCCAGCCCGTGGTCGTGCTGGAGACGAACGTCGACGACGCCACCGGTGAGGAGCTGGCCGACGCGGTCGGTGCCCTCCTGGCCGCCGGCGCCCTCGACGCCTGGGTGACCCCGGTGGTGATGAAGAAGGGACGGCCGGGGCACGTGGTCGCGGCGCTGGCCGAGGAGCCCGCCGGCCCGGCGCTGGCCGAGGCGCTCCGCGCCGCCACCGGGAGCCTGGGCGGGCGCGCCGCCCGCCACGACCGCTGGCCAGCCACCCGCACCATCGAGCAGGTCGAGGTCGACGGGCACCGGGTCCGGGTCAAGGTGTCGCCTGTCCGGGCCAAGGCCGAGCACGACGACGTGGCCGCGGTGGCCGAAGCCACCGGCCGATCGCCCCTGCAGGTGGCGGCGCGAGCCGAGGCGGCCTGGTGGGCGGCCCACCCTCCGACTGACTGAGCGGACCCCCCCGTAGTGGTACCGGTTCGATGGTGGGTGGCTCAGCCGGTGGGGCCGACCCAGGGGCAGTGGCGACAACCCGACTCGCAGCACTCGCCCCGGGCCGCCAGGGCGTCGGCGGTCATCACCTGGTAGCCGGAGCCGGGGTCGATGTAGACGGGCTGGCCGGCGTTGCAGGCCTCTCGGTGGCGGCGCAGCACCTCGTCCCGGTGCGGGTGATCGAGGGCGAGTCGGGCCGCGCTCGGCTCCGCCCGCCAGTGGGGGCGCTTGGCAGGACCGGGGACGGGCACCGGTGCATGGTCGGCCACCCGGGCGGCGGCCGTCCACCTCATCCGGGGGCCAGCGAACCATCCGCGAACGGGTGCCGGCCGATCGTGTCAGCATCCGCTGAGTCGGGTAGTCGACCCGCATGGATCTGCACTCCACCCCCACGGCCCACCGTTCCCCACGGCGAGGGCTGAGGCCGCTACGGCGACCGGTGGAACCGGGAGACGACCTCGACGTGGGAGGTCTGGGGGAACGGGTCGAGCACCTCGGCCCGGTCGAACGTGAACCCGGCCTCGGCCAGCAGGCGGGCGTCGCGACCGAGGGCCCCGGCGTCGCAGCTCACCAGGACCACCGCCGACGCACCGCTGGCCACCAGGGACGCCACCCCGTCGCGCCGAAGCCCCGTCCGAGGCGGGTCGGCCACCACCACGTCGGTCGGGTCGGGTCGCCACCGGGCCATGGTGGCGCGCACCACCTGCGTCCCGCTGTCGGCCAGGTTGTGGCGGGCGTCGGCCACCGCTGAGCTGGACGACTCGACCGCCACCACCTCCTCCATCGCACGGCCCACCGTGCCCGCGAACAGCCCGATGCCGGCGCACAGGTCGACCAGCCGGGCCGGGCCGGGGGCCAGGTCGGCCACCGCGTCCGCGACCCGCTCGACCAGAGCGTCGGCCGCCTCGGGCGAAGCCTGGAGGACGGATCGGGCCGAGACCCGCCAAGTCCGCCCGGCCAGCTCCTCGTGGATCCAGGCCTCGACGCCGGCGTCGAGCTCGTCGGCGCCGACCACCCGCACGTCGTCGGGGACCTCCACTCCCTCCGCGGTGGGCCAGGCCACCACCATGCGCTCGCCGGTGCGGGCCCCGACGCGAGCCACGACCTCCTCGGCCGAGCCGAAGCGGCCCTCGACCAGCAGCTCCTCGGCGGCCGGGTGGGTGACGAGGCAGGAGTCGACCAGCACCGGATCGTGGGACCGGCGCCGACGGAACCCGGCGTGGCCGCCATCGACCAGAGCCCGCACCGTGGTCCTCGACCCCCGCACCGCCAGCGGGGGGCCGGCCTCCACCCGCGGATCGTCCAGGCGGCCGATGCGGGCGAGGGCGTCGGCCACGATCGTGCGGCGCAAGGCCCGCTGGGCATCGTCGTCGATGTGCTGCCAGTCGCAGCCGCCGCACCCGTCGGCCACATGAGGACACGGCGGCGCTCGACGTTCCGAGGCGGGGTCGAGGACCTCGGCCAGGTCGCCCCGGGCGTGGCCGCGCCGGACCTCGGTGATCGCCACCCGCACCCGCTCGCCCGGCAGCGCCCCGGCCACGAACAGGGCCCGGCCGTCGGGGGCCCGGCCCACCGCCTCTCCCCCTCCGGCGATGCCGTGGATCGCCGTCTCGACCACCTCGCCCTCGACCGGTGGCACCGCTTTCCCCGAGCTCACCGGATCATCCCGGCGGTTCGGGTCGGGAGCAGGCGCACCCTCCGAGGCTAGGTCGCAGCCCTTGCGCCCTGGCCCAGGGTCACGCCCAGGCCGTCTTGGTCTCCTCCACCCGGAAGCGCAGGGCGGACACGGCCAGGAAGACAGCCGAGAACCCGAGCAGGACCGCGATGGGCACGACCACTCCGCCCAGGTCGGCGCCCTCGATGGTGACGTCCTGGAAGCCCTGCACGGCCCAGTAGGTGGGGGTGGCCGGGGCGATGGCCTGGGCCCAGCCAGGCAGGAGCTCGACCGGCGCGACGGCTCCCCCCAGGCCTCCGAGGAGCATGGCCCCGGCGTTGCTGAGGGCGTTGAGCTGGATCACCGAGCGGCACACCGACAGGAGCAGGAAGCCGAGGGCGACCTCCATGATCGCCAGCGCAGCAGCCACGGCCAGGTAGGCGGTGATGGTGCCGCGGATCTCCAGGCCGAACAGGAGGGCGCCCCCGCCCAGCAGGACGATCAGCTGGATGGCGAGGCTGAGGACGGGGGCGACGGACTTGGCCAGGATGAGCTCACCGGTCGATAGCGGCGACGCCCGCAGCCGCTCCCACGTGCCCCACCCGTGCTCGCGGAAGATGCCGAACCCGAGGTTGCCGACGAGGAACCCGCTGAACAGGACGGTGGCACCGGGGACGACCACGGAGGCCCCGGTGAGGCCCGGATCGTCGAGCTCCAGGGCCAGGGCCGAGCCGAAGGTCTGCTCGGTGAAGGCCATGAAGGCGATCGGTGTCACGGTGAAGATGATCAGGAAGGCCGGGTCGCGCCGCAGGATGCGCAGGTCGTGGCGGGCCACGGCCCAGATGCGGGCCCAGGTCGAGGTGCCGTTCACGGCGTCGTCTCCGGGTCGTCGGCGGGGTCGGCCACCAGGGCGCCGTCGACCACATCGGCGCCCTCAGCCTCGTCGCTGCGGTACACCCGCCCGGTCAGGGAGAGGAACACGGTCTCCAGGCTCGGGGGCGTCAGGTCCATGGACGTCAGGCGCTCGGCGTGGTGGCCCAGACCGGCCATCAGGCGGGCCGCGGCGGGGCCCGGGTGGTCGGTGATCACTCGCAGGGTGTCGCCGTCGCTCTCGGCGCCCGCGGCCTCGGGGGCCGGACCGTCGAAGGTCAGCTCCACCAGTCCCGACCCGTGCTCGTCGACCAGCGCGGCCAGGGAGCCGCGAGCGAGGATGCGGCCGCGGTCGAGGATGGCCACCGACGCCCCCAGCTCCTCGATCTCCGGGAGGTAGTGCGTGGAGTAGACGACGGCACAGCCCTCCTCGGTGGCGAGGGTGGAGATGGCGGCCAGGAGGCGGGTGCGGGTGGCGATGTCCACCCCGGTGGTGGGTTCGTCGAGCAGGAGGACGCGGGGCCGGTGGACCAGGGCCATGGCGGTGTGCAGCCGCCGCTTCTCCCCACCGGAGAGCTGCCGACCCAGGCGGTCGAGGAGGTGGGTCAGCTCGACGACCTCGGCCACCTCGGCGATGCGGGACCACACCGCCGGCCCTCCGAGGCCGGCCAGCCGGGTGAACAGCTCCAGGTTCTCCCGCACCGTGACCGTGGGGTAGATCGCCGTCTCCTGGGCGGCCAGCCCGACTGCGGTGCGGGCCGCCCGACCCCCGGTGGCTACGTCGATGCCGTCGACGTGCACCGACCCCCGGTCGGCCGCGCGGAGCCCGGCGATGATCGAGACCAGGGTGGTCTTCCCGGCGCCGTTGGGGCCGAGCAGGCCGCAGACCTCGCCCGGCGCGACCTGGAGGTCGACCGCGTCCAGGGCCAGGTGGTCGCAGTAGCGCTTCCCGACGCCCTCGACCTCCAGCACCGCCCGTCCCTCCATGGGTGGGAGTGTGTCTCACTGTGACCCCCGCCACCGCACGGGTTTCCCGGGCGGGCCCGCCGCCAGGGGTCGTCGGGCCGGGCCCTACCATGCGGCCTATGAGCGCTGCCCCCGCCCCCCGCCCGGTCTCCATCGTCCCGTCGGTGCTGCCGGCGGACTTCAGCCGGCTGGGCGAGGAGTGCGTCGCCCTGGCCGAGGCCGGCGTCGACCGCATCCAGTGGGACGTGATGGACGGACGCTTCGTGCCCAACCTGACCTTCGGGCCCGACGTCATCGCCGCCTGCCGCGAGCACGTCGACATCCCCTTCGAGGCCCACCTCATGGTGGAGGCCCCCGACGACCTGCTCCCCCTCTACGTCGAGGCCGGCTGCGAGCTGCTCATCGTCCACGCCGAGACGACCCCCCACCTCCACCGCACGCTGGGACGGGTGGCCGACCTCGGGGCCCGGGCCGCGGTCGCCCTCAACCCGGCCACCCCGGGGGCCGACGTCGAGCACGTGCTCGACCTGGTGGAGATGGTGCTGGTGATGACGGTCAACCCCGGCTTCGGGGGCCAGGCCTACATCGTGACCATGGAGCCCAAGGTGGCCCAGGTCCGGGCCCTGGCCGACGCGGCCGGGCTCGACCTCGACATCGAGGTCGACGGGGGCATCGGTCCCGACACGATCGCCGGGGCCGCCGCCGCCGGGGCCAACGTGCTGGTGGCCGGCAGCGCCCTCTACCGCGACCCTGACGGTCTGGCCCATGCGGTGACCGACCTGCGGGCCCGGGCCGAGGCCGCCCGCACCCCCTCTGGCTCGTGAGAGCGCCGGCGCGACTGGCCGTGACCGGGGCGATCCTGGTCGGGTCGGTGCTGGGCGCCTGTACCGACGAGGGGAGCAGCCAGGACTTCTGCGACCGGGTGGGCGACGTGCCCCCGCTGGGCCAGGTCCTGGCCCAGCTCGACACCAGCGATCCGGGCGGGGCCCGACGTCAGCTGGACGAGGCGGTGTCTGAGTTCAAGGCCCTCGAGGCCGACTCCCCCGGCGCCATCCGCTCCGACGTGGCCCGGCTCCGCGAAGGCGTGGAGCTGGTGGTCGAGGCGGTGGAGGACAACCCCGACGACCTGCCCGCCGCCCGCGACGCCATCACCCAGCGCTCCGACGAGCTCTCGGGCCTGGCCCAGGCCGGCGCCGCAGTGGTCGACTACGCGGATGCGGAGTGCGGCATCGCCCTCGACGGCCTGGGCGGCGAGGCGCCAGCCAGCACCCTCGCACCGACCACCGAAGCGGGCGGCTGAGGCCCGAGCCCGGTCAGGACTCGGTCATCTCCTGGCGGCGGCTGACGACCTGGTCGATGATCCCGTAGGTCTGGGCCTCCTCGGCGGTGAACCAACGGTCCCGCTCGGAGTCGGCCTCGACCTGCTCGACGTCCTGGCCCGTGTGCTCGGCGATGCGCTGAGCCATGAGCTTCTTCACGTAGAGGATCTGCTCGGCCTGGATCTGGATGTCGGAGGCCTGGCCCTGGAACCCGCCCGAGGGCTGGTGCATCATCACCCGAGCGTGCGGGAGGGCGAAGCGCTTGCCCGGCTCCCCGGCGCAGAGCAGGAACTGCCCCATGGAGGCGGCCAGGCCCATGCAGATGGTGCCCACCTGCGGGGTGATCAGCTGCATGGTGTCGTAGATGGCCATGCCCGCGGTCACCGACCCGCCCGGGGAGTTGATGTAGACGAACACGTCCTTGTCCGGGTCCTCGCCCTCCAGGTACAGGAGCTGGGCGGTGATGAGGTTGGCGATGGTGTCGTTCACCTCGGATCCGAGGAAGACGATCCGGTTGCGGAGGAGGCGGTTGAAGACCTCGCTCTGGGGGTCGAAGCCGGCGCCGCCCTGGGCGACGGGGGGGACGGAGATCTGCGGCTGAGCCATGGGTCGGGAGGCTAGCGGCCGACCCCGACGACCCGACGCGTCGGACGGCGGCTTCCCGAACTCAGCTGATCGCCCTCCCTGGGGCCCCTAGCCTGCGGGGCGCGCCGGCGTACCCCAACTGGCAGAGGGACCAGGTCTAGGCCCTGGACAGTGTGGGTTCGACTCCCACCGCCGGCACTGAACCGCGTACCTGCGACGCTCGCCAGCGGTCTTGCCGGTTGAGCGACGCAGGTGCGCCGCGACGACGGGTCAGCCGGCGCCGACGGTGGCGAGGGTGGGGCCCAACCAGGTGGTCCAGAGCCAGGCCGCGCCGTCGGCCGAGAGGTGCTGGCCGTCGTCGGGGCGGGGGTCGCCGATGCCCTCCACGTCGGTGCGGGGCGCGCCGTCGGTGCAGAGGACCTCGGTGGGGTCGATGGCCTCGGCCCATGGCCAGCACCGGCCTGGGGGCCGACCTGTTGCTGGCCAACGAGGTGGTCGACCGCCGCCGCCTCGCCACCATGGTGGCCTCCACCCTGGGCGCACGGATCACGGTGGCGGTGGACTCCCCCGAGACGGTGACGGCCGCCGCGGCCGCGGGTGTCCGGCTCCACGTCGTCCGTGACGACCAGGTGGTCGACACCTGGGCCGTCGACCTCCGGGGGTGGGACCCGCCGGTCCCCTGACGATCAGCGGGTGATGACGGAGCCTCACCGCTCACCACTCACTCGCCGCCGTCGTCACCGCCGTCATCGTCCCCGTCGACATCGCGGGTGTCGCGGTTCGGGTCGCGGCCGGGCGGACCGGAGCGGGCGACGACCCCGGTGCCGACATCGGGCGATCCCTCGCGGGACTCCTCGTCGCTTCGGAAGCGGACGACCTGCTGCGGGAAGGGGATCTCGATGCCGGCCTGGCCCAGGGCCACGTGGGCGGCGATGCCCACGTCGGAGCGGACCTGCCACATCTCCATCATCTTGGGCCGGTGCCAGAACTGGAGGGCGATGACCACCCCGGAGTCGGCCATCTCCATCATGAAGGCGCGCACCGGCGGGGTGTCGAGCACGCCCTCGACGGCCTGCGCGGCCGGTTCGAGCACCTCCACGGCCTGGGCCAAGTCGGTCTCGTAGGCCACACTCACCTCGAGGGTGGTGCGTCGCCTCCCCCGGGCGGTGAGGTTGGTGATGGTGTTGTCGAGGACGGTGGCACAGGGGACGAGGGCCCGCTCGCCGTCGAAGGTGCGCAGGGACACGGTGCGGAAGTTGACCTCTTCCACCGTGCCTTCGATGGCGGACTCCGACTCTCCCAGGGACACCTGGTCGCCTCGCTTGAACGGGCGGCGCGTCCGCAACAGGATGCTGGCGAAGACGTTGGACAGGATGCTCTGGGCCGCGAAGGCGATGGCCAGCCCGCCCAGGCCGATGGCGCCGAGCAGCGGCCCGAGGCGGACCTCCAAGACGAGCAGTGCGTAGACGACGCCGCCCAGGAAGACGAGGTTGCGAAGCGTGGCCGCGGCGAAGTGGGTGATCTCGCGGTCGGTGTCGTCGTCGGTCAGGATCCGCTGGACGATCGCCTGCAGCACCCGCCCGACGACGACGGCGGCGACCAGGATGACCCCGGCAGTGATCCATTCCCGGGAGCCGACCTCGTCGCCGAAGGCCTCCTCCAGGTTGGCATCGGAGGTCGAGGCCAGGATCCCGCCCAACAGCGCGATCATGGCCGCACCCCGACCAGCTGCTCGGCCAGGGCTCGCATGGCCCGGCCCCGATGGCTGATGGCGTCCTTGGCCTCCGGGTCCATCTGGGCGAAGGTCAACTCGGGCGCCTCGTCGGGACGGAAGATGGGGTCGTAGCCGAACCCGCCTTCACCGGCGGGAGCCTCGGTGATCGTGCCCTCCACCGTGCCGGTGGCGGCCAGCTCCCGGCCATCGGGCCAGCGGACCAGGGCCACGGTGCGGAACCGGGCCGTGCGGGCGGCGTCGGGGGCATCGGCCAGCTCGGTCAGCACCCGGGCCACGTTGGCCGCGGCATCGTGATCGCCACCGCCGTAGTAGGCCGACTGGACCCCGGGTTCCCCACCGAGGGCGTCGACCTCCAGTCCGGTGTCCTCGGCCAGGGCGGCCAGGCCGGTGGCGTCGCTCAGAGCCACGGCCTTGAGCCGGGCGTTGCCCTCGAGGGTGTCGGCATCCTCGATCACGTCGGGCACCTCGTCGGGTCGGGGTCGGAGGTCGATGTCGACCCCGGCGGCGGCCAGGATGGCCCGGATCTCGGTCACCTTGTGCGGGTTGGCGGTGGCCAGCACGAGGGAAGGGGGCGCATCGGACATGAGCGCCACACCCTAGGAGGGCTGATCGCGGCGGAGACTGCCGCTCCGTTGCTCAGCGGGGGGCGGGGGCCTCGGCCACGGTGGCGTGCTGGAGGGCCGTCAGCTCGCCGATGCCCTTCTCGGCCAGGTCGAGGAGCGCGTCCAGGCCGGCCCGGTCGAAGGGCTCACCCTCGGCCGTGCCCTGGACCTCGACCAGCCGGTCACCGGCCATGACCACGTTCATGTCCACCTCGGCCCGGGAGTCCTCTACGTAGGGGAGGTCGAGCAGCGGGGTGCCGTCGACGATGCCGACCGAGATGGCGGCACAGGTGGTCGTGAGGGGGTTGGCGGGGATGGCCCCGGAGGCCACCAGGCGGGTGCAGGCGTCGTGGAGGGACACCCAGGCGCCGCAGATCGAAGCAGTGCGGGTCCCGCCATCGGCCTGGAGCACATCGCAGTCGACGGTGACCGAGCGCTCTCCCATGGCCTCCATGTCGCACACCGCCCGCAGCGAACGGCCGATCAGGCGCTGGATCTCCTGGGTCCGTCCCGACGGCTTGCCGTCCTTGACCTCGCGCCGGATGCGCTCCGACGATGCCCCGGGCAACATGGAGTACTCAGCGGTGACCCAGCCCTTCCCCCGGCCCCGCATCCAGCGGGGCACGTCCTCGTCGACCGAGGCGGTGCAGAGGACGGTGGTCCGACCGAACCGGACCAGGGTCGAGCCCAGGGCCGCGTCGGTGTAGTCGCGCTCGAAGCTGACGGGGCGGAGGGCGTCGGGCTGGCGGCCGTCGGGGCGCATGGGGGGTCTCCTGGGCAGGCGAGAGGCCAGGTTGGGGCCCACGAGGACCGAGGGGCAAGCCCGCGGCCGGTCAGCACCAGGGGGTGGGCTCGACCTCGGCCACCTCCGGTCCCAGCAGGCGCGCGCCCAGGCGCTGGAACCAGGCCCCGTCGCCGGAGGACAGGAACCGCCGGGTCGGCGCCGCTCCCGGGATGCGGGCCGCGGGCCCGCCGGGGCGGTCGAGGAGGTCCACCACCTCGAACGCGGTCTCGTCGGCGGAGGACACCAGCACCACGTCACGGCCCATCACGTCACTGATGGTGCGGGCCAGGAAGGGGTAGTGGGTGCAGCCCAGGAGCAGGGTGTCGACCTCGGCCTCGACGACCGGGGCGAGGAGCCGCTCGGCCAGCACGTGGGCCTGCTCGCTGCGGGTCTCGTCGCGCTCGACGAACTCCACGAACCCCGGGCACGCCGCGCAGGTGAGCTCGACCGGGGCGCCGGTGGCGGCCACCGCACCCTGGTAGGCGCCCGAGCCGATGGTGCCGACGGTGCCGATCACCCCGACCCGACGCGAGCGGGTGGCCGCGACCAGGGACCGGACCCCCGGCTCGATCACGCCCACCACGGGGACCCCGGCGGCGGCCTTCAGCTCGCCCCGAGCCGCGGCCGCCGCGGTGTTGCAGGCCACGATGACCCGCTTGGCGTCCAGGTCGTCGACCAGGTGCCGGGTGATCTGGTGGGCGAAGTCGGCCACCTCCTCCTGCGGCCGGGGGCCGTAGGGGTAGCGGCCGGTGTCGCCCACGTACACCGTGCTCTCATCGGGGAGGAGGTCGATGACCGCCCGGGCCACGGTGAGACCGCCGAACCCGCTGTCGAAGAGGGCGATGGGCCGGTCGTCGCCCGCAGGCGGCGAGGGCTCAGCGACACTCACGGGTGACAGCCTCCTCCATGACCCGGGCCAGGCGGGCGATCCCCTCCTCGGTGGGGTGGATGTGGTCCTCGGACACGAGGCGGGGGTCGGGGTCCGGGCCGGGGCCGGCGTCGACCACGTCGCGCCAGTCGGTGGCCAGGTGCACCGTCGGCTGGTCCTCGGCCAGGGCCACGATCCGCTGGTCGAACGCCTCGGCTGCGGCCTGGTCGAACTCGCCCTTGGTCGGGAGCAGCACCCAGACCGCGCAGGGCACGTCGCCGGCGATGCCCATCAGCTGGTCCACCGCCGCCGTGGTGTCGATGCCCTGGGTGAGGTCGTTGTACCCGGTGAGGAGGACCAGGGTGTCGGGCTGGTCCTCGTCGATCTTGCGGAGGGCCACGGGCACCAGCTGGTCGGTGCGGTAGCCGGGCCGGCCCTGGGCGTCGAAGTTGTCAGTCCAATCGAAGGCGCCGTCCAGAGCGCTGCGGGACATGAAGGTCACGGAGTCCCCGACCACGAGGACCCGGGGACCCCGCGCCGGGTCGTTGGCCCGCACCACCAGCCCGACGGCCACCGCGACGGCCACCACCACGACGACAGCGACCACCGTCCAGATGCCCGACCGCCGTGCCGACGCCATGGCCGTTGCCTAGCAGGGCTGAGCGCCCGGTCCGGGCGCGAGCCCTCGCCCGAGCGGGTGACAGTGGCCGGCGCGCTCGCCCGTTGCACGCGGTCGAGAATGCTTGCATACTGCTTGCATGCCCCACGTCCTCATACGGGACCTGCCCGAGCCGGTCCACCGCCTGCTGGCGGCGCGCGCCGCCCGGGCCGGGACGTCGCTGCAGCAGTACCTCACCCGGGCCCTCACCGACCTGGCCGAGCAGCCCACCGTGGAGGACGTCCTGGCCCGCATCGAGTCCCAGCAGGGGGGCCGGGTCGGACTCGATGCCGCCCGAGCCGACCTCGACGACGAGCGGCGTGCTCGTCCTTGACGCGTCCATCGTCGCCAACCTGGTGGCTGACGACGGCGAGGACGGCACGAGGGCGCGCGACCTGGCGCGGGTAGAGCCGGTCGTCCTGCCCGACCTGGCCGACGTGGAGGCCCTGGCCGTGCTCCGGAAGCGATGGATCGCCGGCGACCTCGACGATCGTCGCTTCGCATCCGCAGTCACCGACCTGGCCGACCTGCCGCTGCCGCGGGTGCCCGCCCGACCGCTGCTGGAGCGGATGGGCGAGCTGCGGCGCAACCTCACCGCCTACGACGCCACCTATGTGGCCCTGGCCGAGGTCCTCGATGCCGAGCTGGTCACCGCCGATGCCCGCCTGTCGCGGGCTCCGGGTGTGCTGTGCCCGATCCGGGTGCTGGCCTAGAAGTAGATGATCGACTCGGCCTTGGCCTCGGCCTCGTCGAGGTCGTCGGTGTAGGCGCCGGTGGAGAGGTACTTCCAGCCGCCGTCGCAGACGATGAACACGATGATGCCCTCGTCGATGCGCTCGGCCACCTTGGCCGCACCGGCCAGGGCCGCTCCGGAGGAGATGCCGGCGAACACGCCCGCCTCGTTCACCAGCCGACGGGTCCACTCCAGGGACTCACGGGGTCGTACGATGCGCTTGCCGTCGAGCAGCTCGAGCCCGGCCCACTTCTCGAACACAGGCGGGATGTAGCCGTCCTCCAGGTTCCGCAGGCCCTCGACCAGCTCACCGGCCGGTGGCTCGACGGCCAGGATCTGGACCTCGGGCTTGGTCTCGCGCAGGAACGTACCCACGCCCATCAGGGTGCCGCTGGTGCCCAGGCCGGCCACGAAGTGGGTGATGTCCGGGACGTCACGCAGGATCTCGGGGCCGGTGGTCTCGTAGTGGGCTCGAGGGTTGGCCTCGTTGCCGTACTGGTACAGGAACACCCACTCGGGGTGCTCGTCCGACATGGCCTGGGCCCGGCGGACGGCGCCGTTGGAGCCCTCGGCGCCGGGCGAGAGGATGATCTCGGCCCCGAACACCTCCAGCAGCTGGCGACGCTCGATGGAGACGTTCTCCGGAAGGACGACCTTGAGCGGGTAGCCCCGGAGCTGGCAGATCATGGCCATGGCGATGCCGGTGTTGCCCGACGACGGCTCGATCACGGTGCGGCCCGGGGAGAGGGTGCCGTCGGCCTCGGCCTCGTCGATCATCTTCAGGGCGATGCGGTCCTTCACCGATCCGGCCGGGTTGTTGCCCTCCAGCTTGGCCAGGAGGCGCACGCGCGGGTTGGGGCTCAGCTGGCTGACATCGATGATCGGTGTGTCACCGATGAGCTCGGTGATCGAGGAGTAGACGGCCACGGGGGCTCCACGTCAGGGATCGGGGTGGTTCACTCGGAAACCCGAGTGGATTGGTCATCAATGCTAACCCCAGGTCCCCCCGGAAACGTTCCCGACGAGGCGACGGTCGCGTGGGGCCGCGTCAGCCGGGGGTGAGGACGACCTGCTCCTCGCGGACGCTCCGACCTCCGAGGAGGAACGACCGCACCACCGGGCTCGGATCCCGCAGCGAGACGATGACGTAGTGCCAGCCATCGAGGAGCGGGTTGTCGGCCTTGTCGACGTCGGTCTCCGATGGCCAGGCCTCGGAGTGCGTGTGGCTGTGGGCGACGCCGACGACGTCGAGGCCCAGGGGATCGAGCTGGCTGTCGGCGGCGAGGAAGCCCTCGGGCCCCACCGTGTAGGTGCGCGAGGAGGCGTCGTGGTTGCGGGCGGCGATGAAGGACTCGACGGTCGCCCGGGGCAGCCCGTCGGCGTCGAGGCCCTCGAGCACCCGCCCCCCGAGCAAGCCGCAGGCCTCGTCGGGGAACCCGCCCAAGGCGTGGGCCACCAGAAGGTCGCGGGCCGTCGGATCGAGGTGCAGCACGGCTCGGAGCGTAACGAGGCCCGGAGACGCACCGACCACCGGTAGCGTCGGGGACCCTATGGCCACCCGGACGAGCGACGGCACCACCGTCATCGCCACCAACCGCGTCGCCCGACGCGACTACGACATCCTCGACTCCTGGGAGGCCGGGATCGTCCTGCGCGGCGCCGAGGTGAAGTCCCTGCGGGAGGCCAAGGTGCAGCTGGCCGACAGCTACGCCCGCCTGGTCGACGAGGAGGTCTGGGTGTTCGGCATCAGCGTCACCGCCTACTCCCATGCCTCCTCCCAGGTGCCGCCGGACCCCGTCCGAGAGCGCAAGCTGCTCCTGCACCGCCACCAGATCGACCTCATCAGCGACCGCCTGGCCCGGGAGCGCCTGTCGCTCATCCCCCTCGTCCTCTACTTCAAGGATGGTCGGGTGAAGCTGGAGCTGGGCCTCGCTCGGGGTCGCCGCCAGGTCGACAAGCGCCAGGTCATCGCCCAGCGCGACGCCGACATGGAGGCCCGGCGGGCCATGGCCCGAGGCGGCCGCGGGAGCCGGATCTGAGGGCGACGCCCCCACCAGCCACAAGGTCACACGTGGTCCGGGTGGACGGGCTGCGAGGATGCGAGCTGCTACTCCACGAGCTCGCCCTCGATCCGTCCGCAGCACCCGACGACGCGCCCGCGCTCATCACCCCGGCAGGCACGTGGAGCCGGGCCGACCTGCGGAGGACGGTCGACGCCCTGGCCGGTGCGGCGAGCACCGTGGCGCCCCCGGGCGGGCGCATAGCCATCCTCTCGGACAGCCGACCCGAGGTCGTGGCCCTGCTCCTCGGGATCTCCGCCGGCGGACGGGTCGCGATGCCGATCAACGTGCGCCTCACCAGCGACGAGATCCGGGTCCAGCTGGGCCGGGCCGGGGTCGAAGCTCTCCGGCAACGCCGTGTTCCTCGGTCCCGACGACCACCGCCGGGGCCTGGGCGGCGAGGACCGCTTCCTGACCGCGGCCGGGTTCGCCGGGCCGGGCGTCGATGTCGAGATCGTCGACGAGGACGGGCGGACCCTCGGCCCGGGCCGACCGGGCGAGGTGTGCGTGCGCGGCGACCAGGTCTTCGCCGGGTACCGGGACGATCCCGACGCCACCGCCGGCGCGCGGCGCGACGGCTGGCTCCGCACCGGCGACATCGGCGTCCTGGCCGAGGACGGGCTGCTGGCCATCGTCGACCGGGCCAAGGACATCATCGTCACCGGCGGCGAGAACGTCGCCTCCCGCGAGGTGGAGGACGTGATCGGCGGGCACCCTCAGGTCGCCCGGGTCGCAGTGGTGGGCCTGGCCGACGAGCGCTGGGGCGAGGCCGTGTGCGCGGTGGTCGTCGCCCGGCCTGACGCCGGCCGCGACGCCGGAGACCTCGAGGCAGAGATCCTCCGGCTGGCCCGGTCGCGGCTGGCCGGGTTCAAGGTGCCCAAGCGGGTGGTGTTCGTCGACGACCTGCCGGTCAACTCCTCCGGAAAGGTGGTCAAGGCCGACCTGCGGCGCCAGCTGGTCCAGCCGGGCGGGGACCGCCGCAGGGGAACCGAGGGGTGAGGCGGCGAGGGCGGGCCCTACACTGGTCTGTCGCCCACCCCGGTGGGCGCGCTGGTTCCTTGACATCCCACACCAGCACACGGGGCTGACCGGTTTCGACGTTGAGTCTGTGACCCCATCGTGCGACCGGAGTTCGCTCAGACTCCTAAAACAGGGCACCCAAGTAACCGCCGAAGGCGATTACGCTCTCGCCGCCTGACCTCGTCAGGTGAAGAGAGACACCGCGACCAGCAATGGCACGCGGGGCCTGACCACGACAGCCCGGCAACAGAAGTCGTGGTGGACGGCGGGAGAGACCGCTGACCGCAGGGAAAGACCGCTGACCGCTCGGAAAGTCGAGCCGGTGCCCGCAAGGGCAGCCCACCCGGGGGCGCACCAGCCGTAGAGGTGCAGGCACGGGAACGGTCGTAGCGCGGTCGGTGATCGCTTGGCGGACGGGGGTTCGATTCCCCCCAGCTCCACGACAGGGCTTC
>JBBSME010000024.1:0-30076 GCA_038233335.1 Acidimicrobiales bacterium | reverse complement strand
GCCTCCGCAGCGGCCTTGGTCAACACGATCCGGGCCCCCGCCGCGATCCGTTCGATCCGTCCCAGGGATCGGACGATCTCGCCCAGCTGGTGGGTCTGGATCCGCTCGGGCACCAGCTCCGGACCCAGGCCAACCAGCGTCTCCGACAGCACCCGCAGCTGCCCCGCCACATCAACAGCAGTACCAGCACGGGGATCGGTCGCGGTCGACATGGCTTCACCTCCACGGCACAGACGAGCCCGACAACAGCGGGCATCAGATGGGGAGCGGAGGACCGGGAACCCTGATCCTCGAAGGGGAAGTACTACGAACACTAGTCCGTGACGCCCGTCATGCCAACCCGCTGCGACATGACATCCGTCACATCGATCGGGATGTCCACGGCAATGACGGAAATGGGCTCGGCCCAGGCGATCACCGTCTCCAGGGTGCCGACCTCAGCATCGACGAACCCGGCCTCGTCAACGAGCACCGCGGCCCAGCCCCGCTTGCCGGCGGCATCGATGCCGATGACCCGCCCGGCGGGATCGGAGGGCTCGGGCCCGGCGCCGGACATCACGGGCTCCGGAGGCACGCCCGGGGACGGTCTTGGACGTCAGCCGAGCGGAACATCACGCAAGACCTCGCCGGGGACGACGGTCACTTCGCACGCAGCGAAACCGCACAGCCCATCGGCGTGGGTCGTGGTCGCTCAGGAGCTCGTCGTCGTAGTCCACGGTCCCTGTTCTTGCCCCTCTGTTGCGCACCTCCATGGGAGACTACGAGCCGAAGCGCAGGCGCCGACGGGGGGCGGTTGGACGGCTGCGGGGCCCGTCCACCGGGCTGACGCCCGAGCCGGCTCGGCCGGTGCCCGGTCGACCTGACCGGGGCTCTGACATGGCCGACCGGCATCCACTCCCAAGCCGGCAAGCCCCGTCGAAGGGCGCTGCACAGGCGTGGATCAGCGGAGGCGGGTCAGGAGGGCGAAGAGCTGGTCGGCCTCCCTAACGGCCAGGCCGAGGGACTCGAACAGCTCGGCGTTGAGGCGGGCGGCGGCCGCGGCGGCCACCGCGCGGCCCTCGTCGGTGAGCCCGGCGAGGGTCGTGCGGCCGTCGGTCGGGTGCGGCTCGCGGCGAACGAAGCCCTGGCGCTCCAACCGGTCGACCGCGCTGGTCACGCTGGCCGGGTGGACCTGCAGTCGATCCCCGAGCTTGCCCATCGGGAGCTGTCCCTCGCGGGTGAACGAGAGCAGGGTCAGGACCTCGAAGCGGGCGAAGGTCAGGTCGAAGTCACCGAGGATCGCGTCGGCCCGGGCCAGCAGGAGCTGCTGGGTCCGCATGATCGAGGTGACCACACCCATGCCGGGGGCGGCCCGCTCCCAGCCGTGGTCGCGCCACTGCCGTTGGGCCTCGACGATCGGGTCCAACGGGAGGTCACCGGCCACCGCGGCACCGTACCGCCGCCCCCGATTCCGACTGGCACGCCCGTCCCCGGTAGTGGCGACCAATCCTGCACCCATGGGTGCGCGTTTGGTCGCCGGTTCGAGAGGTTCGGTCTGTGGTCGCGGAGATCGGCAGTGAGGTCAGGGCTCCCGGACGACGTCGGCCGGGTCCTTGTCGTCGCGCTGGCCGAGGTAGCGGGGGTGGCGGAGCCGGCCGGCGTCGCTCCACTCGGCGAACCCGACCTGGGCCACCAGCTCGGGCCGCACCCAGTGGGCCGCCGGCTCTCGGGGCGGGTCGGCCACCGGCGGGTCCGGCACCTCCAGCGGGTCGAGGCGCGCCCGCAGCGACCGCATCACGTCGTGGCTGAACCCGGTGCCGACCTTGCCCCCGTACCGGAGCAGGCCGTCCTCGTGGTAGCCGAGCAGCAGCGCGCCCAGGTGGGTCCGTCCGCCCGACGGCTCGGTGAAGCCGACCACCACCATCTCCTGCTGGCGGACCACCTTGAGCTTGAGCCAGTCGCGGCTCCGCTTGCCCTGGTAGGTGCTGGCCTCCCGCTTGGCGATGAGCCCCTCCCATCCTCCGGCTCGGGCCTCGGCGAGCAGGGTCTCGGGGTCGCCGTCGAGCACCTCCGCCCGCCGCAGGGGGCCGACCTCGTCCACCACCTGCGCCAACAACGCTCGACGGTCGCTGAGCGGCAGGCGCCGCACGTCACGTCCGGCGACCCAGAGCAGGTCGAACACGACGTAGGTCACCGCCACCGGGGAGCTCCGGGACCGGGCCTCGTCGTGGACGCCCATGCGCTGCTGGAGGCGGGAGAAGCTGGTCACCTCGCCGTCGACGGCGACGACCTCCCCGTCGAGCACGGCGTCGACCGCCACCGCGTCGAGCAGCGCATCGGCCACCTCGGGGTAGACGTCTTCCTGGCGGATCCGGTTGCGGGACAGGAGCCGGACCTGATCGTCGGCCACGTAGGCCAGGACCCGCACGCCGTCCAGCTTGCGCTCGTAGGTCCAGCCGTCCGTCGGGGTCTCTCCCGCTCGGGCCCGCGAGGCGGCCATGGGCTCCAGCCACCGGGGGATGCCGGCCTCCCCATCCGCCGGTTCACCGCCCTCACCCATCGCGCCCTCCGGCTGGCTCAGGCCCGGACGCAGGGGCGCACGCCGAAGATGAGACCGGCGTCGGTGTCGTCCCAGAGACCAGGGTCCACGTCCGGGTCAGACGCACCATCCCCTTCCACGGTCACGGACAGCGGTCGGCCGCTGACGCGGTGATCATGGCATGGCCTGGCCCCGGTGTCACCCCCTGACAGAGGCGGGCCAGCGGATCGACGCGCCGCCGCGCCGACCAGTCGGCGGCTCAGGTCGAGACCGAGGAGAACCGGCGCAGGCGGAGGCTGTTGGTCACCACGAACACGCTGCTCCCGGCCATGGCCGCCCCGGCCAGCATGGGGTTGAGGAGCCCGGCCGCGGCCAGCGGGAGGGCGGCCACGTTGTAGGCGAAGGCCCAGAACAGGTTGCCCTTGATGGTGGCCAGGGTGCGCCGGGACAGGCGGATGGCGTCGACCGCGGCCCGCAGGTCGCCTCGCACGAGGGTGATGTCGCTGGCCTCGATGGCCACGTCGGTGCCCGTGCCCATGGCCAGGCCCAGGTCGGCCTGGGCCAGCGCGGCGGCGTCGTTCACTCCGTCGCCCACCATGGCCACCACCCGGCCCTCGTCCTGGAGTCGGCGGACCACGTCGACCTTGTCGGAGGGCAGGACCTCGGCCTCGACCTCGTCAATGCCCACCTCGTCAGCCACCGTGCGGGCCGCCCGGGCGTTGTCGCCGGTGAGCAGGACCGGGCGCAGGCCGAGCTCGCGCAGCCCGGCGATCGCTTCGGCCGAGGTGACCTTCACCGTGTCCGCGACCACCAGCGCGGCCCGGGCCCGGCCGTCCCAGCCCACGAACACAGGGGTGGACCCCTCGGCCTCGGCCGCGTCGCGGGCCTGGGCCACGCTGGCGGGCAGCTCGAGGTCGCGCTCCACCAGGAACCGCTCGCGACCGACGAGGACATCGGTCCCGTCGACCCGGCCGGACACGCCGAGGCCCTCGGTGTTGGCGAACCCGTCGACCGCCACCGGGTCCACGCCGCGCGCGCGGGCCCCCGTGACGATGGCCCGGGCGATCGGGTGCTCGGAGGCAGCCTCCAACGAGCCGGCCCGAAGGAGCGCCTCGTCCTCGGCCGTGCCCTCGGCCACCACCACGTCGACCAGCTCCATCTCACCGGTGGTGACGGTGCCCGTCTTGTCCACGACGATGGTGTCGACCTCTCGGGTCGACTCCAGCACCTCGGGCCCCTTGATGAGGACGCCGAGCTGGGCTCCCCGACCCGTGCCCACCATGAGTGCGGTGGGCGTGGCCAGGCCCAGCGCGCAGGGGCAGGCGATGATCAGCACGGCCACCGCAGCCGTGAAGGCGGTGGTCGCGGCGTCCTGGTCGGCGACGAGCAGCCAGAAGCCGAGGGTGGCCACGGCCAGGGCGATCACAACGGGGACGAAGATCGCGGACACCCGGTCGGCCAGGCGCTGCACCGGGGCCTTGCCGGACTGGGCCTCGCTGACGAGGCGGGCGATCTGGGCCAGCGCGGTGTCGGACCCGACCCGGGTGGCCTCGACGACCAGGCGACCGCCGGCGTTGACGGTGGCGCCGGTGACGTCGTCGCCGGGACCGACCTCGACCGGCACCGGCTCACCGGTGAGCAGGGAGGCGTCGATGGCCGAGGAGCCCTCCACCACCCGTCCGTCGGTGGCGACCTTCTCCCCCGGGCGGACCACGAAGTGTTCGCCGACGGCGAGATCGTCGATGGGGATGCGCAGCTCCTCGCCCTCGCGCACCACGGCGACGTCGCGCGCTCCCATCTCCAGCAGGGCCCGCAGGGCGGCACCCGATCGGCTCTTGGCCCGGGCCTCTGCGGTGCGACCGGCGAGCAGGAAGGTGGTGACGCCGGCAGCCACCTCGAGGTAGATCTGCGACGACGCCATCCCCCGCTCGGGGGTCAGGCGGAAGCCGTGGGTCAGGCCGATGGTGCCCGCGTCTCCCAGGAACAGGGCGTACAGGGACCAGCCGAAGGCGGCCAGCACGCCCATGGAGACCAGCGTGTCCATGGTGGCAGCGCCGTGGCGCAGGTTGGTCCACGCGGCCCGGTGGAACGGCCACGCCCCCCAGGTCACGACCGGGGTGGCCAGGGCCAGCGAGGCCCACTGCCAGTAGTCGACCTGGAGGGCCGGGACCATGGCCATGAGGATCACGGGCACGGCCAGCACGGCCGACACGACCAGCCGGGTCCGGAGCCGGCTGGCCTCGGCCGCTTCGTCGTCGTCCTCGTCGACACCGGGACCAGGCACCGACGCCGCGTACCCGGCCGCCTCGACCTGGGCGACCAGATCATCGGGCGTGGCCTCCCCCGTGGTCTCGGCGGTGGCCCGGGCCGTGGCGAAGTTGACCGTGGCGGTCACGCCGTCGACCCGGTTGAGCCGCTTCTCGATGCGGGCCGCGCAAGACGCGCAGGTCATGCCGGTGATGTCGAGGTCGACCCGGGTGGTGTCGGTGACTGTGGTCCGGGGCATGCGCACCTCCTGCGATCGAGTGCAGCCACCATACCCCGGGGGGGTATGCTCACCAACGTCGACCCGCCAGCGTCACCCCCGGATCCCCTCCACCAGCAGCACCAGGCCGAAGACCACGAACGAGACCGTGGCGCCGATCCTGATCACCCGAGCCGGGAGCCGGCTCCCCAGCTGGCGCCCCACCACGATCGCCAGTGCGTCGGCCGCGACCATGCCCACGGTGGATCCGACCCACCCGCCCAGCGGGTCCCCTCGGGAGGCCAGGGTGATCGTGGCCAGCATGGTCTTGTCGCCCAGCTCGGCCAGGAAGAACGCCACGCTGGCCGCGACCACCGCCGGACGGCCGGTGCGTCGGGCCCGGGCCTCCTCGTCCTCGGACAGGGAGTCGCCCCGGTACGTCCAGGCCGCGAAGCCGAAGAAGGCCAGGCCGGCCACGATGGTCAGCGTCCGGGTCGGGAGCTGGGCCCCCAGCACCGCGCCGACCACCGCGGAGACGGCGTGCACCGCCGCGGTGGCCAGGGTGATGCCGAGGAGGACGGGACCGGCCCGGTACCGGGTCGCGAAGGCCAGGGCCATGAGCTGGCTCTTGTCGCCCAGCTCGGCCACGAAGATCACCCCGAGGCTCACCAGCACTGCCTGCATCGTCGTCTCCTTCCGCCCGGTGGAGGAGTCGACGGGAGCCGACCTCGACCGGGCACCTCTCTCGGTGCCGGCCGAAGGTCTCGCCCACCCGCCGGAGCGGGCCCGAGGACCGGGGCTCATCACCCAGAGTGTCGATCCATCGGTGGGGGGCTACTCCCCTTCGCCAACCCGCACGCTAGCACCGGGGCGGTCCCGATCGGCTGCGAACTGACAGGTCGTGCCCGACTGTCGCCCGCGGCGCGGCCCCCCTACAGTTCCCACCACACGCGCCGGCCGACCAGGGGATCAGTGGCGGGCGCGCCCATCGCCCGGCCGCGGCCGGCACCTTCGCGGCACCGGCCGAGAGCACCACCCCTCCCCCGCTCTCGGTCGGTGTCGCTTCCCCTCGCCCTTGCCCACCAGCCCGGTCATGAGCAAGGCCGGCCAGAACACCCAGCCCCAGCCGAGCACGCCGCTCACGCCCCCCGCCAGGCCCCAGTCCACCCCGATCGCTCCACGGCCCGAGACGCTACCTGGACGCCCGGCGCGTCGATCCGATCTCGGTCCGGCCCTCGGACCGATGGCGCAGGTGCGAGGATGGCGCATCGCTGAGATCGCCGCCGAGGCCCCACCGAGCGCGACCGACGAGGCCCTCGACCGGGGCCTGTTCCTCGCCATCCTGCAGGCCGCCTACTCGGGCGAGCTGGCCGCGGCCCACGCCTACCGGGGGCACTGGCGCTCGCTCTGGCGGGCCCACCGGGCCGAGACCCGAGCCGAGATCCGCCGCATCGAGGACGAGGAGTGGCACCACCGCCGGATGGTCGGGGAGATCCTGGCCGAGCTGGACAGCGGGCCGCAGCGCTGGCGAGAGGCCCTCATGTGGAGCATCGGGCGCTTCTTCGGGTCGCTGTGCTTCGTGGGCGGCTGGTTCGGACCGCTCTACGCGGCCGGGCGGCTGGAGGCGGCCAACGTCGGCCAGTACGAGCAGGCCGCCCACCACGCCACCCGGGCCGGGCTCGACGGCTACCTCCCGCAGCTGGCCGAGATGGTCGCCACCGAGGACCGCCACGAGCGCTACTTCGGCAGCCTGATCGTCGGCCACCCCCTGCTCCCGCTGGCCGCCCGGCTCCTGGGCTGGCGACCGCCGCCCGCAGACCCCACGGCCATCCCCGGCTGAAGAACCTCCAGACCAACCCGTCCGCCGCGGTGTGGGTCGGTGGTCACAAGCGGGCCGTCACCGGCACCGTGGTCGACGGTCCGATCACCCGGGCCTCCCTCTCCCAGGTCTCCTGACGGACTGACCACTCCGGCAACCTCGTCGACCCGATCGGCGGATCGGTGGCCCTGGCCGCCAGAACGCCGACCGCTACGACGTAAAGCGGAGCGGCAGCACGGTGCCGGGGCCCGCGGTGCGGGCCACGGTCGTGCGCTGGACGACGCCGTCGGCGCCGTCCACGTCGGAGCTGGTGTTCGAGCAGCCGCCGTCCGGCACCGACTGGTAGCGGGTCCGCACCGCGACCGGACGCACGGTGCTCCCGTCCCGGGTGCGCCCGGCCAGGTCGGTCCAGCGGACCGCAGAGGACGGATCGTCGCAGCGGGCGAACACCTCGCTCCAGACCATGATCGTCCCGAGACGGTCACCGCCCGCGTGGAGCGACCGGATCACCACGCCGTCGACCGATGCGGCCCACCCCTCGGCTCCCCGGGAGATCGACAGCCGGTAGGGCCGGTCCGGTTCCCAGCGCAGGTCGCGGGTGTTGGCGTTGCCGGTGGCCGAGGGCAGGTCGCTCACCGAGCCTGACAGCTCGCGACCGTCAGCCCCGTAGCCGCCCCAGTTCACCGCCGTCCCGCCCGGGTGCCCGGGGTGCCACTGGAGCCCGGCGTGCCCGCCGCCGTGGCGCCGACCGGCACCCGGCCCTTCGAGGAAGCTGGCCTGGAGCGCCCAGAAGTGCAGGCGATCGACCGTCGGCGGGTCCACGACGGTGAGGGTGGCCGCCACCTCGACCAGGTCCGGCTCCGGCCCCTCCCACACCCACGTCAGGTGGAACGACGACGCCCGGTTCGACGACGTCGGCAGCCCCGACGTCCGCTGGCCAACGGATGCGACCCTCGCCACCACCCGGTCGAGCCATCCCACGACCGCCATCCTGGCCCGCCGCACCGCGGCCGCGGCGGCACGTCGTCGACCCACACCACCGTTCTTGGTACCCACGACCGAGAAGACCAGGCACTTCTGTACCAAGAACGGGCGGCAGTCCGAAGCGGGTGGGGCGTCTGTCGGATCAGACCGGCGCGCGCCAGCAGCACGCCAGAGCGGGTGGCGGCGATCGAGGCGCTCGGTGGCCAGGCCGGCGAAGAAGCGTCGATGCCCTCGGGGCTGGGGTCGTCGAGGGTGACGTGGCGCAGGTGGTAGCCGAGGTCGAAGTCCGGGTCGTCGACCAGGGCGGGGTGGTGGAGGCCGAAGGGCACCCGCTCGACCCCGGCGCCGGAACGAGCGCAGGAGGTCGAGCCGCTCGTCCATGTGGGCGTGCAGGTCGTCGATGGCGAGGGGGCGGGGGGACGCACCGCCCGGGCGCAGCACGACCACCGTCGGCGTGGTCGAGGGCTGGACCTCGGTCTCGGCGCACAGGAAGCCGGCGTCGGCCCCTCCCATGCGATGCACGTGTGACCTCTGGTGCCGGTGACGGGTGGGTCGAGACTACCCGCCCCTCCCGACCCCCTGCCCGGGAGGGCGCACCCACCGGGCCGCGTACTCTCGGGGCCGTGCCCCGGGACCCACTGACGTCGAAGCTGGCCGGGTTCGGCACGTCCATCTTCGCCGAGATGTCGGCCCTCGCCGTCGAGACCGGCGCCCTCAACCTGGGCCAGGGGTTCCCCGACTCCGACGGCCCCCGGGAGGTGCTCGACGCGGCGGTGGCGGCCATCCGCGACGGTCAGAACCAGTACCCCCCGGGACCAGGGACGCCCGGGCTGCGCCAGGCCGTCGCGGAGCACCAGCGCCGGTTCTACGGCCTCGACCACGACCCCGCCGACGAGGTTCTGGTCACCGCGGGTGCCACCGAGGGCCTGGCCGGCGCCCTGCTGGGGATGCTCGACGCCGGGGACGAGGTGATCGCCTTCGAGCCCATGTTCGACAGCTACCCCGCCGCCATCGCCCTGGCCGGGGCCCGGGTCGTGCCGGTGCTCCTCGCCCCGGCAGAGGACGGCCGGTACCGGTTCGATCCCGAGGAGCTGCGGGCCGCGGTGTCGGACCGGACGAGGATCATCCTGCTCAACACTCCCCACAACCCGACCGGCAAGGTGTTCGACGTCGACGAGCTCGACCTCATCGCCGAGGTGGCCGTCGACACCGACCTGATCGTGGTCACCGACGAGGTCTACGAGCACCTGGTCTTCCCCGGCCACGCCCACGTCCCCATGGCCACCCGGCCCGGGATGGCCGAACGGACCCTGACCATCTCGTCCGGCGGGAAGACCTTCAGCACCACCGGCTGGAAGACCGGGTGGGCGTGCGGGCCCGCACCCCTGGTGGCGGCGACCCGAGCGGCCAAGCAGTTCCTCACCTTCGTCAACGGCGCGCCGTTCCAGCCGGCCATCGCCGTGGGCCTGGGCCTCGACGACGCCTTCTACGCGGACCTGGCCGCCGACCTCACGGCCAAGAAGGACCGCCTGGTGGCCGGCCTGGAGGCGGCTGGCTTCGGTGTGCATGCACCCGAGGGCACCTACTTCACGACCGTCGACATCCGGCCGCTCCAGCCCGACGGCGACGGCCTGGCCTTCTGCCGATCGCTGCCGGAGCGCTGCGGCGTGGTGGCGGTGCCCGACGTCGTCTTCTACGAGCGCCCCGAGCACGGGCGTCACCTGGTCCGCTTCGCGTGCTGCAAGGCCGACGAGGTGCTCGACGAGGCCGTCGAGCGGCTGGCAGGGTTGCGGCCGTGAGCCCGTCCGACGCCAGCCTCCGGATCGCGGCGGTGCAGCACGACGTGGTGTGGGGCGACCGTCGGGCCAACTTCGCCCGGCTGACCCCGATGGTCGCGGCCGCGGCCGGGGCCGGCGCCGGCCTGGTGGTGCTGGCCGAGACCTTCTCCACCGGGTACGCCGTCGAGGACCCGGACCTGGGCGAGCCCGAGGGCGGCCCCTCGGCCACCTTCCTGGCCGAGCAGGCGGCCGAGCACGGGGTCTGGGTCGGCGGCAGCTGCCCCGAGGTGCCGGCCGACGCACCCGACGACGACCGGCGACCGTTCAACTCCTTCGTCCTGGCCGGACCGGACGGCACCACCCACCGGTACCGCAAGGTCCACCCCTTCACCTACGCAGGGGAGGAGAAGTGGTTCCGGGCCGGGACCGAGCTGGTCACCGTCGACATCGGCGGCCTCCGGGTCAGCCCCTTCGTCTGCTACGACCTGCGCTTCGCCGACGAGATGTGGCAGCTGGCGGCCGACACCGACGTGTACCTGTTCCCGGCCAACTGGCCCGAGAGCCGCCGCACCCACTGGGAGGTGCTGCTGCGGGCCCGGGCCATCGAGAACCAGGCCTACGTGGTCGGGGTCAACCGGGTGGGGGCGGGCGGCGGGCTCCGGTACTCCGGCGACTCGGCCATCATCGACCCCGCCGGCGAGCTGCTCGCGACCGGCGCGGTGGGCGAGACCATCCTGTTGGCCGACGTCTCCGCCGCCCGGGTGGCCGAGGTCCGCGACCGCTTCCGCTTCCTCCCCGACCGCCGCTGATTCACCCCGCCGGCGGACCCGACGAGCGCGACGTGGCCGCACCGCCATCGAGTTCGAGGTACACATGGACCGTGGCTCAGGCGATCACGGTTCAGCTCGATCAAGAGGCCACCGCTGCGCTGCGTGCTCTCGAGGCCGCCGGCCTGACGCGGTCGGAGGCTGTTCGGTCGGCATTGATCGCCTCGGCGCGCCGGCAGACCAGCTCCGACCTGACAGCCGAGACCACAGCTCACGAGGCCGACGAGCGTGACCAGAACGAGATGCTGGCGGTCGCTGAGCCCATGGATCGGCTTCGGGCCAGTGCAGATGTGCCCACGCTCCTGCGAAGCGTCGATGCCTGACCGTGTCCGTGCCCGGTCTGGACGCTGGTCTCGCCTTCTACGTGGGAGCACTGGGCCACGCCCTCCGGTGGCGCAACGACGAGATCGGCCAGGCCGGTCTCGCCCTCCCCGAGGGCGACACCGAGATCGTGCTCACCACGACCCACGGGTACGAGCCGAACTGGCTGGTCGACTCGGCCGACCTAGCCGCGGCCAAGATCGAGGCGGCCGGTGGAACGGTCCTGGCCGAACCGTTCGACATCCCGGTCGGGCGAGTGGCCGTCGTCGCCGACCCGTTCGGCAACGCCCTCGTCTTGGTCGACCTGTCGAGGGGTCGCTACTCCACCGACGAGGATGGCCAGGTCAAGGGGGTCGAGAGCGATGGCTACCAACGAGAGGCATCCGCCCCGATCGACGCTGACCCGAGTGTCCGAGCCATGGCGAACAGGATGGCATCGCCCACGCCCCCATCGGGGGGGCCAGACGACGTCCGCCCGACGCATCTCCTCCGATCTGATCCCATCGCCCCCTGGCCCCGGTTCGTCGGCGACGATCCCTGACGGGGAACTCGGTGGCGCCCGGGGGATGACGGTGCCAGGGTCCGGCTGTGCCTGACGATCACTTCGGACCGGACGTCGCCGCTCGCTACGACGAGGACTCCGCCACCATGTTCGCGGCCGAGGTGATGGAGGCGACCGTCGACGTGCTGGCCGCCCTGGCCGGCGACGGACCGGCGCTCGAGCTGGCCATCGGCACCGGACGGGTGGCCCTGCCCCTGGCCGAACGGGGAGTGGCCGTGTCCGGCATCGAGCTGTCGGCGGCGATGGCCGACCGGCTCCGAGCCAAGGACGGGGCCGGTGCCATCCCGGTGACCATGGGCGACATGGCCACGACCCGCGTCGCCGGGAGCTTTCGGCTGGTCTTCCTGGTGTTCAACACCATCGGGAACCTGGTCACCCAGGACCGGCAGGTGTCCTGCTTCGCCAACGCCGCCGCCCACCTCGAACCGGGGGGCCACTTCGTGATCGAGGTCGGGGTCCCCGACCTGCGCAGCCTGCCGCCGGGACAGGATGCCCGCATCTTCTCCCACGCCCCCGGCTACGTGGGCTACGACCGCTACACCGACCTGGTGGCCCAGCAGGCCACCTCGCACCACTTCGTCGCCGACGAGTCCGGCGGGCGCGAGGTCCGCACGCCGTTCCGCTACGTCTGGCCGTCCGAGCTCGACCTCATGGCCCAGCTGGCCGATCTCTCCCTCCAGCACCGTTGGGCCGGCTGGGACCGTTCACCGTTCACCGGCGAGAGCCGGTCGCACGTCTCGGTCTGGACGAAGCCGTCGACGAGCTGACTGGTCCGTCGTTGGGTGGCCCCGCGAGTCGCTACTGACGCCTGTCCGCCTCGACGATGGCCGTGACCGTCTTGCGTCCGAGCCCGGCGACGTCGGCCAGCTGCCGCAGCGATGCGCCGGCGCGGTGAGCGACCCGGATCATGTCGTCGCGCACCTGCACCTCACACGCGGCCCGCTCGGCGCTGAGACCCACGACGACGAGGGCGGCACCCACCTCCCCGTCGTCCTCGCCGCGGTACTTCTGCATCGACGCCGTTGCGGCCGAAACCGCAGCATCGGAGTAGCTCATGATCCCTCCTCGAGGGCGGTGGCAAGCTTGTCTCGGATGGCGAGGAGCAGCGGGACCCGCGAGGAGATCTCGTTCCGAGCCTCGGCATCGCGGAGGTGGGCAAGGGTCATTCCGAGCAGCTCCAGTGCCTCGACCCTCTCGAGCCTCAGATCGACCATTGGTCCGATGCTACCCGCACACGGTTCGGATGGGACCACGAGTCCACCGGGCCGCTGATCAACTGGTCGGGAGGTCGAGGACGAGGGCCAGGGTCTCTCGCACCTGGGCCAGCACCACCGTCTCGACGTTGCCCCGACCGCCGAGGACCCGGTCGGCCGACACCCCCCGGACGTGCTGGCACTGGGCTGCACAGGTCCGATCGAGCCCATTGACGGCATCCGCCTCGACGATGACCTCGGATCCGAAGGCACGCACCGTCGACGTCAACGGCACCACCTGGATCACCGTGGGCCCGGCGTCGAGGATGCGCTGGGCCGTCACCACGATCGCCGGGTGACGAAAGCCAGCCTCCCGACCGGCCGGGATGCCCAGGTCGAGGTCGACGACCTCACCCGAGCTCAGCATCGAGCCACGCCGACTCGTCCTCCCGCAGTGGCGCGGCGAGCTCCGTTCCCATGCGCGCCTGCCGGAGGGAGCGCACGGCCAAGGTGACGGCGTGTCCCACGGTGGTGCCCATGTCGGCGGCCAGGTGCTTGAGGTCCTCGTGGGTGGCGACATCGATGCGGACACTGGTGCTCTGCATGCAGATCAGCATACTAAGGTCGGGGTGAAATGTCTGGCGGCCCCCGAGATCACGGGTGTCGCGGCCCTCAGCCATAGACTCGGCTTCGGAGGTCACGATGTCTGATTCCCTGCTTCGCGCCACCGAGGCTGCCCGGCAGCTCCGCATCTCTACCAAAGCACTCCTGGCTCTGATCCAAGCCGACGAGATCGACTACGTGATGCGGGATGGCATCGCCCACGTCCCCGTCGGGGCCATCGACGCCTACCGTGCGAAGCCCTCTTAGCCGGACGTCCAGTGAAGGTTGACGCCTACGAGGCACCGTGCCCGTCGTCGAGACCACGGGTCCTGGGGGCCCTCAGCGAGACGCGGACACCAGGGTCTTGTGCTCGTTGACCGCGTCGACTGGGAGGCCACACGCCGCAGGGACGAGCCGGCGCGCCGACGCCCGCATGCTGACCGCCTCCTCCACCGTCCAACCGGATCCCTCGACCAGGCCTGCGGCCTGGGACCGGTCGACCAGCAGGTGGAGACCCTCGCCACTGCCGGCGCGGGCGAAGCGCTGAAGCCGGCGCTGTCGCTGGTCTCGTGCTGCGCCGGCCGCGCCCGGTGGGTAGAAGTCGGTGGTGAGCCGACTCCCCGCCGCGCTCATGTGGCTCAGGTCGCGAAGCTGCCCACGAACGACGTCCTCGCTCAGGTACATGGTGAGCCCTTCGAGGATGAAGAGCGCCGGACGCGACGGGTCGAACCCCCCATCTCGGAGTGTCTCCGCTGCGCTCTGGGTCGTCAGGTCGGCCTCGACGTAGGTCGGGCCCGAGCCAGGGGCGCGACGGGCCTTGTCCGCCTGGGTCGCGGCGTGGTCCAGCTCGAAGAAGCGCACCCCGGCCCGACGGAAGCGCCACGCCCGGGTGTCGTAGCCGGCGCCGATCACCGCGACCTGATCGATGCCGCCGTCCAGCGCGGCGGACACCTGGGCGTCGTGCCACAGCACGCGCGCGGCCAAGCCGGCCAGCGTGACGGGCAGGGTCGGCACCCGCTGTGGTCGCCGTCGGCAGAGCCGATAGAGCGCAGCCATGGAAGGACTGAGCATGCTGCGGGCGAAGGGGTCCTCGATCACCCCCATGTCGGTCAGGATCGCCCGCTCGGCCAGCACCCCCTGCGCCGTCCTCGATCTCTTGGCGCCAGCCATCCAACGAGCCTCGCACGTCCGCCGGGGCCCCGACCGCCGTGACCTGACGATGCGCCCAGCGACGCCGGTGGCGTGCGTCGTGGTGTCAGGCGTTGTCGGGGAAGCCGTCGACACCGGGTTCGAGGGGGACGCCCAGGCTGTTCAGGGTGAACGAGACCAGGTGGTAGTGGCCGACCACCATGGGGACCTCGATCAGCTGGTGCTCGTCGTAGCGCTGGGCCAAAGCGGCCCAGGTGGTGTCGCTGATGCAGGCGTCATCGTGGAGCTCGTCGGCCGCGACCAGCAGCAGGCGGTCGTGGTCGCTCCACCCGTCGGCGTCAGGGCCATCGACCACCCGGACGATCTCCTCGTCGGCCAGCCCCGCCTGGCGACCGACGACCACGTGCTGGGCCCACTCGTACTCGGACTGGCAGCGCCACCCGGTCCGGAGGATGAGCAGCTCTCGGTCGCGAGCGGGGAGCCGCCCGGACAGGAGCTTGCCCCCGAACGGCAGCCACCTCCGAAACAGACCCGGGTGGCGGACGAGGGTGGCGAAGATGTTGGCCGTCGGACCGCCCAGGCCGACCTGCTCCATCAGCTGGCGCTGCGGGTCGTCCATGTCCTCGGGCGCCAGCGGCGGGATCCGTGGCGTGGAGGGCCGAGGGCTCGTCATTCGGCCGGCTTCAGCGGTGCGGGCTCGGCGGCCCGGCGGATGCGGAGGGGGTGGTCGGCGGCGGTGAGGCACTTGCCGGTCTCGATGTCGAAGCGCCAGCCGTGGAGGGTGCACACCAGCTCGTCACCGTCGATCTCGCCGAAGGCGGCCAGGTCGGCGTTGCGGTGCGGGCACCGGCGCTGGACGATGTGGTCGCCGATCTGGATGTCGGGTTCGTGGGCCGCCTCCAGCTCGCTGAGCGGGGTGAGCTTGCGCACCACCTCGGCCTCGGCCCGGCGCATCCGCTGGCGCGACAGCGACTTGAGGAAGTTGTAGACGTACTCGTTGAACTCGCTCTCCCGCCATGCCGCGAAGCGCAGGGACAGCAGGAGCGAGTTGCTCCAGTCCACGGCGCGGGAGGCCACCACCGTCTCGACCAGCTCGCGGGCCAGGTCGAACCGGAACCCGAAGGGCTCGCCGTCGTGACGACGCACCTCGCCGGCCGGGAAGTCGATGAGGATGGGCAGGTCCCCGGCCCGGATGAGGACGTTGGCCCCCACCTGCTCCCGCAGCGTCGGCGCCATCTCCAGCAACGGCTCCCACCACTCCTTGAGGGTGGGCAGGAGGTCTGTCGACGGGGCGTTCCACCCGGCCTTGAGCTCCGCCAGCCACGGGGTCCAGTCGGCCTGGTAGCGCTCCAGGTAGGTCCGCTTCTTGGTGAAGATGGCCTCCACCTCGGCGTCCGGCAGCGGGTGGGTGACCTCGATGGCCTCCGGGGTGACCTCGATGGCCGTCCCGGGGATGTTCAGCACGCCCTGGCGACCGGCGGCGGCCAGGCGGTCGAGGAAGGCGGTCTGGTCGGGGAAGATGCTGAGCTCGTCGCCGTCGATGACGTTGAGCCCGAACAGCTCCGGATCGAGGAAGCACGGCGGCCCGGCGCTGGGGGCCACCGCCCGGGAGTCGATCTTCTCCACGTAGCGCATGGCCCGGGCGAACTGGGCGTCGACCTTGGAGGAGCACTGACGGCGCTTCTCGTCGGTGGGCATCTCGTAGACCATCGGGTACCAGATGGCCCCCGAGTACTGGAGGAAGTGCAGGTCCACCGGGCCGTGGGCGTTGAGCTGGCCCAGGTCGTTGGTCCGGCAGTCGTTCTGGTTGACCAGGATCGACTCCCCGTCGGTGATCATGATGGCCGAGTCTCCGCCCGGGCCGTCGGTGATCGACGACTCCATGTGGATGGCCACCGTCAGCCCCGGCGCCACCTCGAGCTCCTCGGTGTCGGTGGTCCGGATGAACTCGGTGAACCCCAGGGCGGCCAGGGTCCGCTGCTGCTCCTTGGTCGGGTAGCCCGGGAGCAGGATCGGGATGTCCCGGCGGAGGTGCTCGCGCAGCCAGGGCTCGTCGTGGTGGTCGCCGTGGAGGTGCGACACGTAGAGGAAGTCGGCCCCCTCGATGCGAGCCAGGAGGTCGTCGCTGAGCTGGTCGTTGCGGGGGAACGGGAACCACGACCCGTGGAACGCGGGCACGAACCAGGGGTCGCACAGGACCGACCCCGCATAGGTCTCGACCAGGATCCCGGCGTGACCGATCGGCGTGGCGCGCATCGGGACAGGGTACGGGCTCGGCCCCAGACGTCGGCCAGTCCGGAGCGACGCGAACCGGCGGCCGACGAGCACGATCACCGCGCCTCGGCCACCGAGGAACGATCCGGCGGATGCGCATCCGCGCCGACCATCGCCAGCGCGGAGGCGTGGACCGTCAGCGGCAGGCTTGATGCGCTCCAACCGGCCATGACACCGGCGGCGTCGTTACCGTGCGTCGATGTCCAGTCCCCCCGTCGTCGACACCAGGCCGACACAATGAGCGGCGATGAGGTCGATGCGCCGACCGGTCGTCCCCGGACGGTGGACTGGCTGTTCCGCAACCGGAAGACGGGGAAGCTCACCATCGGGCAGCCGCCCAACCTGAGCTTGGGCATCTTCCTTGCCGCCACCGTGGCCCGCTGGGTGTTCGACCCGGCCGGCGACGTGCGCACCGCCCTGATCACCATCGGACGACTGGCCCTGGTGTGGTGGGCAGTCGACGAGATCGTCCGAGGCGTGAACCCCTGGCGCCGCATCCTCGGCGGGTTGGTCCTCGTCGGCACCCTGGCCGGTGTCGTCCTGGGCGGCTAGGCCGCCCTCCCGCTGGTAGCCCGGGGCCCTGGACCTCCTCGAAGGGCTGGCCACCACCCGGGCCATCCGCCGCTACCGACCCGAGCCCATCCCCGACGACGACCTGGGCCAGATCCTCTGGCACGCCACCCGGGCCCCCTCGGGCTCCAACCGCCAGCCCTTCCGGTTCATCGTCTTGCGGGACGGTCCCGCCGCCCGGGAGGCCAAGGCCATCCTGGGCGAAGGGTTCCGGGCCGCGTGGGGCACCAAGGAGGCCTCCGACGGCTACACCAAGGGATCGGGGGTGGAGGCCGACTCTCCCAAGGCCCGCATGGCCGCCACCATGGCCCACTTCGTCGACCACATCGAGGAGGTGCCGGCCATCGTCCTGGCCGCCTACGGACGGCACCGGGCCCAGAACCCCCAGGAGGGGGCGTCGGTCTACCCGGCCTGCCAGAACCTGCTCCTGGCCGCCCACGCCCTGGGCTACGGCGGGGTGATGACCATGTGGCACGCCCTGGTGGAAGACGACCTGCGGGCTGCGGTCGGCCTCCCCGACGACATCGCCCTGGCCGCCACCATCTGCCTGGGCCGCCCGGTGGGACACCACGGACCCGTCCGGCGTCGGCCGGTCGGCGAGCTGGTCTTCGACGACCGCTGGGACCAGCCCGCCCCCTGGGTGCAGGACCCGCCCGGGACCCGCTTCACCGGCGCCGGCCCACTCCGCCCCTGATCGGTGCTCCGTCCAGCCAGCTCGTCGACCAGCTCGGGGCGCGGTCAGGCGGAGGGCCGGAACCGGGGTCTGCGACGCGGCCGGTCGGGGCTGGCCGGGTCGGGCCGCGCTCCTGCCGGGCGATGCCGGGGGGGTGGGAGGAATAGGACCAGGAGCCGGTCCCGGCGGCGCTGCGTGCGGCGCGTCGCGGCCCGGGTGGCCCCGGCCACCTGCCAGGCCCGATCACCCTCAGCGGCCTCGCCATCCTCCGCGCCGAACACCACCCCATCGGTCCGGTTCGCGAGCCAGGCCAGTCCGTCAGGGGTCGGACCGGTGGATCCGAGTCGCGCCCGGGCCAGGTCCAGGACCTCGGGTCGGGTTCGATCGGTGGAGACGGTGGTGCCCGACCGGGCGAGGGAGTCCATCACGTCGTCCCACGCCCCGACGATGCGCGTCCGGGGTCCCCCCCGCCGGCGCCGACGCCGCCGCCGGCCCCGCTCCAATGGTCCTACGGCGAGGAGGGCGACGATCGCCGCCCCGATCACCACGGCGACGATGAGGAGCCCGGGAGGTTCCCCCGCGGGCCCGTCGGCCACGGGTGGTGCAGGCGGGCTCGGCACCGGGCCCCCTGACGACCGCTCTGCGGCACGGGCCGCGGCGTCGGTCTGGCTGTCGATGGCGCCGTCGACCACCCCCTGGGAGCCACCCTCGGGCGGTGCGGTGCTGCTCTCCCCGTCCCCGGCCGGCGGGCGCGGCGGGAACGGCACCCACCCCAGCCCGTCGAAGCGCACCTCGGGCCAGACCGTCAGCGCCTCGTCGGTCACCGCCAAGGTCTCGGTCGGGCCGGTCACCGGTGTCAGGTACCCCACCGCCAGCCGCACCACCAAACCGTCGGCCCGGGCCAGGAGGGCGAAGGCGGCGGCCAGCTGCGCCTCGTTGATGACCTCGGTCTCGCCGCTCGCACCGGCCTCCAGCGCGCTCGCAACCAGGGCGGTGCGGGTCAGGCCGGTGGTGGTGGGGTCGAGGGTCAACGAGCGGTCGCGGGCGAGGGCATCGGTGATGAGCGACAGCACGCGCAGGGGCTGGCGGGTCCCTCCGGTGATCTGGGCGGCGCGCAGGAGGAGCGACGCCGGGACGTCGTCGCCGGGTTCCTCGCGGGGAGCGGTGGCGCCGAGGAGATCAGCCTCGGTCAGCACGGGCAGGGCGACGTCCATGCTCATGCGCTGGGGGCGATCGGTGCCCACGGGCACGGCCAGCATGCCGTCGCGCCGGTCGAAGGCGAGCCCTGACGGCGAGATCGAGGTGGGCCGATCGAGGGTGGGCAGGGTCGGCACACCGGCGAACGCCTCGCCCAGCTCGAGATCGACCTGTGCCCGCGCCCGGGCATCGGCCTGATCGGCCGGCGGCGCGCCCAGCACCGAGCCGGCCCGGACATAGGCCGTCGGGCTCTGGGACCAGCCCCCGGGCCCGAGGGAGTCGAGCAGGGCGATGCGCCACGCCAGGCGGCTGTCGTGGCCCTTGGGGAGCTCGACTGTGGCCCTGAACCGCACCGGCGGATCCTCGGCCCGCCGGGCGCGGGGGATGGCGTCGAGGGGGCTCTCGGTCAGGCGAACGTCGACGGGGAGGTCGCGCTGGTCGCGGAGGTCGACCCGCTCCCGTCGGTCCAGTCCGGGGACCGACGACACCGCGACGACGGCGACGGCCACTGCGACGATCACCACCGTGGTACCGCTGACCCCACGGGCCACCAGCCGCAGCCGTCGGCGAGCGTCCACGGCGCGCCACCGGTTCCGTCGACCGGCCCCCTGGGAGGACCGCTCGAGGGCGGTCAGGAGGAGCACCAGACCGATCACCGCGGCCAACAGGGCCGACCACCTGTCGGGGGGGACGCGCCGAGGGTCGCCGACGAGCAGCGCCAGGACGAAGATCAGGACCGCCGGCAGTCCGGAGATGAGGCCGGCGCCCCGACGTGAGGCCAGCGTCGAGGCCGCCGCCACCGCGCCCCAGGTGACCATCACCGCAAGGGCCAGCTCCGGGCCCCGGGCATCGACCGGGGGCAGGGAGCTGAGCAGGCGGGCCGAAGCGTCGGTCAACCCCCCCAGGGAGGTGGCTCCGTCGACCGCGGGCCGGACCGCCACCGCGGACCACAGCAACGAACCGACGGCGTGGGCGATGACCAGCACCGGCCCGATCCCGCGCGCCAGAGCGACCCGCACGACCACGTTGACCGCGGCCGCCGCCACCGCGGCCCCCACCACGGGTCCGGCCCATCCCGGACCGTACACCCCGTCCGCCGCCGACAGTGCGACCAGCACCGTGGCCAATCCCACCAAAGAGCCCCGAGCGCCTATGGCGAGGCGCTCGCGCCCCGCCGGGTCTGCCGTCACCACCGAGGCCCCCGCCCCGCGGGGAGACCACGCGGTGGTCACCGGTTCACCTCGCGGTTCCAGGCAGCCACCACCTGGACCGACGTGGCAGCCCTGATCTCGAGCACTCCGCTGCGGCGGTCGGTCGACGTCGGGGCGCCATGGTGGACCCTCATCGCGATCACCGGTGAGTGACGTCGACGCTGGCCGGCGAGCCGGGCGACCAGAGGGCGTTCCCGGTCGCCGGTCACGACGATCATGGCACCCCCGCCGCGGCACCGTTCGATGAGGCCGAACAGGGCTGCCACACCGCCGGAACGGTCGATCGAGGCCAGCGTCAGCCGGTCCAGGTCCTGGTGGGCCCCGAGTCGGGCGGCGGAGGATCGGTCCTCCCCCACGATGCGCAGATCGACGGTGTTGCCGGTGCGACGGCAGCCCTCGGCCAGCGACGCCACCACCTCGACGCCTTCCTCGAAGGAGGACTCGTCCCACACCTCGGCTCGGGTGTCGAGCACGAGCGTGGCCCGCGGCTGGCTGGTGTCCACGTGGGTGCGTACCATCAGCTCGCCGGTGCGGGCGGTCGTCGGCCAGTGGATGCGCCGCAGATCATCGCCCATCACGTACTGGCGGAGGCTGGAGAACGTGAGGGTGCCCTCGGTGGCCGTGTCCGAGATCGGCCCCTCGAGGTCGAGGACCATACCTGTCGGCAGCTGGGCGGCGGCGTGGACCCTGGGCCGGACCCACAAGACGTCGCCCGCCCCGAGCGAGCGCCATCGGGTGATGAGGCCCAGCGGGTCCCGCCGTTCGGCCCGCACCGGACCCAGGGCCAGACGCCCCCTCCGGTCGGTGGGCAGCAGTGTGCGGATCACCGTCGAACCCCTCGGTGCCAGGGCGGGCACGGCGAGCCGGAGCGGTCGGCCCCCCACGTGGTCGACGGCGGTCAGGCCCGGGAGCGGGAGGCGGCTCCTGCTGGTGACGCTCAGCAGCCCGGCGACGGGAGCGTCGACGGTGACCCGTTCGGGCCGGAACCGCCGTTCGAGGTTGACCGCCAACGGGAGGGCAGTGGCCACGACGGCCAGCACCAGGGCCACCAGCCCGGCCAGCGAGACGGTGACCACCTCGGGGAGGCCGAGCAGCCATCCGGAGGTCCCGAGCAGGATCACACCCGCGACCGCCCCGACCCCGGTCGACGTCAGGCGGAAGCCCCGGTCGCCCATCTCGGTGGAATCGCCGCTCATCGTCCGGTCGGCACTGGAACCGAGGCGATCACCTCTGCCAGCACCTCGTCGGCTCGGCGCCCCTCCACCTCGGCGTCGGGTGCCAGCACCAGGCGGTGGGCGAGGACGGGCCCGGTCAGCTGCTTGACGTCCTGAGGCACCACGTAGCTGCGACCGGCCAAGAGAGCGTGGGTCTGCGCGGCGCGGAGCAGCGCCAGGCTGGCCCGGGGGCTGGCGCCCAGCAGGACCTCGGGCACCCTCCGGCTGGCATCGGCCACCTCGACCACGTAGCGGGAGAGGGACGGATCGACGTGGACGTGCGAGGCGATGTCGATCATCGTCTGGACGTCCTCGAGCCCGAGCACCGGACCGATCTGGGGGACCCCCCGCGCCGACCGCTGGTCGAGCAGCCGAGCCTCCTCCTCCAGCGACGGGTATCCGACGCCGATGCGCAGAAGGAACCGGTCGAGCTGAGCCTCGGGCAACCGATAGGTGCCGTCGAGGTCGATGGGGTTCTGGGTGGCGAGCACGAGGAAGGGCCGGGGGACCGTCCGGGTGGCGCCCTCGGTGGTGACCTGGCGTTCCTCCATCACCTCCAGTAGGGCGGACTGGGCCTTCGGCGAGGCCCGGTTGATCTCATCTGCGACCACGACGTTGGCGAACACGGGGCCGGATCGGAACTCGAACTCCCTCGTCTCCTGGTTCCAGATCGACACTCCGGTGATGTCCGAGGGGAGGAGGTCCGGGGTGAACTGGATCCGGTTCCACGCGGCGTCGATGGACGTGGCCAGGCACCGGGCCAGGGTCGTCTTGCCCACTCCGGGCACGTCCTCGACGAGCAGGTGACCCTCGCTGAAGAGGGCGACGAGCGCCAGGCGCACGACGTCGGCCTTGCCCTTGAGCACGGTCTCCACGTTGGCTTGGAGGGCCTCGGCCTGTTCCCGGGCCCACTTGACGGAGCGAGGTTCCACTCCGGGGCGCCCATCGGGGACCCGCTCGCTGTCGGTCACCCGGCGATTCTCGCGCAGTCGGAGGCGAACGCATCCAGGCCGATGTCGGCCGGCTCGGGGGCGGTGTCGCGGTAGGGGAGGAACACCCAGACGCAGGCCTCGGGCGCGACCTCGACGTCCAGGTCGAAGGCGGCCGGATCGAAGGTCACGATGTCGTTCAAGCCGTCCTCATCGTCATCGAGGGTGAGGACGGCACCTCCGGAGCCGGAGCTGGCTCCGCCCACGGCATCGAACTCGACCTGGGAGGCCTCCTGGGGCTGGTCGGCGTCGGCCACGATCTGCAACACCAGCTGGGTGTCAGCGTCGGACCCGACGGGCGCGGCGTAGGTCACCGCCACACGACCGCCCTCGCCCGAGGCTGCGACCTCGATGGGGAGCGCGACGTAGCCGATCTCCACCTGGCCCTCACGAGCGGCCGGGTCGTCGGCTGACCCGGCCGTGGGGTCATCGTCGCGCCGTGACGTCACGAAGCCGGCGGCGACGACGACCAGGAGCAGCACGGCGAGCGCGACGACCCACGGCCAGCGGCGCCCGCCCGCCGCCTCCTGTTCCGGCGGGGCGGACTGCGGGCGGCGCCCGGCCCGGGTCTCGAGACGGCCGTCACCGTCGTCGCCGGGCCCGGCCAGGGCGAGGGGGGCGGGAGCGGGCACGGCAGGGGCGGCCTGCGGGTCGAACCCGGATGAGGCCGGGGCCGCGGCCGGTGCGAACACCGGCTCGGGCGGGGCCGGGAGGCGGGCCATCGGCGGGGCTCCGGCCAAGGTCGGGGCCAGGCGGTTCAGGCGCTCAGCCACCTCTTCGGCCGAGGGGCGCCGCTCGGGGTCCTTGGCCAGGCAGGCGGCCAGGACCTGCCAGAGGGCTGGTGCGATGTCCGGTGGTGGCATCGGCGGCTCGTCGAGGTGGGCACGGAGCACCGCGGCCTGCGTGGGCCCGACGAACGGTCGACGACCCACCAGGACCTCGTAGGTCATGATCCCGAGGGCGTAGATGTCGGCCGCCGGCGACGGCTGTCGACCGGCGACGAGCTCGGGAGCGACGTAGTCGGGGGTGCCGATGAGCTGGGTCGGGCGGGTGAGGGTGGCACCGTCGACGATGCGGGCGACACCGAAGTCGGTGAGGCGCACCGGCGGTTCTCCTGCGGTCATGAGGACGTTCTCGGGTTTCACGTCGCGGTGGACGATTCCCGCCCGGTGCACTGCAGCCAATCCGCCTGCCACCCCGGCGAGCAGGGTCGCCGCCCGCCCGGGCGAGATGGGGCCCTCGGATCCCATGGCGGTGCGCAGGTCGCCACCGTCGACGAGGTCCATGACGATGGCCAGGACCGAGCCCTCGACGACGAGGTCGTGGACCCGCACGACCCGGTCATCGACCACGGCTCGCAGGGCGTTGCGCTCGGCGAGGAAGCGGGCGACCTGCTCGGGGTCGTCAGCCAGCTCCGGGCGCAGCACCTTGACCGCCATGGCCGTGCCGTCGGAGCGGCGCACGCCTCGCCACACCCGGCCCATGGCACCCCGACCGAGGGGCTCGGTGAGCAGGTAGCCCGAGCCCAGAGGGCGCCCCACCTCCGACCCCGTAGCGGGGTCATCGAGGTCGGGGGCCTCGACGCCCCCTGGGGTCACCGTGTCGAGCCGGCTAGCCAGGGGAGCACCGGTGGTGGTGACGAGCACGGCGCCGAAGGCGCTGGCCGTCGGCCGGTGCGCGGGGTCGGCGTCGAGCGCCCGAAGGAGGGCGCGTCGGAGCCCTTCGTCCACGTCGGGCCGGTGGAAGGTCACCGACCCACCGAGGGTGACCGCCATGAGCACCTCCAGGGCCCCCCGGGCCGCCTCACGGGCGAACGGGGGGTCTCCCTCGATCAGCTGGTAGAGGACCGAGCCCAGCGCCCACAGGTCACCGGGTGGGGTCCAGGGCTGACCCTCCAGCACCTCGGGGGGGACGTGGGGGCGGGCGGAGCCGTCGCCGGGTGCCATCGGCGCCACGGGAGGCACGGGGTTGAGCTCGAGGCGGGCCCCGGTGGCCACCAGCTGGACGGTGTCGAGGGCGACCCGGCCGTGGACGAGGCCGGCGGCGTGGACCCGACCGAGGGCGGTGGCGAGGCCGACGCCGACGGCGATGGCCTCGGCGAGGGACCCCGGTCGGTCCTGGTCTAGCGAGCGTCCTCCGGCGGGGGTCACCCACCAGCCCCGACCGGAGGCCACGCCACCGTCGAGGATCGGATCGAGCCCGGGCTCTGGCCCCAGGGCGCGGAGCGCCTGCAGCCGGGCTTCGAAGGGACGTCGATCGCGCGTCGAGCGCATCCGCGTCGGCGTCTCGTGCAGCACGGCGTCCTGCCCGGACAGGACGATGGACCAGCGACGGTGACCGTCGCCCGCCGGTGGCAGTGCCGTCGCGTCCCGGTGTGCGTCAGGGATGACGGGCGGTCCCTCGCGTCCCGAGCTGCGGTCCATCGCACGTCCTCGCCGCCTCGCAGCGTCCGTCACCATGATGACGTGTCGGCCTCCCGCCCTCCCGCGTGGCTGCGGCCGGGCTGGCGGAGCATACCCGCAACCAACGCTCGGGCATCGTCCGCCCCGCCGTCGGGAGGAAGGTGCGACCTGAGCACTCACCCCCGGGGGGCCAGAAGCGACGGCAGCGCGACCTGGACCGGCTCGTGGCGGCCTCGGGTGACCAGCAAGCCGCGACCGGCCGGCCAGGAGCCACCGATGCTACGAGGCAGCTTGAGGTCGAAGACCTCGCCGTCGACCGTGGAGGTCGGAGCCAGGAGCAGCCCGGTGCGGGCCCGGCGCAGGTCGGCCAGCCATCCCCGGTACCGGGCCAGCAACAGGTCGTCGGTGGTCACCCCGACCACCACCGCCAGCCCCTCGTCGCGAGCGCGGCGCACCCGGGCCTCCAGCAGTCGGGTGGCCTTGCCGTCGGGCACCATCTCGGCGTCGTCGATGACGAGCAGGGTTCCCTCGGTGGCCTCGTCGAGAGCCTCGTCGAGGGCGTCCTCCAGGGTGTCCTCCAGCTCGGATCCGCTCAGCACCGCCACGCCGGGCCGGTCCAGGTCCCGCAACGGCGAGGGGCGGGGGGTGACCACCACCGCCTGCCAGCAGCCGTCATCGAGGCCCGGTAGCGAGTCGACGAGGGTCATCAGCGCGGTGGAGCGCCCCGAGGTGGGCGGCCCCGCCACCACGAAGCCCGGGGTCAGGACGGTCAGGTCGATGGTGACCGCCTGGCCGTCGGCGTCGATGCCGAGGTTCGCCTCCGCGGCCCGGCGGGTCTCGGCTGGGGCCAGCTCGTCCAGACGGACCACCTCGGGTAGTGGATCGACCCGGCGGGGGCTCGACCCTGGCTGTGCCGCGGGCATGTCCTGGGCCGCACCGCGGACGGCGTCGTCCTGGGCCCCCGCCGTGGGATCGTCGCCGACGACTGCGACCTGCACCTCCAGGTTGCCGTCCACCCACACCGCCCGCCCCGGTGGGCGGTTGGAGGGAACGGTCTTCAGGTCGAGGCCCGCCAGGGCGTCGTCTTCCTTGTCGGCCTGGCGGAGCACCATCCGCGCCGAGAACGCGGAGGCCAGCCTCATGTTGAACCCGGTGCGGTCGGTGGTGAGGGCGACGTGCACGCCGACCGACGGGCCCTCGCGGGCGATGCGGTCGATGGCGTCGGGCAGCCAGCCGCCGTCGCGCTCGGCGAAGCGGTTGACCACGGCCTCGTAGCTGTCGACGAGGAACACCACTGTCGGAGCGTCCTCGCCGGCCCCGCGCTGGCGTTCCTCCACCAAGCCCGACACCACCCGAACCAGGCGCTCGGTGCGGTCGAAGTCATCAGTGGCCACCACGGCACCGGTGTGGGGCAGCTCGGCGAGGGCGGCCAAGCCCCGCACGCCACCGTCGAGCCCGTAGAGGTGCAACCGGTCGGGGCCCGCCCCTTCGGCCAGGCCCAGTGCGAGGGTGCGCAACACGGTGGTTCGGCCGCTGCGGGCGGTGCCCAGGACGGCCAGGTTGCCGGCGGCCGCCAGGTCCACCTCGAAGGGTGCCCTGGCCTGCTGAGCCGGGAGGTCGGCCAGGCCGAGGGCCACTCCGTGGACCGCTCCGGGGGCGCCGACGGCCGGTCCGGCGGCGGCGGCCACCTCGTCGGTGCTCACCTGGGCCGCCAGCGGGGCCAGCCACGGCGCGGCGGGGGGCTCTGCGCCGAGCTCCTCGGCCGCCGCCGCGATGGCGTCGACCAGCACGGAGAGGTCGGTCTCGCCGGGGTCGCCGACAGCGTCGGGGACGTCGTCGAGGGCTTCGCCGGGTCGGGGGTCGGTGCCGAAGGCCATCAGGGTGGCTTGGGTGGCCTCGACCGGACGGTCCGGCGTGGCCCCACCGGCACGGGGCCCTCCGACCCGGGCCGTCTGGAAGGCGGTGACCTCTCCGGCCCCGGTCCGGGCCAGGGCGCGGCCGGGCCGGGACCGGGGGATGGAGGCGGCGTCGGCCACCTCGATGACATCGCTCGACTCCTGGGAGTCGTTCACCCGCAGGCACAGGCGCAGGTTGACGTTGGCCCGCAGATCGGCGGTGACGGCCCCGCCCGGGCGCTGGGTGGCCAGGACCACGTGGACGCCCAGGCTGCGCCCCCGCATGCCGATGCCCACGATTCCGGTGACGAAGTCGGGCACCTCCTCGATGAGTGAGGCGAACTCGTCGATCACGATCACCAGGCGGGCCAGGGAACCTCCGCCGGCCACCAGGTCGTCGATGTCCTTGGCGTCGGCGGCGGCCAGGACGCGCTCGCGACGCTTGAGCTCGGCGTCGAGGCTGCGCAGGGCCCGGTCCACCAGGTGCCCGTCGAGGTCGGTGATCAGCCCGGCGCAGTGGGGGAGCCGGGCGCAGTCACGGAAGGCGGCGCCGCCCTTGTAGTCGACCAGCACGAACGACATGGCGTCGGGCCGGTTGGCCAGGGCGAGGGAGGCCACCAGCGTCTGGAGCAGCTCGGACTTGCCGGCACCGGTCGTCCCGGCGATGAGGGTGTGGGGTCCGTCGCGCCGCAGGTCGACGGTGAACGGTCCGGTGTCGGATACACCGAGCAGGGCCCGGGTCGACCGACCGCCGCCGGCCCAGCGGTCGATCACGTCGACGGCGGTGGGCTCGTCGATCTCGGCCACTTCGCAGAAGCGGGCCGTGGCCGGGATCTCAGAACCACTGTCGCCGCTCCGGCCCAGGTCGCGCAGGGGGGCGAGGGCGCGTGCGACCCGGTCGGCGAAGGCGCCGTCAAGGCCGTCGACGAGGACATCGTGGACCGGGTCGCGGTTCGGGCGACGGACCGTGGCCCGGGTGTCGCGCTCGCCTTCGGCTACCACCGTGGCCTGGCATTCCTCGGGCAGGCTGTGTTCGTCCTGGTCGAGGCACAGGGCGAACACGCCCACGGCCGGGCCGTCGCGGAGCACGTCGGCCAAACCTCGGAGGTGACGTAGGCGGCGGGCGCCGTCGAGCACCAGCACCACTCGAGGCACCTCGACGACGTCGGACCCGAACCGTTCGCGCCGCTTCTCGGTACGGGCAGTGATGACGGCGCGCAGGTCGGTCAGGCGGGCCTCGGCCTGCTGGCGGTCGGTGGCCACCATGAGGGGGGCCGCTCCCTCGCGCAGGGCGGCGGTGTGGGGCGCCCAGGCCAGCCAGTCCCAGTCGTCGACGTCGTCGGCTGCGGTGATGAGGGCGACGCGGATCTCCCGGGGCCCGTGCAGGGCCAGGATCTGGGCCACCAGGGCCCGGGCGATGGACATGCGCACCGGCCGGGCGGCGGCGGCCACGCCGGCCACGCCGGCCTCGCCGAGCGACACCACCACCGGCACGTTGCGCGCCGGGGGAGGGGGGTGCTCGCTGCGATCGCCGCCGATGACCTGCACCCGGGCAGGAGCATCGGCGGTGCCGACGCGCAGGGCGAGGTGATCGTCGTCGGTGGCCCGCCGTTCCCACAGTCTCCGTCCCGGTCCGAGGACGGTGGCCATGACCACGGCCGGGTCGGGAAACGCGTGACGGCGCATCCGTTCGTCATCGATGACCAGGGCCGCGAGCCGTTGCTCCACCTGGGCCATCTCGGTCTCGTAGCGGGCCCGGGCCGCCTTGTGGTCCTTGCGTCCGTGGCGACGGTCCGACCAGGCGTTGCCGGCCAACATGAGTGGCGACAACAGGATGAACAGCAGGAACGGCGACGGGCCGATCAGGGCGAACATGCCCACCCCCAACAGCATGGGCAGCAGGGCGGCGATCAGCGGGATGCGCCGCTTGGTCGGCTCCCGGGGCTCGGTGGGGAGCACCAGCTCGGGTGGCTCGAGCGGGGGAAGGATGCGAGGCGGGCGGTTGAAGCGCCGGGTGCCGTCGCCCCCCACCGGGTCCAGGACCGCGGCCGGGGCCATGGGGGGCCGGACCTCCACCACGCTGGCGCCGAGGGTGAGCGGCTCGTCGTGGTCGACCGCCGCCGCACCGTCGATGCGGATCCCACGAAGGCCGATCCCGTTGTGCGCCCCGACGTCGAGGGCCAGCACCGCGTCGCCTTCTCCCTCGTCGCGACGGCGGATGACGAGGTGGGCCCGGCTCACCTCGGGGTCGGGCAGGCGCAGGTCGGCGTCTTCGACCCGCCCGACCGTCACATCGGTGTCGGGCCACAGGTCGACGTGCCGCCCGGCGTGGAGGCCCCCGGTCACCACCGCCACCAGGTCAGCCTCAGGCGGTCGCACCGGGTCGGCCACCGGGGCACCGACCCCGACCGTGGCGCCCTGGACGACGCCGGCCTCGGCCAGGTCGTCGTCCGCTTCGAGACGACGCTCCCCCATGAACAGCGCGGGGTCCGGTTCCTCCTCGCCGACGGCGTCGGCCACTGCGACGGCCACCGTGGCGACCGTGAGGCGGTCGGGGCCGTCGATCACCACCGGGCGAGCCCGACCGGAGCGGTCGACCACGAGGAGGTGGAGCGAGGTCATCGGGCGGCGGTTCGGTCGTCCATGGGGTCCACCTTCGACGATGGCCGCGCGCCCGTGAATGGGGAGCCCTTCCCCGCTCGGCCCTTCGGGCTGTGGTCTATCAGGTCAGAGGAACCGCTTGAGCGCCTCCATCGGGTCGAGCATGTTGCCCTTGTTGTAGCCGCCGCCCAGGGTCTTCCAGTGCTCGATGTGCACGTGGTCGGGGCCGCTGGTCCAGTTCGTGATCTTGGCGACCCGGTCGCCGGCGTCCACCCGCTGGCCCTTCTTGACGCCGGTCGGGTCGACGTGGCGGAACACCCACACCCTGCCGTTGGCGCCCTGCACCTTGACCACGCCGCCGAAGATCTGACCACTGTTGCCCCTTGAGGGCTTGACCTCGACGACCTTGCCGGCGATGGGCGCCCGGACGGCCGTGCCGCCCGGGGCGAACCAGTCCTTGGCGGCGTGGGACCGGTTGCCGTTGTTGTCCGGCGCCCCCTCGTCGTCGGGCACGTCGAACTCCGATCCCGAGGTGAGCTTGGTGGCGAGGGGCTTGACCAGTCCGCCCCTCGAGCCGCCCGACCCGCCCGAACCGCCCGAACCGCCGGAGGCCGGTTCGTAGAGGCCCCGCAGCAGGCGGCGCACCTTGCGCCTGGTGGCCACGGTGGCGCCTTCGGGGGTGAGCGAGGCGATGAGGCGTTCGATCACCCGACGCTCGTCCCGGTCGGTGCGATCGGCGCCGAGCGCCCGCTCCCGCGCCTCCACCACGTAGCCGATGTCTCGGACCAGCAGGTTGCGGGCCCGGCCCACGCCGTACTCGTTGGACAGGGCG